>NZ_NPJH01000031.1 GCF_002251365.1 Prevotella sp. P3-122
AGGCGCATTGCTACGCCACTGGTTTGGGCTCTTCCCCGGTCGCTCGCCACTACTGGGGGAATCACGTTTGTTTTCTTTTCCTCGAGGTACTAAGATGTTTCAGTTCCCTCGGTTGGCGCCATCGGAAATTACCGACGGCGGCTGTCCTTCAGACAGCCGGGTTGTCCCATTCGGAAATCCCGGGATCAGAGGTCATTTGCACCTACCCCAGGCTTATCGCAGCTTATCACGTCCTTCATCGCCTCCATGAGCCAAGGCATCCGCCATGCGCCCTTTACTACTTTCGATTTCCGGCCAAAAGGCCGGACGCTCATACTTTCAGCTCTTCCTCGCATCTCCATAGGACATGCAGGAAGGAGTTTCCTGTTATTACAGTCTTGCTTGTGTCAATATGTCAAAGATCTCTTTCCCAAATATAAGGGAAGCGTGGAGAATATCGGGGTCGAACCGATGACCTCTTGCATGCCATGCAAGCGCTCTAGCCAACTGAGCTAATCCCCCAAAGAGAGGTGCCAGTCTCCAGTCTCTCCTATCAAAGAGACAGCGAAGAGAAGTACAAGAAAGGATAACCAACCTTGACTTGTGTTATACAAAGGAACTCCGCTCCAGAAAGGAGGTGTTCCAGCCGCACCTTCCGGTACGGCTACCTTGTTACGACTTAGCCCCAATCACCAGTTTTGCCCTAGGCCGACCC
>NZ_NPJH01000032.1 GCF_002251365.1 Prevotella sp. P3-122
AAACAAGAGCCGACATCGAAAGGCTCAAGTCAGTAGCACGACAGCTATATCTATCAGGAATGGAACTCCAGGAAATAGCTGAAAAGGTCAATGTGTCAAGGGTAACATTGTCAAGATGGGTCAAGGACGGTGGATGGAAAGAGGCAAGGGCAGCGAAGAACGTCACAAGGCCCGAACTCGTCAACAAGCTACTGCTCGCAATCGACAACCTCATCGAGCAGGTCAACGCATCGGGAGACCCTAACGCTATCGGAACACTCGCCGACAAGCTCTCAAAACTCTCGGCCACTATCGAGAAACTCGACAAGAAAGCTAACGTCGTCGATGCCATCGAGGTTTTCATGGCATTCAACAGATGGATCCAGGACCAGGCTTCCTACGACCCCGAAATCACACCCGAGCTCATCAAGGCCATCAACAAGTACCAGAACAAGTTCCTCATGGAGAAGATGGCATCACCATCCGCCCTCTGACAGAGCATCCCCCCACCGTGGGGCAGGGGGGCTTTCTATCTCATCTATCTCCTCTATCTCCTCTAAAAAAAGAAATAAGAAATGACCACAGCGGAACTCAAAAAACTGCACGAAGAGTGGCAAGAGCATTGCCGCCAGATACAGGCAATCACTGACACCAAAACCCTGCAGAAAGAAAACACCGAACAGAAGGAGAAACGCATACGCCGTCTCCAGCGTGACTATGCCGCTTTCTGTGAGTATTACTTTCCGCATTTCCTTACACTCCGCGACAAGGTGACGGGCGAAGCCATACGCACCATCCACAATGCGCCGTTCCACAATGCGGCAGCCAAGCTCGTAAAGAACACGCCGAACCTGAAGGCGGTATTCAAGTGGCCACGAGGTCACGCCAAGTCCACCCACTTCGACATCTTCATGCCGCTCTGGTTGATGTTCCAACCGAAGCGGCTCATCAATTTCATGGTCATAGTCGGCAAGTCCGAGGACTCAGCCGACCGACTCCTCGGCGACATCCAGGCGGAACTACAGTACAACAAGCGCATCATTGCCGACTTCGGCAGCCAGATATCCGTCGGAAACTGGACCGAAGGGGAGTTCCAGACCAAGGACGGGGTGTATTTCCTGGCTTGTGGCCGTGGGCAGTCGCCGCGTGGTCTCCGTAAGCGTGAGTCGCGTCCTGACTATATTGTCATCGACGACCTCGACGACGATGAACTTTGCCGTAACGAGCGGCGTGTCCGCGAACTCACCGACTGGGTGAAAGAGGCACTTTTCGGTGCACTGGATGTTGGACGTGGCCGATTCCTCATGGTTGGTAACCTTATCTCCAAGACTTCCGTCCTGGCGAATATCTGCGCCACGAAGGGCGTGCATGTCTCGACGGTCTATGCCGTTGACAATGAGGGCAACCCAGTATGGGAAGAAAAATGGACCAAGGAGGAGGCTCGCGATTACATGGAGTTCGTGGGCCACCGCGCATGGAACAAGGAGATGATGCACAACCCCATCGTAGAGGGCACCGTCTTCCGGCAGGAATGGATCAAGTGGGCAAAGCGTCCGGCATGGAACAAGTTCTCACACCTCGTACTGTACATAGACCCCTCATGGAAATCAAAACGCACCGACGACACCAAGGCGGCCAAGCTCTGGGGAAAACACGGAATAGAACTATGGCAACTCCGTGCTTTCGTGCGCAAGGCATCCATTGCCGAGCTCGTCAGATGGTGCTACGACCTCTACGAGTGGAGCCAAGACAAAGCCGTCGCAATACAGTTCTACATGGAGGCATCATTCATGCAAGACCTCATTCTCGACGACTTCGCCACAGAGGGAGAAAACAGAGGATACCAGCTGCCCATAACAGGCGACACACGCAAGAAACCCGACAAGTTCCAGCGCATAGAGGCTATCAGCCCACTCTGGGAACGGGGATTCGTCTTCTACGACATATCCCAGAAGGACGACACCGACATGCAGGCGGGACTCGAGCAGACTCTCGCTTTCGAAAAGGGAATGGCAGGAAACGATGATGCACCCGATGCCGACGAGGGAGCTATCAGCATCCTACAGCGAACGG
>NZ_NPJH01000033.1 GCF_002251365.1 Prevotella sp. P3-122
TGGGGATAGAGATTGAGAGCCAAGTCCGAGGTTGGTACAATTACTATAACAAGTTCGGCAAGACAGAATTTGTCAAGGTCATGAACCACTTGAACATGGTGCTTGCCTATTGGATACGCAGGAAATACAAGCGTTTCCATCGCAAGCCCATTGTCAAGGCTCTCATTTGGCTGCAAGAGATAGCGAGCAAAGACCGCAGTCTTTTCTATCATTGGCAGAGAGGTCAGACCCCAAGGTTATGTCTATGCACAAAGCGTTGAGTGTGAAGAGCCGTGTGAGGGGAGACTTTCACGCACGGTTCTGTGAGAGGGTGAGGGTGAAACTCCCTCGCTCTACTCGACCCTGACCATCATTAATATTTTGCTAGTCCCAACGAAACAATTATTCAATGTCTCGGTAAATGGAAATGGACTGGCTTTTTCCGTAGAGAAAAAATGGTAAGTTTTTTCATAATATTTTAAATTTAAAGGAATGTATAAAGTTATATTTTTCTTAATATCGATAACTCTCTTATGTCTTTCATGTAACAATGAAGGCTATAAGGAGACAGACAGGTACATGGAGATAGACAATCAAGATTTGAAAAGGGAACTGGCTTTTTATGTTGACTCCTTGGATTCCATTCATAAAGGCGAGGACTATGTCATAAGAGTATATTGTCGGGATATCAGCAACATTCTGAAGCGATATACAATATCCGATGAGATTGATTATGATTCGTGGAATAGATGTCCATATAATTTTAAAAGCAAAGTTCATGGTAAGGACATCTTGTTTGTGATGTGGACGGCGAATCCGAGACAATCGCTGGCTATGAGCCCCGTTTTCAAATTAGATGACAAAAGCTTTGGCAGGGAGGTAAAGAAATACTTTCCAAAAATATACAAGAAATATGGCTTGAAAGATTCTCGTTATCCTCAGATAATATACGAGCCAGACTTGATATATCTTACTTTCTTAGGGAATAAGCTCATTGGAAAATATGTAAGTAGAGGACTGCCTGGAGACCATGTTCCCGTCAACATTAATAAAAAAATAATATATATGTGACATCAATCAATAGTCTGTTAAGTTTTTGTGGTTTACGGCGTAATAGACATTTGGTAGGCCGAAAAGCTCCAAATGTCCTTTATTTAACCCGTTGGTTGAATTAAATTCGAGCGAATTTGACTTGCCCGGTAGGCCTATAGAAATGCACTCCCAATAAATTTAAATGTATTTGGAGGTTGGAATTATCGCACACCTAGAGGACACGGGATAGTTACTGGACCGACTATCATTGGTTTCATCACTGGTGCATGGGGAAGATATAACCATGAATTCAGAATTAAATAACAAGCCAATAAGTTTCTATGAAAAAAATATCGTATTTTTTATTGTCTTCGTATTGATTGTAGGATGCGTCAAAGGACAGAATAAAGAAAATCTCAATAATCTTCGTGATAGTTTAGACAAAATGGTCCTTGAGGGGACTCTGCGAGAGGGTCAGGGGACAGGTACTTGAACCATCTATATACAATTGAGAAGACCGAACGAATCAGGTACCTGTCCGTGTGCCACGAGGCGCATATCTATATATAAAGGGTTGGCTACCTTCCATATAAGATGTAGCCGTAACTGCCAATGAGATGGGAGAAGGTCTCTCGGTGTCGGTGTGCAGGCACTGGCATCAAACCCTCTGCAAGCTGCTGCAGTCGGAAACGTTGCCGTA
>NZ_NPJH01000034.1 GCF_002251365.1 Prevotella sp. P3-122
GTTTCCGGAAGTAGTATTCCGCTGCATCAATTTTTCCAATGCCAATTTGATATAATCCTTTTGTATAGTAATAATGCATGCGTTCAGGAACTATCCTTTCGTCAACGAACAACCCTGATTTGTTTTCAAACAGTTTTATATATATATGAGCAGAGTCGTACTGCCCACGTGCTATGTATGTTTTTATCAAAACCGGGGATGCACTTGCCGCAGCCTTGTTCATTCCGTGTCGGGTATAGAGTTTTATGCAGTCCTTGAACATACTGACGGCTCTTGCGGTATCACCCAAAGAAAAGCATGTTCCTCCGATGAACTCCATGCCTCTGATATAGCTATAAATATCACCAGACTTGAGAGCATACTTACTGTAACGAGCGTATGCCTGCATTGCCAAATCGGGAAGATACTGGTCTTGATATATAGAAGCCATTTGCCCATAAACGGTGAATAATGTTCTGAAGTCACAGTCGCTGGATGTTGTATCGGCTTGCTCTGCGGCATCAATAAAACATTCCAATGCCATAGGTGCTTCCTTCATGTCCCTGTATATACATCCCAGCAGATAGCGGGACAGCATGCGGTCGTTGGCAGAGCCGTGGCTGTCGTAATAGGAGACGACTTCATTGAAGATGGTGTCGGATGGCATGGGGAGATAGAGCTTGTTCTGCGCCTTTGCCTTGAGCATAAGCAGACGCATCCGTGAAGCCTTGTCATCGTCGTAAAGATGAAGGGAGTCGAAGAGAGACAGGCTGTCGTAGGCTGCCTGCGGGTTGCGGTCCATAAGGCTGTCTATACGTTGGAGCCTGGCATCATACGTACCTTCGCCTTTCCACATGACAATGGCAAGCAAGGCAAAGCATAATACCGCTGATGCGGTGACTACAATGAACGTAGGTTTCCTGAAATGAGGCATGATGTTTCCTTTAATCGAAGTCTATAGTCCGAACACTTGTTCGTCCGTTATATTCCCGTCAGCGTCAACTACTCTCCAGTGGGTGATGTTGCGTGCCTCGGACGATATGCTCACGCCGCACTTGGTAAGATTCCTGCCGTCTGCCTCGTAGGGTATGGCGTAGCCCTTGGAGTCAATCTGCTCCAAGGCATGGTCTACGGTATCGTCTACCTTCAGCTCGAGGACGAAGATATCGTTACGTGTCTTTATCACAACGTCGGCACGGCCAAGGACGCTTTTCACCTCGGTGTCGACAGTGGAGTCAAGCATGGAGAACGCCATGTAGAGCAGCAGTTTGTAGAAGTTCTCTTTCCTCTCCTTCTCATCCCACTCCGCCTTGGTTATGATGTCGTAGGGTATCTTAGCGATATATGCACGCAGGGCGATAAGGGCATCGGAGAGGCTCCCTTTGAAAACGGAAGCCGCCATCTTCCTGACAAGGCTGTTTCCATCGGCTGTCGTCCTTTTCAGTATCAGTGGCATCAGACCGCTTATCATGCCGTTGCGCACCTCAAGGTTGGGATAGTGAAGGATATATGTGCGGAGCAAAGGGTCGTAGCTGTCTATGGTAAGATAGCCGCTTTGGTAAAGAAGTGGCAGCGGTGTCTGCGCCTGTTCGCATGATATGTTGAACTCATCCTCGCCTACCTCAACACCGTCACATTCTATGGCATCTATGAAGGGGTAATGCTGCAGATGCTCTATAAGGGAAGTCATCGTGCCAGACTCGAACCAGTAGTGGTCGGTGTTTTTTCCGTCGAAAGCACGGAGCACGCTGAACGGAGCATAGATGTCCTTGCTGTTTCTCGAGAAATGATATCCGTCATAGTTCCTCTTCAACAGGGCGTATGCCTCGTCGGTCGTAATCTCCAAGTTCCGAGCGTATTCCTCGACACAGGGACGCAGCACGGTGTCAAGTTCCTCCTGAGTTATGCCACACAGCCCGGAGTATTCATCGTACATGGATATCTGCGTCAGATTGTTCAGCTCCGAGAAGATGCTGAGCTGTGAGAACTTCGTAACGCCCGTTATGAAGACGAACCTTAGGTATGCTCCCTCATCCTTCAGCACCTGATAGAACTCACGGAGCATGGTGCGCATGGCTTCAAGCTGCTCAGGCTCATACATCAGCCTCATTATGGCAGAGTCGTATTCGTCGAGTATCACCACAGCCTTCTCGCCTGTCTGCTCGCAGGCACGGTGGATAAGTCCACGGAAACGTTTGCCCGGAGTCTCCTCTGCCATATTGCGTCCATAAATCTTCTCATAATCACCGATGAACAGTTCTAATGCGCTTTTAGCCTCTGGAATTGTACAGTTCTTCAGTCCGCTCATGGTGAAGTGCAGAACGGGGTATCTCTTCCACTCCTTTTCAAGCTCCGCTATCTTCAGTCCCTCGAACAGCTCCTTCTGTCCCTGGAAATAAGCCTTGAAGGTGTTGCACAGAAGGGACTTGCCGAACCTCCGAGGCCGTGCAAGGAACACATACCTGTATTTGCCCACAAGGTCAAACACCATGTCGGTCTTGTCCACATACACCTTCCCGTCCTTGCGTATGTCTGCGAACTGGTCGGTATCTACCGGATATAAGAATCTGCCCATATTAGCTAAGAGTTAAAAATGATGAGTGAAGAATCTTCTGCAAATATAACCATTATTGCCGAAGTGACAAAACGAATTGTGGAAATACTTTCTTTACCGGGTGGAACAGCCTGCCCTTAGTTCCCAGCGTCTCTATATCCCATTCACTTACCTCATGTTTTCATAAACCATATAATTTGTGAAGTAAGTTCATTCTATTTGAGAAAGGGAAGTAAAAAGGTTGCATCGGCTGAAAGGTTATTAACCTTAGTGGCGTAAGGTTATTAACCTTAACGGCGTAAGGTTATTAACCTTACTGGCAATGAATATATATGAATAGGGCAGATATATGGGATAGGGTGGATAGAAAAAAGGGCAAAGGCCTGAGGCTTTATTCTTTCGACCTCAGACCTTCGACCTTAGTCCTTCTTCTTTAGACCTTAGACCTTCGACCTTAGTCCTTCCTTTAAGGAATGGTTGGGTGGGTTTTCTTTTTCTTATTTCACGATGCCTTTCTCAAGGTATTCGGCGAGGTTGGTACGTACTTTCTCGGCGGCTCCCTCTGATGCAACCTTTGCCATGTCGCTGTCCACCATAATGTTTACGAGTTCCTGGAAGCTGGTCTTGGATGGGTTCCATCCCAGTTTTGCCTTTGCCTTAGTCGGGTCGCCCCAGAGGTTTACGACATCTGTCGGGCGATAGAAGTCAGGGCTTACCTCGATGATTACGTTGCCTGTGGCTTTGTCTATACCTTTCTCGTTGATGCCCTCACCCTGGAATTCCAGTTCTATGCCTACTCGGCTGAATGCGTGGAGGCAGAACTCGCGTACACTGTGCTGCTCGCCTGTGGCAATTACGAAGTCCTCTGCCTGTGGCTGCTGAAGGATTAGCCACATGCACTCTACGTAGTCTTTGGCGTATCCCCAGTCTCGAAGTGATGACAGGTTGCCGAGATAGAGTTTCTGCTGTTTGCCCTGCTTGATGCGTGCGGCGGCAAGTGTAATCTTTCGTGTTACGAAAGTCTCTCCGCGTCGCTCGCTCTCGTGGTTGAAGAGTATGCCTGAGCAGCAGTACATGTCGTATGCCTCGCGGTACTCCTTTACTATCCAGAAGCCGTACTGCTTTGCCACTGCGTAGGGGCTGTATGGATGGAATGGTGTGTTCTCGTTCTGTGGTACTTCCTCAACCTTTCCGTACAGCTCGGATGTTGATGCCTGATAGATGCGGCAGCAGTCTTTCAAGCCAAGCTGTCGCACGGCCTCAAGTATGCGCAGTACGCCTACAGCATCGACGTCAGCGGTGAACTCTGGAGAGTCGAAGCTTACCTGTACATGGCTCTGTGCGGCGAGATTGTATATTTCTGTAGGACGTACTTTTCCTACGACACCAAGGATGCTCATGGAGTCGCCAAGGTCGGCATAGTGGAGATGGAAGTTGGGCGTACCCTCAAGATGTGCTATTCGCTCTCGGTAGTCTACTGATGATCGGCGGATGGTTCCGTGTACTTCGTACCCCTTGTCGAGCAGAAATTCTGCAAGATATGAGCCGTCCTGTCCTGTGATACCTGTGATTAGAGCAACTTTTCTTTCCATGTTATTTTCTTTGTTAGTTTGGTTATTAATTCTCTTTTTTTATATGCTTGCAGGTAATGTCCTTTTAACCCATTAACCCATTAACCCATTAATCCTTTAACCTTTTTACCCATTAACCCTTTACCCCCTTCATGTCAACGAGGAAGGCCTTGGCGGAGCCGAATTTCAGGAACATGTCGAGCCTTATTGGTATGTGGTTGTTGTCGTCGGTGACGTAGAAGTCTACGATGCGCTTGTACTTGCCGTCTTCCAGTTCCATATACGACAGCTGCAGGCACTTGTACTTGCGTCCGTTGTCGGCCTTAATGGTCTCTCGTCCCTGGAAGCGCAGCTTTGCGGGTGTGCGTCCGTTGCCGTCGGCAATGGGGAAGTCTATGTCGTGTCCTTTCTTCCATCCTGCCGGATTGAAGGAGCGTGCCCTTAGGAATATGCTCAGCATGTCGTACAGGCATTCGTCGTAAGTGTGTTTTTGCCAGCTATGCCGTCCGCTATTATGCTGCCTGTGCTGCTGTACCTGGCATTTGCCGTTGGGATAGGAGTAGAACACCTCATCTACGGTATATCGTTTGCCCTCCCTGGCTCCCTTGCGGTAGTAGAGTGGTGCGAGGTCGAGGGTGTTGTAGCACAGCAGTGTGTCTCTGAGCACAAACATGTTGTCAACCTTCTCGTTGCCACGTGTGATGAGGCTTGCCCTGTATGCTTTCTTGCCATTGTACCGGCTCTCAACGATGTACATGGAGGCCGTACCTGCCTTTACCCATACGAACTTCCAGTTGTAGTAGAGGTTGTATGTCAGAAACTCTCCCGACTTGAAGGCAGTGTTTCTGAAGCTGCACTGTGCGGATGCTACGATGGCTGCTGATGCCAGTAGCAGGGTGAGTAATAATGTTCTTGCCAATCTCATGTCATAATGCTTTTGGTATGTATTCCTTGCCAAGCTCCTTGGCCCTTTGCAGGTTTCGGCTCTTGACAGTCTTTTTCTTGTCAGCCTTCTGCTTTGTAATCTTTTCCGGTTTCTGGTTTGTGAATGCTCTTGCCGTTGGGTTCCAGCTCTCGGTGTAGTCCCATTTGGCCTTGCACTCTATTGCCTCGTGGTAGTAGTATACCTTTTCCGGCTGCGTGCCCTTGGCATAGTCGCCAGTGTCCCAGATGCCGTTGCCGTTGTCGTCGACAAACAAGCGCAGGTAGTATGTGCCAGGCGTTACGAAGAAGAACTGTGCCGTGGCGTTGCTGGTGGCCACTTCCTTTACAGGAGTATCAGATCCGTTGAGCAGCTGGCATACAATGTTCTTTCCCTTCATGCCTTCTATTGTGAACAGCAGTGTGGCGTAGGAGCTGAGCGGCTTCACCTTAAATCCGTGTTTGCCTTTGTCGGAGGTCAGTCCGTAGATGTCCTCAAACGCGAGGCTGTCAGTCTCGAAGCTGTATTCGTATTCCGGCTTCCATTCGGCCTTGAGGATGTATGTCAGCGCAGACTGTTTCTCGAAACGGAAACGCTCTTCGTACCACAGCGAGTCCTTAGGAGGCTTGGAGTACAGGTGCATCATCGACACATCGGCCTTTAGCAGCGGCGCGCTCATCTGGAAGATGACATTCTTGTCGGGGTCCAGGTCGCTTCCCTTTACGGTGTATTTCAGCATCTCCCTTGGTGGGATGCTGTCGTAGTCTTGTCCCTTGCGTTTCTTCTTCTCCTGCTCCTTCTGCCATTTCTCCAGTTCCTTCGTTTTCTCCTTTAGTCTTTTGGCGTATGGAACCTTAGCAAAGAGCGAGATGGTATCTGTCTGGCTGACGAGGTTGCCCAGGGTGTCGGTGATGAGGTGTCTGACCTCTATTTCGAGCGAGTCGTTGTTGACGAGAGCCGTATCTCGTAGCCAGTATGTTATGGTGTCGTTATGCTCAGAGGCGTCGATGACGAACGTTGAGTCGTTGATATCGAAGTTCAGTCCCCGTACCTCGGGCAGGCTGTCGGCGCCATGGCTGTAGAAGAGTGTGAACTGCTCGGGCGACTTTCTTTCCCTCTTGAGGAAGAACCTGTCGGTGACGGTTTCGTTGAATGCCATCAGGCAGATGTCATCGGGTAGGAAATGTGTATAGTGTACCTGACTTACAACATCGATGTGCAGGCTGTCACGCCAAAGGGTATCCTGTCTGATGTCAGGCTTGAACGACGGCTCTATGGTGTCGTTGGAGAATGCTATCATTTCCGACTTCTGGTTGAACATGTAGTTGCCGTCAGCGTCCTGTAGAGCATATATGCGGTATTTGCCCGATGCCACACCTTTGATGATAAACCGTCCCTGGCTGTCTGTTCTCGATACTCGCAGCATGGGCTTTGTGCGGAACGCGCTGTCAGCCAGGTCGTCGTATAGTCCTACGAGTATTCCCTTGACAGGTTCGAGGTTTGAGGCATCAAGCACCGTTCCCGCCACCTCAAGAGTATCAATAACTTTGCCTGTGGAGAAACTATATGTGTAGTTGCCCAGCGGGTTGCCCTCGTTGTTGTCGGAGATGGCGTCGGAGAAGTCTATAGTGTATGTGGTATTGGGCTTTAGCGAGTCGAGCAGCGACACGGCGATGCGCTTGCCCTGCGCTTTTATCTCGGGCATCTCAAGCTGAGGTGGCGATACTACGACTTTCTCCGTAGCGTTGTCAATCTTTATATATTCGTCGAAATATATGTGAACTTTACGGCTGCTCACTCCTGCTGCCTTGTCGGAAGGTGATGCTCCGATGACCCTTGGTGGGGTCTCGTCGTACCATCCTCCATCAGGGTTTCCCATCCTTGCGCATGCTGCCGCAAGAATGCAAGCGAGGAGCAGTCCCGTCCATGCCTTCAGTAGTGGGTGTGTGTTGCCTGTCATGTGTTGTTATTTGTTCATTTCGAGGATTTCGTCAATGTTCCTTCTGGAGTTGCTCAGTCGTGGGACCTTGTGCTGTCCGCCGAGCTTACCCTTTGACTTCAGCCAGTCGTTGAACACTCCCGGCCTTGCCTTCACCACCTCCAGGTGCTGCAGTGTAACGTTGTGGAACCGCTTGGCCTCGTAGTCGCTGTTTAATTCCTGTAGCTTTCGGTCGAGCAGGGTGGCAAATACATCAAGGTCTGCAGGCTCGTGTGAGAATTCTATGAGCCACTGGTGTCTGCACTTGGCATTCTCGTCCATGTATACTGGTGCCGCTGTATACTCCAGCACCTCTGCCCCTGTCTGCTCGCAGGCGTAGGCCAGTCCTTTCTCGGCGTTGTCCATGACGAGCTCCTCGCCGAAAGCGTTGATGAAGTATTTGGTACGTCCGGTTATGACGAACTTGTATGGGTCGCGGCTTGTGAATGAAACAGTGTCGCCTATGACATATCTCCACAGGCCACAGGAGGTGGTGATGACCATGGCATAGTTGCGTCCAAGCTCAATGCCGCTCAGCGGCACCACCGTGGCGTTGTCCTTGCCGAATTCCTCCATAGGTATGAACTCGTAGAACACGTCGTAATCAATCATCAGGAGCATAGAGCTGTCAGACGGGTCGTCCTGAATGCCGAAAAATCCCTCGCTGGCATTGTATGTCTCCATGTAGTGCATGTCACTCTTCGTTATGAGCTTCTCATACTGCTTGCGGTATGGTGTAAAGGCTATGCCGCCATGGAAGAACACCTCCAGGTTTGGCCATACCTCCTCAAGATGTTCCTTGCCCGAGAGTTCCATGATTCGTACCAGCACGCTGAGCATCCACGAAGGCACTCCGGAGATGTTGGTGATGTTCTTGCCGAGCGTCTCCTGTGCTATGCGGTCGCGTTTCACCTCGAAGTCGCTGAGCAAGGCTGTTTTCTTTGCCGGCACACGCACGAGGTTGGCAAACGGGTTGATGTTCTCAATGAGAATGGCACTCAGGTCTCCGACAAGAGAGCCTGCAAGGTTGTAGTTTGGTGAGTGGCTTCCGCCAAGAATCAGAGACTTGCCGTCGAAGAGCTTGCTCTTTGGCGTATTGCGAAGGTAGAGTGCCACGACATCAGCTCCTCCCTTGTAGTGGATGCGCTGCAGTCCCTCGTGCGAGACGGGTATGAACTTGCTCTTGTCGTTGGTGGTTCCCGAAGACTTGGCATACCATTTTATGTTTCCTGGCCAGAGGATGTTGCTCTCGCCGTGACGCATACGGTCTATATCTCCCTTCAGCTCCTCGTAAGTGTTGAGGGGGACGTTCCTTGCAAAATCCTCATAACCATTGATGGTGCTGAAAAGATGGTTGCGCCCGTATTCGGTAGCAGTGCCCCGGCTCACAAGGTGTCTCAAAACACCATTCTGTATATCTTCGGCGTGATGCTGGTATTTCTGCACCTCTTTCTGCCTTGGAACAAATAGCTTTCCTACTATGTCTGTTAAGCTCATTAGTACTATATTGTTAGTGGAGTGATGGTTGTGACATCCTCCTGAAATTATCTGAACATCAGTTCTGTGCTCCCTGCCGAAGCTATTGCGTCAAGGCTATTGCCCACGCAATGCCATAAGATAATGGGACGTGGTGCAGGGAAACGTACATTTTAAAATGCAAAATTAATCTAAAAAACTGACATGGCCCAATTATTCACCATATTTAACGGGAAACATTGTGCAGGCCCCCTCCTCAACTCTCGCTTAAAGGGAGGGATAATGAAAGTTCAATGGGTGAGAGGTTTTTTGGGGATTTGGGGCTACTGTTTACAATTTATGTGTTTTATATTGGTATGATTACCCCATGGTTGTAAAAAAGATTACAATATAAAATAGCTTAATAAAATGGTTGCCAGCCACCAAGCTGCTTTATGGAAATATTTATTGCCTCAATATTGACGATATGCTCGGGTCGGAACCTTCTGTCGCCATGAACCATAACCTTTCTGTTGCTCGTCAAAGTGAACTTTGCGCATGCCTGCTCATCGGTTGTTCCATTGCAGATGTACTCGTCGTTGCCTATCCACACATGGGTTCCACGCACGGCATCACGAAATGTTACCCGCACCCATCCAACAAATCCCTTGTCGAAGTCGTAGACAATGGTGTCGCCTTGTAGGTCGAAATAGTTGTATGAAGAAATTTTGTTTACGGTATAAGCAGCGCACTGTTGCCGCCATGGTGTTGAGGAAATGTTGGGTGCTGTGGCACAACATGCTGTCCATAGGGCTGGCGACCATCCGTTATGATATTTCCATGTCGTGCGGTTCTGCCGTCCATCGATAGTCTCGCCACCGTGGCCGTTGAGTGATGCTGGTGCCAGCCTGCATAGCCAGGTGTTGTCTGATGGGAAAGAGAAAGCTGTGCCATCAGGCATGTGTCCGCTGAACGCTACTGCTATCTGTTGTCTGTCTACAGAGTGGGCTGTAGGGCAGTACCATATAGCGAGCGTTACGGTGTCGCTATTGATGAGCCTTGTTACATCGTAGGTTGCCGATATAGGCTGGCCATCGTCATTGCTGCGGTATGGTGTTAGGACATGTCTGCTGGCATTGCGTCCGTTTACGTACAGCTCGGCATACCCCGTTGTGGCGATGATGACATGGGCATTGGCCGGCCGTTGGCTAAAATGATACTGCCTGCGGAACCATACCTGTGACGTGGAGTCTGGACTAGGTGCAGACAGCCACAGCCCGTCAGTGCCCCAGTTGGGTATGAAGGCAAAGCCGTCAGCATATGCAGTGAGAGAAAGGAGGAACAGCAATGGCAACAAGATGGCCATTGGAGCAACCTTATGTCTATAAGTCATCGGTATATGGTGGGGATAGATGTGGTAGATGTGAGAGGGTGGATATATGATGGGAGTTAAAAAAGATGAGGGAGCCATGCGCTGTTTAATTGCAAGGCTCCCACAATATAAATATGTGTATCAAGCGTCAATATTGGCGTAGGTGGCGTTCTTCTCTATGAACTCGCGTCTCGGCTCCACATCGTCGCCCATGAGCATGGAGAATATCTCGTCGGCCTCGGCAGCATTCTCTATCGTAACCTGCTTGAGCAATCGGCTCTTGGGGTCCATGGTCGTTTCCCACAACTGCTCAGGGTTCATCTCTCCAAGACCTTTGTAGCGCTGGGTGTGCAGTGCCTTGTCGTCATCGCGTCCGTCTACGTACTTGTCGATGAAAGCTTGACGCTGCTGCTCTGTATAGCAGTACTCGCTGAACTTCTTATAGGTACACTTGTAGAGTGGGGGAGTGGCTATGTAGAGATGGCCTTCCTGGATAACCTTCGGCATGAAGCGGTAGAAAAGCGTCATGATAAGTGTGTCGATGTGAGAGCCATCGACGTCGGCATCGGTCATGATGATAATCTTGTCGTAGCGCAGCTTGTCAGTATTTGCCTCCTTGGAGTCCTCGCCGTCGACACCGAAGCGTACGCCTATGGACTGGATGATGTTCATCACCGACTCTGCCTCGAACACCTTGTGCCACTGCACCTTCTCGACATTCAGAATCTTGCCTCGCAGAGGAAGAATGGCCTGTGTATAGCGGTCTCGTCCCTGCTTGGCAGAGCCACCTGCCGAGTCACCCTCGACAAGGAATATCTCGCATGCCTTCGGATCCTTGTTGGAACAGTCGGCAAGTTTTCCCGGCAGTCCTCCTCCTGTCATCACGCTCTTGCGCTGCACGCTCTCGCGAGCCTTACGTGCGGCGATACGTGCCGTTGCGGCGAGAACCACCTTCTCGCATATCTGCTTGGCCTCAGTGGGATGTTCCTCAAGATAGTATGCCAGTGCCTCGTTGACAGCCTGCTGTACGGCTCCCTGCACCTCGCTGTTGCCGAGCTTGGTCTTGGTCTGTCCCTCGAACTGTGGTTCGGCAACCTTTATGGAGATTACTGCGGTAAGACCCTCACGGAAATCCTCGGGGGCAATATCTACCTTAGCCTTCTCAATCTGCTTGGAAATGGCGGCATCAGCCTCAGCGTAGGCTTTGAGCGTACGGGTGAGAGCCATGCGGAAACCTGTCAGATGGGTACCACCCTCGATGGTGTTGATGTTGTTTACGTACGAGTGAATGTTTTCCGAGTAGTCGGTGTTGTACATTATCGCAATCTCGATAGGTATGTTGTTCTTCTCTGTCTTCAGATAGATTACATCATCGAAGAGATGCTGGCGGTGACGGTCTACGTAGCGTACGAATTCTTTTAGTCCGTCCTTGGCGTGGAACACTTCCTGCTTGGTCTTTCCGTCTTCGTCGGGACGGAGGTCGGTAAGTGTTATGCGTATTCCAGCGTTCAGGTATGCCAGCTCACGCATGCGGCGTGCGATGATGTCCCACTGGTAGTGTGTTGTCGTGAACACCGTCGGGTCTGGCCAGAACTGCTGCCGTGTACCACGTAGAGTGGTTTCTCCGACAACCTTTACGGGATATAGCGGCTTTCCTTTCTCGTATTCCTGCTGGTAAATCTTTCCATCACGGAACACCTGCGACATCATGTGTGTGGACAGTGCGTTAACGCAGCTTACACCGACACCATGCAGACCACCGCTGACCTTGTATGAGCCCTTGTCAAACTTACCTCCTGCATGCAGAACCGTCATAACAACCTCAAGGGCACTCTTGTGCAGCTTCTCGTGTTCGTCAACAGGTATACCTCGTCCATTGTCCTGCACGGTTATGGACTCATCCTCATTGATGGTAACCTCTATGTCCGTGCAATAGCCGGCCATAGCCTCGTCGATGGAGTTGTCCACAGTCTCGTTTACTAGATGGTGAAGACCTTTCTCGCTGATATCGCCAATATACATAGCCGGGCGCTTGCGCACGGCCTCAAGGCCTTCAAGCACCTGGATGTTACTGGCTGAATAATTATTCTCAGTGTTCTGATTTGTTGTCATTTTTGGTTATTCGCTTAGTAATGTGCAAAGATAACAAAAAAAAATGGAATATGGAAAAAATACCGAGATTGTTTTTTGCTAAAATACAATAGGCCACGAACCTTTCGGATCGTGGCCTTTATTTCTTTCCACTTATCAGCTTGTGGCTTGTTGTTATCCCAAGCTGTTAATGTGAAGAGCGAGGCTTGACTTAAGGTTTGCAGCCTTGTTCTTGTGGATGATATTGGTCTTTGCCAATTTGTCGAGCATCTTCTGTACAGAAGGATAGAGCTTTACAGCCTCTTCCTTGTCTGTCATTGCACGCAGTTTGCGTACTGCATTACGCATTGTCTTTGCATAATACTTGTTATGCAGAGTCTTGGTCTTTGTCTGACGAATTCTCTTAACTGATGATTTGTGGTTTGCCATCTTTATGTATTTTCTTTTTATTCTTTGTAGTCCCTAGCAGAATCGAACTGCTCTTTAGAGAATGAAAATCTCTCGTCCTAACCGATAGACGAAGGGACCATACCTTATTTAGCGGGTGCAAAGTTAATGCATTTTTCCGAATGCGCCAAATTTTCTATAGTTTTTTTTCTATAAGCATTTGATTTTTTGTACTTTTGCATCATTATGTTGACTAAAACAAGAGCACTGGTTCTTAGAACTGTTAAATATGGCGAATCTAAATTAATAGCGGATTTGCTTACAGAGGAAATAGGAAGGGTTGGCATTGTAGCCAATATTCCGCAATCGTCAAGGGGAAGGGCTGCAAGAGCCTTTTTCCAGCCGCTCACGCTACTTGACATAGAAATAGACTACAGGCAGACCATGCAGCTGCAAAAATATCGTAATGTCAGCAATCTGCTGCCATACACCTCCTTGACAATGAATCCCGTTAAAACATGCATAGTGATGTTTCTATCGGAGTTCCTCTATCATGTCACCAGGGACGAACAACAGAACCATGCGCTTTTCAGCTACATTGTAAACAGTCTGGAATGGCTCGATGCAAAGGAGGATAGCTTTGCCAATTTCCATCTGGTTTTCATGATGAGGCTTGCGAAGTTCATCGGTTTCTCCCCCAATCTGGAAGGCTATTGCGAGGGGTGCTATTTTGACCTTCGGAGCGGTTGTTTTGAGACTGGTCTGCCGTGTCATGGTGATATAGTGCTGCCTGACGAAGCAAGAGTTATAGTGACGCTTACAAGAATGAACTACGAAAATATGCACCTGTTCTCAATGTCGAGGACAGAGAGAAACAGGTGCATGGATGTTGTTCTGAAATATTATGCCATACACGTGCCCAACTTCCCTGAGCTGAAATCGCTTGAGGTTCTACGCTCACTATTCTCGTAAGCCCCTGCGTTTTCGGTATGGACTGCCACTTGAAGGCTAACGGGGTCAGGCGAAGCTTATCACTCCCTGTATCTCCTTGCCCTTGTCGTCATTGGCTGTACTGATGCCGTTGGCCTGATTGCGTATTTCCTCAAGCATCTGCCTTGTGCGCTTGTAGGTAGGTGTATTCTCGACAGCCAGTATCACATCCTCGTTGTCAAGGTCTTCCTGACGGAAGAGATATATGTGTGGGTGCCTCTTGTACTGCGTCTTGTTGCCGTCCTTGTAGTACCGGTTGCGGCGGTCTTGCTTCTCGGCAGCCTTGTCCTCTTCCTCCCTACGTCTCTTGTCTTCCTCCTGTGTGCGCTTTTTGGCGTGTCCACTCATGCCGTCGACATCCTCGATGCCGAAACCGGTTGCCAGAATGGTAACCTTCACGGTGTTGTCGAGGTCGGGGTCGAGAGCCAATCCCCATTTAAGCTCGAAGTCCTCGCCGAACTTTGCCATGAAGTCATTGACATCGTTCATCTCGTCCATGGTGAGCCCAGGACTTTCGGTATTGGTACTTGAGAAGGTTATGGAAAGCAGAATCTTCTTGGAGTTGAAAACATCGTTGTCGTTGAGCAACGGTGAGTTGAGGGCATCGTCGATAGCCTTCTTCACGCGTCCCTCGCCCTTTCCGTAGCCTGTACTCATAATGGCCACGCCACCATCCTTAAGTACGGTCTTCACATCGTTGAAGTCAAGATTGATTAGTCCATGAACGGTGATAATCTCCGCAATGCTCTTTGCTGCGATGCTCAGAGTGTCATCGGCCTTGGCAAAGGCATCGAGGACAGCCAGGTCAGGATATATTTCCCGGAGTCTCTCGTTGTTGATTACGAGCAACGCATCGACGTGCTTTGCCATTTCCTCGACACCGTCGAGAGCCTGGTCAATCTTCTTAGGACCCTCGAAGCGGAAGGGAATAGTGACTATACCCACAGTGAGGATGCCGAGTTCCTTGCTTACTCTTGCTATTACAGGAGCGGCACCAGTACCTGTGCCACCACCCATGCCGGCAGTGATGAACGCCATCTTGGTTCCATCGCTGAGCATGTTTTTAATGTCATCGAGTGTCTCCTCGGCAGCCTGACGTGCACGTTCAGGCTTGTTGCCAGCGCCGAGTCCTTCCTTTCCCAGTTGCAGATGCACAGGAACTGGCGAGTCGTTGAGTGCCTGGTTGTCTGTGTTGCAGAGTACGAAAGTGACGTCGTGTATGCCGTCGCGATACATGTGATTGACAGCGTTGCCTCCACCTCCGCCAACGCCTATTACTTTTATTATGCTGTTGCCCTTCTCTTCCTCTCCGAAGTCGAGAATGGACGGTTTCTTATTGTCTGCCATATTTGTTTCGTTTTATGGTTATAGAACCCACCTTTATATTAATATGTATTAGGAAGCTCCTTATTCCTCCTCTTCCGTCATTTTCTTTAGGAAGCTCTTTATGCCTTTCCACGACCTGTTAAAAAGCGAGTTGTCGCGGCGCCTTCTCTCGGCCTCGGCCTCCTCTTCGAGTCTTTGCCTTTCAAGTTCCTCCTCAGCCTCGCGTTTCTTTCTTGCCTCCTCCTCAGCCTTTTGCTTCTCAGCTTCGGTAATCACCACTCCTGAGCCAGAAGTCCTCTGTGGCTTATGTTCGCCGGTCTGCTGACCATTAGCAGGCTTCACCTCTGGTGCTATGCCAAAGAGGTCGTTTGATATCTCGTCGCCCGCACAGTTCATGTCACCCTTTGCAAGAAGTCCGAGAATAGTGTTCAGCGTACCGTCGTGGGCTGTGATGGCGGGATTGTTGGAGTTGATGGTCTGAGTTACAAACTTTGCCACCCTAATCTTGTCGATGTGTGTGGTGTTTCGGAATGCCTGCTCGATGTTCTTCATGTTGGCACCTCCACCAGTGAGCACTATACCTCCGAGCAGCTTGTCGACATATTCGTTAGGTATCTGATACCATGCGTTCTCGATGATTTCCAGCATACGCGCCTCAACAATTTCAATGAACTTCCTGCTGTCAACGCTCCTGTCGTTGTCAATGGGATATTTCTTGGTATTGTCAATGTCGTCGTTGTCTGTATATGCGCAACCATACTTTATTTTCATATTCTCTGCATCCTTGTCCTCCATCTGCAGCGACGCGATATCCTTGGTGATATTGTTGCTTCCAAGTGGAATGACAGCCAGATGACGCAGAATGTTCTTTGAGTATACGGATACTGTCGTTGTGTCGGCACCAAGGTCTACGAGCATACATCCCGAACGTTTCTCGGCCGTTGTCAGCACGCTTTCGGCGAGTGCGAGCGGAGCGAGGTACATCTCAGCAATGGCGATGCCGGCGTTGTCGAAGCACTTGTTGAGGTTGCGATAGAAAGTTTTCCTCCACAGGATGTTGAGGAAGTTTCCCTCCAGTCGCGTGCATTGTATGCCCACGGGGTCAATCTGGTATTGAGAGTCTACCTTGTATTCTTGTGTTGCCGCGTCGAGAATTTCCTGCTCGGGATATGACATGTTGCGGTTTGCGTCCATCAGTTCGTTAATCATATCCTGCGACACCGTTGTTTCCACGGGCAGGTTCTTGACATTAACACTCTTGACGCTGCGTATGGACTGTCCTCCTACGCCAACATAAACATGTGTAATCTTCGTCTTCAGATTGTTTTCCAACTTCTTGACAATAGTCATCAAGGCCTGTGCTGTCTTGTCGATATTGTACACAATGCCTTTCCTGATGCAGTCGGTGGAGTCCTCTTTGACAACAGCGAGGACGTTGATGCTGCCGTCAAGGTTCTTTCTTCCTGCGATACCTGTCATCTTCGATGACCCCAGTTCAATTGCTACTATAAAATCAGCCATACGCTATATTTCGTTTTCTTTTATGGTTTCTTTTCTTTTCTTACAGATTATCTGGTTGTCAAACTCCAGATTGACATATGAGTACTTGTTCCATCCGGCCTGTGAGAGTCCGTACTTGTAGAACTTCTCCAGCCTTGTAAGCTTTTTCTCAATGTAGTCATTGATGAGCTTGCTTCTTTCATTCTTGTCTTTAGCCGTGGGCAACTGTCCTATATATACTATGTGGTTGCCAACCCGTGGCACCAGCTCTATGCCCAGGTCGGGCAGAACGTTTATCTGGACGATGAGGTTTTTCCACATATTGTCGGTCATCAGGGTATTGGCTAATGATGAGATGTAAGCCTGCGCGTATCCTTTGCTTATCGAGCCTGTAGCTATGATAAGGTCGGAGGTGTAGTGCGAGTTCGGCATTATGCTGTTCTTGTCGTCGACATAATAGTCATCCCCGTTGGCCGCCTTTATTCTCACTATCGGCATTCGCTGTGTAAGGTTTATGCACACACATCCGTCCTGAGTCTTGTAGCATTCGGCCGTCTTTACAAATGGTGACATTTTAAGTGTTTCCTCGATTTCTCTGGTATTGATGTTGGCCATCTGTCTTGAGAGCGGGTATATATGTGCCTTCTGCAACCTTCCTTTGATCTCCTTTGCATCAATAAAGCCATTGGTGTTTACATCCTGAATATTGATGTCAACCTTGACACACAGGTTACTTGTTTCATCGGGTTTGTTAAACGCGGTGAAGGCAAGAATGATGTATGCGCCCAGAATTACGTCGAGGGCTATGAGTCCTGTTTTCTTCCAGTTCAGTCTCATTGTTTGGCTTCAATAATATTTGCTATCTGTGGAACCTGGTTGTCCAGATCGCCCGCTCCTAATACTATCAGCACGTCGAAGTCACGTTCCTTGACGAGTCCTATGACCTCGTCCTTGCTGATGAGGCTTTTCTCCACTCCCTCCTTGAGGTTGTCATAGATGAGCTTGCTTGTGACGCCAGGAATAGGTTCCTCGCGTGCAGGGTATATGTCGCATAGTATGACCTCGTCGAGCTGGCTCAGGGCATCAGCAAATTCCTTATAGAAGTCGCGTGTGCGAGTGTAGAGGTGAGGCTGGAAAATAGCCGTTATCTTACGGTTCTGATACAGCTGCCTGATGCTCCTTGCGCTATGGTATATCTCGTTGGGATGGTGTGCGTAGTCGGAGAGCAGCACGTGGCGGTCGTTCTTGATGTAGAAGTCGAAGCGTCGCTCCACACCCTTGTATGTAGCCATTCCGTAGCGTAGCTCCTGGGCCGTGCAGCCATTGAGCTGTGCCATGGCCATGGCAGCGATGGCGTTCTCGATGTTGATTGGCACGGGGTTGCCAAGCTCTACATTCTCTACATTCTCTATTGGCGATACGAAGTCGAAGGTTATGGTGCCATTGTCAATCTTGATGTTGCTGGCATGGAAATCGCCCTTGTCGAGGCTGTATTCGTATACCTTTACGCCTGGGCTAACGTTGGCCTTCATCTCCAGTCCGGTATGTATGATAAGTGCTCCACCTTCTTGTATGAGTTCCGTATAGTGACGGAAACTTTCAAGGTAGGCCTCCTTGGTACCATATATATCGAGATGGTCGGGATCGGTAGCTGTGATGACGCTCATCCATGGTCTGAGCCAATGGAATGAGCGGTCAAACTCATCGGCCTCAATAACTACATAGTCACTGTTGTCAGACAGGATGTAGTTAGTACCGTAGTTCTTGGAGATGCCCCCGAGGAAAGCGTTGCAGTCGATGCTGCTCTGGTGCATTATATGTGCGCACATCGTCGATGTTGTTGTCTTGCCGTGTGTACCGGCCACGCACAGTCCCTTGTGAGTGCGTGTAAGGGTGCCCAGCACCTGTGCCCTTTTCTCTATAACGAAATTGCCGTTGCGGAAGAACTGCAGTTCCTTATGTGCCTCTGGTATGGCGGGAGTATATATGACGAGACACGATTTTTGGTTCTTGCATGCGTGGGGAATTTCGTCCACGTTCTCCTCGTAGTGAATGAGCATGCCCTCCTTCTCAAGCTGCTTAGTCAGTTTTGTCGGAGTCTTGTCATATCCAGCCACTACCATTCCTTTGTGTATGAAATAGCGTGCAAGGGCACTCATGCCGATGCCGCCTGCACCAATGAAGTATACTGCTTTGATATCTTTTATTTCCATTGTAGCCTTTTATTTTCCTTTTGCGAGTCGTATCACCTCATCGGCGATAGTGTTTGCGGAGTTCTTCAGTCCGAGCTTCAGTATATTTTCTCTTAGCGACTGTAGTTTTGTATCGTTGTTCACTATGTCAAGTGCTGTCTTTAGAAGAGTGCCGGCTGCGTCGGCATCCTTGACGTATACGGCGGCATCCTTGTTGACAAGAGCCAGTGCGTTCTTTGTCTGGTGGTCTTCTGCGACATTAGGGCTTGGCACGAGGATTACAGGTTTGCCGATAAGACAGAACTCGCTGATGGAGCTGGCACCCGCACGGCTTATCACCAAGTCGGCAGCTGCGTAGGCAGCTCCCATATCGCTGATGAAGTCTGTCACCTTGAGCATGGGCAGCTCCTTGTGCTGGGCCAGAGCTTCCATTATGGAAGCGTTGTAGTATTTCCCTGTCTGCCATATCACCTGAACGCCACTCTGCTCCACTTCGTCGAGGTGCTGTAGTATGCTCTCGTTGATGGTTCTTGCTCCGAGGCTGCCTCCGACAACCAGAATGGTCTTCTTGTCAGGATCCAGTCCGAATGCCTTGCGGGCCTCGGCAGGTGTGTGACTATATTCCAGCACATTCTGCCTTACAGGATTTCCCGTCATGATGATTTTCTCTTTCGGGAAGAAGCGTTCCATTCCATCGTATGCTACGCAAATCTTGCTGGCTTTCTTTGCCAGCAGCTTATTGGTAACGCCAGCGTATGAGTTCTGCTCTTGTATAAGGCATGGGATACCCATTTCGGCACATTTGTTTAGCGTAGGTCCGCTGGCATATCCTCCCACACCCACAGCTGCCATAGGCTTGAAGTCGGCAATTATCTTCTTGGCCATGCGTTGGCTCTTCCATATCTTGTAGAGTACAGCAATGTTCTTAAGAGGATGTTTCCTGTCGAAGCCGCATATCGGAAGCCCTTTTATTTCGTAGCCTGCCGCTGGCACTCTCTGCATCTCCATGCGGCCAAGGGCGCCGACAAATAGTATCTGCGCTTCAGGACATTTCGCCTTTATGGCGTTTGCGATGGAGATGGCTGGGAAAATGTGACCGCCTGTACCACCTCCGCTGATGATAATTCTTAAATTACTGTCCATGTTATTATGCTGTTATGTTTTTTGCAAAAGTAATCATTTTTTTCATTCCACGCTATTTTTCAGCCATTTATTTAGCAAAAGCCATTGCTGGTTCTGTGTCTTCCGGTTGTGTCAGTAGCTGTTCTTTCTTCTTTGCCGACCTGCTGATGCTTAGAATTACTCCTATGTACACGCAGTTGATGATGGTGGATGTACCGCCGCGGCTCACCAGTGGCAGTGGCTGTCCGGTAACAGGAGCGAGTCCCACGGCCACGCACATGTTGAAAAGTGCCTGTGTCACCAGCAGCAAGGCAAGACCCATGGCGAGGAAAGCTGGGAAATTGTTCTCGCAACGGCTTGCAATTCGTCCTGTGCGGAATAGCAGTATTATATATAGTAGAGCGACGAATAGTGCTCCTTCTATCCCCATCTCCTCAATTATTATTGCATATATGAAGTCGGAGAAAGCCTGCGAGAGGAAGTCGCGTTCTACAGAGTTGCCCGGTCCCTTGCCCACATAGTTGGCTGTTGCGATGGCGATATTGGCATGTGCCACCTGAGCATCCTTGTCAAGGTCTACCTCGTTTGGTGCCAGCTCCTTATGGTTCACGAACTTGTTGATTCTCGCTTTCCACGTGTCCATACGATGCAGTATGCCCCCGCTTCTTTTGCTGCCGTCCTGCTTATTGTCTACCTGCTCTGTAAGATTATTAGGGTTCTGCGTCTCATCCTTACCCGTAAACCACACTACAGAGATGACGAAGATGCCTGCCAACGTGAGCAGTCCCAGCAGTTTTCCGAGCTGTTTCCCTGGTACCCGTCCCACGACCATCATAATCAGCACAACGAGCGACAGCAATGCGGCCGTAGACAAGTTTTCGACCATGATGAGTGGAACTAACATGAGCCACACTACTATGATGTAGCCCATGGCATGCTTGTCGGCGCCCTTGTCGGTCTGCATGGCACTGAGTATCTGTGCCGTGGCAAGTATCACGGTGCCCTTGGCTATCTCCGATGGCTGGAATTGGAAACCCAGCAGCGCAATCCATCTCTGCGCACCATTCGTGGACTGACCTGCCACAAACACCCAAAGAAGGGTGATGAGCGAGATGATAATCATGAACGGAGTGACTATCTTGAAGTACTTGCACTTTATGTTCAGCGTGACCACCATGCACACTATGCCAATAAGCAACAGTGCCATGTGCTTGAGTATAGGCGCCATGTAGTTGCCTCCCTTGTAAGTCAGCTCAGACGATGCCGAGAACACCTCGACTACGCTGATGACACAAAGGAAGAAGAACACCATCCAGATGACCTTATCGCCTTTGAAAATGTTGTTTAGCGTCTTGTTGTTCATTTGTTGCTTCTACAGGTTTTTTACCAGTGTCTTGAATTGTTCGCCGCGGTCTTCCATGTTCTTGAACAGGTCGAAGCTTGCGCAGCAGGGACTGAGCAGTACGGTATCACCGGGCTTAGCCATCTCGTAGCATGCCTCCACACATTCCTTCATCGAGTGAGTGTCGCGTACCGGTATGCCCAAGCCGTCGAAATTGTCGTGCAGCTTGCTGTTGTCGGCACCGAGATATACCAGCCCTGCGCATTTCTGCTTTACGAGCGGTTTTATGGCATCGTAGTCGTTGCCCTTGTCCTTGCCGCCGATAATGAGTATTGTCGGTGTCTTCATGCTTTCCAGTGCATACCAGCAGGCATCGACATTTGTGGCCTTAGAGTCGTTGATGTATTCCACGCCTGCCACCTTGGTGACCTTTTCCAGACGGTGCTCGACACCGGGGAAGTCGCTGAGGCTCTTCCTGATGACCTCTTTCCTGATGCCAGCAATGTCGGTTGCGATACCGGCGGCAAGCGAGTTGTAGATATTGTGCTTGCCCGACAGCGAGAGTTCCTCCTCTTCCATGTTGAAGGGCATCGGCTTCTCAATGGTGTATTTGCCTTCCTCGATATATCCGATAGAGCCTTTCTCCTTCAGCTCTGAGAACGGGCATATCACAGACTTGATATCGTACTTCTCCAGCTCCTTCTTGATGATGGGGTCGTCATTCCAGAATATGAAGCTGTCCTTCTCTGTCTGGTTCTGTATGATTCGCATCTTGGAGTCGACATAGTTCTGCATGCAGTAGTCGTACCTGTCCAGATGGTCGGGGGTGATGTTCAGCAGAATGGCGATGTTTGCGTGGAAGTCGTACATGTTGTCGAGCTGGAACGAGCTAAGCTCTATGATGTAGTACTCGTGTGGGTCTTCGGCCACCTGCAGCGCAAGGCTTCGCCCTATGTTTCCTGCCAGTCCGGCATCGTAGCCAGCCTCCTTGAAGATGTGGTATATCAGCGACGTGGTAGTAGTCTTTCCGTTACTTCCCGTGATGCAAATCATCTTTGAGTTGGTGTATCGTCCTGCGAACTCAATCTCGCTGATGATATGTATACCCTTCTCGGCTATCTTGCGTACCATCGGGGCCTCCTTTGGTATGCCCGGACTCTTTATCACCTCATCGGCGTTGAGTATCTTCTCCTCTGTATGTTGTCCCTCTTCCCACTCTATGCCGTGGTCATCGAGCAGTTTCTTGTATTTCGCATTTATGGTCGCCATGTCCGATACGAACACGTCGAAGCCCTCTTTCTGTGCCAGCACGGCTGCTCCCGCACCGCTTTCGCCAGCTCCTAAAACAACAATCCTTTTCATTTCTCAATAATTTGTTTTGTTACGTGTGGGTGTAATAGCCCTCCCCCATTTCTTATCTTATCTTCAATGTGATAATAGTTAGTGCCGCAAGGATAATGGATATTATCCAGAATCTAATTGTAATCTTGGTTTCGTGTTTCGCCGAGTGTGGCCGTTTAATGAGATACGTACACTCTGGGTCAAGCTGACTGTCGGTGGTTCTGAAGTTGTCGTGTATTGGTGTACGCTTGAATATGCGCTGCTTCACTCCTTTCCTCTTGCCGAGCTTGTAGTACCACACCTGCATCATCACGCTCAGGCTCTCCACGAAGAATATTCCGCAGAGGATGGGTAGCAGCAACTCCTTGTGGATGATAATGGCGCATACGGCTATGATGCCGCCAATGGTCAGCGAGCCTGTGTCGCCCATGAACACCTGGGCAGGATATGCGTTGTACCACAGGAAACCTATCAGCGCACCGACAAACGCACACATGAAGACCACCAGCTCCTGACTGTCGGGTATATACATTATATTAAGGTATGAGGCAAACTCTATATGCGAGCTTACATAAGCGAGGATGCCAAGGGCCACACCAATGATGGCCGAGTTACCGGCGCACATGCCGTCCATGCCATCGTTGAGGTTGGCTCCGTTGCTGACAGCTGTGACAACGATTATTGTCATGATGACGAACAGAATCCATCCTGCCGCAGTCTTATACTTGCCGCAGAAACTCATGATGCGGGAGTAGTCAAGGTTGTGACCCTTTACGAAGGGGATGGTGGTCTTAAGTGATTTCTCGGCCACCGTGCGATGGGTGATGACAGTCTCCTGCCCCTGTTTCTCTATGGCCAGGTTCTCGTTCATCTTGACATCGGGCGAAGACCACAGCACCAGTCCCACGATGAGTCCTATGCCTACTTGCCCAACTATTTTGTACTTGCCTTTCAGTCCTTCCTTGTTGCGGCGGAAAATCTTTATGAAGTCGTCCATTCCGCCAAGAAATCCCAACCATACCGTCGTCACTATCATCAGTATGAGGTAGATGTTGCGCAGACGGCCCAGAAGGAGCACGGGTACAAGTATTGAAACGATAATGATGATGCCGCCCATAGACGGAACCCCTATCTTCTTGGTGCCAAAGGGGTCGATGCTTGCATCGCGTTGTGTCTCGGTAATCTGCTTCTTCCTGAGATAGCTGATGAACTTCTCGCCGAACCATGCCGAGATGACCAGCGACAGAATCAGCGCCAGAAGGGCGCGGAACGATATATAGCCCCAGAGGTGTGAGCCGGAAATGCCGTATTCCTCTAAAAATCTGAAAAGATAATATAACATATTGACTATCTGGTTAAGCCGTTAATGTATTATGATGTTTGTCAGTCTTTGTATCTGCAATTTGGACAGCAGTTATAGTTCAGCAAAAATCTCCCTGATCACCTCTTTGTCGTCGAAGTGGTGTTTGACACCTTTTATCTCCTGATAGTCCTCGTGGCCTTTTCCAGCAACGAGTATTACGTCCCCTTTTCCTGCCATCATACATGCAGCCTTGATGGCCTCCCTGCGGTCGGTGATGGCCAGCACCTTCTTCATCTGTGCCGCATTAAGTCCGGCCAGCATGTCGTTGATGATGTCCTGCGGTTCCTCAAATCTTGGGTTATCGCTGGTAATGATTACCCTGTCGCTCTGCTTTACCGCTTCCTGTGCCATGAGTGGCCGCTTGCCCTTGTCGCGGTTTCCTCCTGCGCCGCATACCGTGATGACAGAGCCCTTTCCGTTGAGCACCTCGTGTATGGCGTTGAGCACGTTTTCCAAGGCATCGGGCGTGTGGGCATAGTCTACGATGGCAGTCACTCCCTTGTCCGAGCGTATAGGCTCCAATCGTCCGCTGACGCTCTTCAGTGTGCTGAGCACCAGGAGTATGTCCTGCTGGCTTTTGCCGAGCATCCTGGCGGCACCATATACGGCGAGCAGGTTGCTGACATTGAATTTACCGATGAACTGGACACCCACCTCCTGTCCGTCGATGTCGAGATACATTCCCTCGAAGTGGCACTCCAGGATATGGGCTTTATAGTCGGCCATCTGGCGTGTGGAGTATGTCTTGACCTGGGCCTTGGTGTTCTGTACCATCACCATGCCGTTCTTGTCGTCGGCGTTCGTTATGGCAAACGCAGTCTTGGGCAGCATGTCGAAGAAGGCCTTCTTGGCATCGCGGTAGTTCTCGAAAGTTTTGTGATAGTCCAGGTGGTCACGTGTTAGGTTTGTGAAGATGCCGCCAGCGAATGTCAGTCCTCCGATGCGCTTCTGTGCGATGGCATGGCTGGAGCATTCCATGAAGGCATATTCGCATCCCGCCTCAACCATCCTTGCCAGCAGCCGGTTCAGCTCTATGGGGTCGGGAGTGGTATGGTCGGCGGGTATAGGCTCGTCTTCGATGTAGTTGCACACCGTGGACAAGAGGCCGCATTTGTGTCCCATCTTCCTGAACATATTATATAATAATGTGGCGATGGTGGTCTTGCCATTGGTGCCCGTAACACCGACGAGGTGCAGTTTCCGCGAAGGGTCTCCGTAGAATACCGTTGCTACCTTTCCTACAGAGTTCTCTGTAGACTCCACCTTTATATATGTTACACCACTCTGTGTCTCCTCTGGTACATCCTCACACAGTACAGCCCTGGCGCCAAGCTCAATGGCCTTGGGTATGAATCTGTGGCCATCTACCTGCGTGCCCTTCATAGCTACGAACAGGTGTCCGTTCTCTATTCTGCGTGAGTCGATGTTCACGCCCGTGATGTCCGCCTCTGCATCGCCTATGATGTCGAGAGGTCTGATGCTTGCCAATAACTCCTTCAGTTTCATAGTTGTATCTGTATTTTTGTTTTGTTTCTAATGGTTGTCAAGGGTCAGCAGACATGTCTCACCCTTTTTTATGAAGTGTCCCGGTTCCAGACTTTGCTTCACTACGGTTCCCCTACCTGTGAGCTGGCATTTCACGCCCTTGCTCTCTATCAGGTAAACGGCATCCCTTGCCCCCATGCCAATGACGTCGGGCATGTATTCCTTGCCCAAGCCTTTCTTGCTTGTCAGGCTTATGCATCCATTGCCGTTTCTCTCGGCCTTTCCCCATATTGGCGTGCCGATATCAACGGGGCCGCTCCAGTTGGCCTGCGTCTTGATGCCCAGCTTCGACAGTACATAGTCGGCAGCCAGGATATTGCCGCTCTTCACAGTCGGAACAAGAATGCTTGCTGAGTCCTTGGCATCCTTGACATCAAGCTTCAGGTCCTGTGCCATGATGCCCTCAGCGATGTTGTGGAACACAACTCCACTCATGCCGCCTCCCGATGCTGGCAGTCCGCTTTTCTGTATGCACACTATGCAGCTGTACCTTGGTGCGTCAGCAGGGAAGAAACCTGCGAACGACAGCAGGTAGTTGGTGGTTCCTGACTTATATCCCGCCGCTCCCTTCGACATCTGTGCGGTTCCTGTCTTGCCAGCAACCTTGAATGATGGCGAGCCGGCCTTCTTGCCAAGTCCCTGGCTCACGACGTGCTCCAGTATTGTCTGCATAATCTTGATGGTCTGTGGCTTGGCAATCTGCTCATGTCCCTTCACCACCTCTGGCGGAAACTCCTTTATCACCACACCGTCCTTGACAACCTGCTTCACAAAGCGCGGACGCATCATTTTGCCTCCATTGGCAATGGCGTTGTAGAACGTCAGGGTGGATATTGGTGGTATCTGTGTCTCGTAGCCGATGCTCATCCATGGCAGGGCTGTCTTGCTCCAGTTTGTCCACTGTCCACGGTTGTTCTTTTTCGGCATCCTTATCTTTGCACTCGACGAGCCTACGAGTGGCAGGTGCAGGTCTGTGGCCAGTCCCGTTCGGTATATACCCTCAACGAATTTCTCTGGCTTGTTATGGTAGTGGTCGTCAATAATCCTGCTCACTCCGATGTTCGAACTTACCTCAAGCGATCTTGGAAGCGATATTGTTCCGTAGCCACCGCGTCGCCAGTTGTGGTCCTTCATCTGTCTGCCGTACATCGGCCATACACCTCCACCTGTCTCCACTCGGCATGTGGTGTCCACAACACCATCGTCGAGTGCTACGAGGATGGATGCTGTCTTGAACACTGAGCCTGGTTCCAGAAGGTCGCTGACAGCATGGTTCTTTATCTCTCTGTATTTGCCGTCTATGCATTTCTCCATGTTTACGATGGCCTTGATGTCGCCTGTAGCTACCTCCATGACTATGGCCACCCCGACATTGCCGTCGATTTCCTTCAGCTCATCAATGACAGAGCGCTCGGCCAGGTCCTGCATGCTTACGTCTATAGTGGTGACTATGTCGGCGCCGTCAATGGGTGGAGTGTCCATGATGTCGAGGAATTTGTTCAGCACTTTCCTTCTGTGTATAAGTCCTTTGGTGCCTCGTAGGATTGAGTCGTAAGCCAGTTCCAGACCGCACCTTGCCGTGTCCTTTGCGCCGAACATGTCGCCAAGCGTGCGTCCGGCCAGTGAGCCGTATGGCCGTTGACGGGCATTGTACTCCTCGGCATGGAAGCCGCTGGCAAGTTTCCCTTTCTTGATTACGGGCAGCTCTTGTATCTCTTTATATGTGTTGTAGTCCACACGTCTGTTCCATATCGGCCAGTGGCGTTTCTTGTTGTCGAAGCCCTTTGTCAGGTGCTCCTTGAATGCTGATGCCGGTTTCTCAGGAAATATGGCGTTCAGCCCCATGCAGATAGAGTCTATCTTTGCGCACCAAAGTGAGTCGTTCTTGGCATCGTGAAGCTGCTTGAAGTCCATGTACACCTTGAACTCCGGCAGTGAGCTTGCCATCAGCTCGCCGTCGCAACTGAGGATGTTTCCCCTGGTGGGTGCGACATTGACGCTGTCCTTCTTCACCCTGTCTGCCACCTGTGTCCAGTAATCCTTCTTCGCCACCATTATGTACAGCGCCTTGAAGATGACGCATGCGGCAATAGCAGTCATTACTATTGCGAAAGCACTGTAGCGTGGCATTATCTTGTTTCCGTCAAATTTGCTCATGTCTTTGTTTTCCTTCTTGGTATGCTGTTACCCGTTGTCTTTGTTTTCTGCTCCCTCCTGCTTCCCGTGACTTGTATAACGCCAATCCTTGTCGATTGTGTATATTTCCCTCATGGTTCTTTGCCGTTGAGGCGGTAGGCTTTCTACTTTATTCCTCAGGGATGGTGATGATATATGGAGGTTGGTTGGGAGTTTTCAGAGTACTGTCGTTGCTGTCCTTCAGCATTTCGAGCACGTTACTTTCCCTGCTTCTCTCGGTCATGAGGCTCGAGCTTGACAGGGCCTTGTATTTGGCGTCCTGCAGTTTCTCTTGCAAGCTGTTGATTTCAATCAGATCCTGTTGGCAGCTATATCTGTTTGAGATGTATATCAATGCGAAGAATGCTATAAGCAGGAACACCCATATCTGCCTTCTGATGGTCGTTGTGGTGAGGATGTCGCCACCAAGGATTTTCTTCAGCGTAATCTTTTTCGACAGTGGAGCGTCGTCCTCCGTGGCGTTTTGTCTGATGACCTCCTTGAGTGTCTGTCCCTGCATGGACTTGGAGTTGTCGTCTGCCTGGATGTTCTCCGCGGTTGTGGTCTCTGTATCTTTGTCTGTCATAAGTGGTATCTCTTTATGTGTTATCGTTTTGCCAGCAACTTGTTTCCTTGTCAACTTGTCAACTTACTCCCTATCTTCTCGGCAATCCTCAACTTTGCGCTCCGGCTTCTCGGGTTCTGCGCCTGTTCGTCCTCGGATGGTGTTATGACCTTGTTGTTTACAAGAGTAAACGGGCATTCTGTCCTGCCGTAGAAGTCCTTTTTGGCTTTTCCTTCCGGATTACCGGTCTTCATCACGTTCTTGACGATTCTGTCCTCAAGCGAGTGATATGTTATTACGCTAAGTCTTCCTCCGGGCTTCAACAGTTCCGTAGCGCTTGCCAGCATCTCCCTGAGCGCGTCCATTTCGTGGTTGACCTCTATTCTGAGTGCCTGGAACAGCTTTGCCAGTTCTTTCTTCTCCCGTTCCCTGTTCATTACTGATGACACGGCATCGAGCAGGTCCTGTGTGGTCGCTATTCTTGACTTTCCCCTTGCCTTAGCTATTGCTGCTGCAATCCGGCGCGAGTTTCTCAGTTCTCCGTACATGTAGAGGATGTCGGCCAGCTTTTCCTCGTCATACTCGTTCAGTATGTCGGCAGCCGTCTTTCCAGCCCGTTTGTTCATCCTCATGTCCAGCGGAGAGTTGAACCTGAATGAGAATCCTCTGTCCTCGTCGTCCAGATGATGGCTGGACACTCCCAAATCGGCTATCAGTCCGTCGATGCCGTCGATGCCGTAATATCTCATCCAGTTGGCCAGATATCTGAAGTTCGACCTCACGAATGTGAATTTCCCTGGTCCGTATTTGTCCAATATATTGCGCTCGGCATCCTCATCCTGGTCGAAGCTGAACAGGTGACATGTGGCATCAGTCCTTGACAGAATTTCTCTGCTGTGCCCGCCACCTCCGAAGGTGACGTCAACGTAGATGCCTTCAGGATGAACGTTTAGCCCGTCAACGCTTTCCTTAAGCAGTACGGGTACGTGATATGTCTCTATAGTATTTGCCATATTTTTGCCGTGTGCTGTGTGAGTTGTCAGTCTTCGTTTGCCATTATGGTGGACAATTTCTCTCCAAACTCCTTTGGGTCCATTAGCGGTGTGCTGCCGCTTGCACTATTCCATATCTCGATAGTGTCATCCATGCCAACAAACCTGACATCCGCCCCAAGAGTAGTCTTGTCAAAAAATCGTTTCGGTATGAGGAACCTTCCGTTGCCATCGAGGGTTATCTGCTCTGCATCGAAGACAAACTGACGCAATATCTGCTGGTGCTCCGGGTTCCATCTGTTAAGCTTTTGCCTGAGTGTGTCGAGATGAAAATCCCATACACTCTTGGGATAAAGCACGAGACAGGGCTGGAAAACATCCTTTCGAAGCACAAGGGTATCCTCGCCAGATACCTGTAGTACCTTGCGGAATGCAGAAGGAAGGAAAATCCTTCCCTTAGCGTCTATCTTGGCTTCAATGTTCCCTAAAAATCTCATGCGTTCCTCTTTTATAATAAACTCGGGGTCAAAGATACATAAAATTCCCCACATTCCACCACTTTCCCCCACATTTTTTTCACGCTATGATGTTTTTCTTGATTTTGCGCGCTTTGCAGCCTTTGCTTGGAACAGTCGCTTCATAGTGCTGTTCTATATCGTGCTTTCAGTCTCTGTTCGGCCTAACTTCTTACAAAAATGTTGCCTGGAGGTAATAAAATAGTGTCAAAACAAACTTTTTTAGTCAAAATACTGCCATATTAGAAAAAGTTATGTTATTTTTGCACGAGCTTATAAAAGAACTGTGTTGTTGGAGAACATGGAAAAAACAATAGATATAGACAAAATACTTCACGACAAGATGGGCGACAAGGCCGGACTCGTACCACGCTTCCTCGTAAAGTGGCTCAAGGGCATCGTCCATGAGGATGAGGTGAACCGCTACCTCTGGGAGAGCCGTGACAAGCAAGGAACCGACTGGCTGGAGGAGTGTGTGCGTTACCTGCGTATGACTCTGGAGATTGAAGGTGCCGAGAATCTTCCGCCAAAAGACGATGGCAGACTGTATACGTTTGTCTCGAACCATCCTCTTGGTGGTGCCGACGGAGTAGCGCTCGGGGCTGTCATTGGCCGTCATTACGATGGTAAGTTCCGATATCTTGTCAACGACCTACTGATGAGCCTTCCAGGTCTGGCTCCTGTATGTATCCCCATCAACAAGACCGGCAAGCAGGGGAGGGATTTCCCGAGAATGGTGGAGGCGGGGTTCACCAGCGACAATCACATGCTCATGTTCCCTGCAGGACTGTGCTCCCGGAAAATCAATGGCGAGATACACGACCTGCCATGGAAGAAAACGTTCATTGCCAAAAGTGTAGAGTACCAGAGGGATGTAGTGCCAATACACTTCGGTGGACGGAACTCCGACAAGTTCTATCGTATAGCAAATATCTGCAAGGCTCTGAACCTTAAGTTCAATGTGGCAATGCTGTTCCTTGTTGACGAGATGTACAAGAATGTCGACAAGACTTTCCGCGTATCGATAGGCAAGCCCATCCCCTGGCAGACCTTCGACAAGTCGAGGACACCGGCAGAGTGGGCACAGTATGTAGAGGACATCGTCTATACGCTATAAAAGAAGTAGAAAGCTAATTTGTAGGCAAACAAGAAACTTAATCCAAAAAAGTAATGGAAGAAGAAATTATCCAGCCGATAAGCAAGGAGCTCCTGAAAAGCGAGCTTACGCCTGACAAGCAGCTCAGAATGACCAACAAGAGCCACAATGAGATATATGTCGTTACGGCTCACGATGCTCCAAATGTGATGCTGGAGATAGGCCGTCTCCGCGAGATAGCATTCCGCACGGCAGGAGGAGGAACTGGCAAGTCTGCCGACATTGACGAGTTCGACACCATGCCAGGCTGCTGCAAACAGCTGATTGTCTGGAATCCGGAGGCCGAGGAGATTATTGGTGGTTACAGGTATCTTTTCGGCAGTGAATGGGAAATAGGCGCCAATGGGCAGCCGAAGCTGGCAACGAGCCACATGTTTCATTTTTCCGAGAAATTCATGCGCGAGTATGCTCCGTATACCGTGGAGCTCGGACGCTCATTCGTGTCGCTTGAGTATCAGAACGTGCGCACAAACACCAAGAGCATCTTTGCTCTCGACAATCTTTGGGACGGTCTGGGAGCTCTGACGGTTATCAACCCCAAGGTGAAGTATTTCTTCGGCAAGGTTACGATGTATCCCTCGTATATCAGGCGAGGCCGCGACATGATACTCTACTTCCTGAAAAAACATTTCGATGACAAGGACAACCTTATCGTGCCACTGAAGCCGCTGCGCATAGAGTCTGACCCTATGGAGCTGGCCACTCTTTTCTGCGAGGATGACTTCCGTGCTGACTACCGCATCCTCAACCGCGAGATACGCCGTCTGGGTTACAATATTCCTCCTTTGGTCAACGCATACATGAACCTCAGCCCTACAATGCGTCTCTTCGGTACTGCCATAAACTACGGTTTCGGCGATGTTGAGGAAACGGGCATCCTAATAGCTGTCGACGAGATATTGGAGGAGAAACGCATCAGGCATATTGACAGCTATATCAAGGAGCATCCCGAGGCCATGAAGATAACGAGTGGAGCCAACAACGTTATTTATCAGGAAAAATAACGGTTCGGCAGAAATTTCCTGGGGCTACAGTGGCCCGTATGGTAAGTCTTTCTTCCCTTTTCTGTTATCAAGAATAGGACTGACGATTTCTATGCCGGTTTTGCCCGTCTCAGACGCAAAGCTTTGCAACTGCCAACGCAAAGCATTGCAACTGCCAATGCAAAGCTTTGCATCCGCCAACGCAAAGCTTTGCATCTGTCCCCGCAAACGTATGCGTGAAAGGTGCCTTTATGTAGGAATCCTTTCCCCATGATTTTCCACTGAGCAAAAATAACTACATAACATGCCTGCTATACCATAAGTTCGTATAGCAGGCATGTAGGTGTTTGATAGAGCCTATATTACACTATAGGCAGCGATATACCATTGATTTTCTGATATATGTCGAGCGCATATATGTCGGTCATTCCGCTGACGAAGTCTATGACGGCCATAATCCTTGTCTCTACGTCGGGGCTGCAGATGTCGTATTGGCTGCTGAATCGCCTGATGAGCTGTTTGGAGTGGAATTGCTCGGGGTTTATGGCTGCGTGCGTGAGGGTTTCCATCAGTGTCTCCATTATCTTGTAACCGCTTAGCTCAATATCGAGGACTGGTTTACTGCAGTATATTTTTCTCATGCTGACATTGACACATTTCTCGTACGCCTTCTTGGTGCGTTCCCCGATATGCGACACCAGGCTGCCGCTGAACGTGCCTTGCAGTATGGCCTCCTCATTATCAACAAAAACCTTTACACATTCCGTCTCCAGAATATTTATCGCACGGGCTCTCATATAGACAATTTGCTCGTTCTCGTCGCTGATGCCCTCATGTTCAATCCTGGCTGTGATTTCATCCTTGGTCCTTTCATCGAAGAAGCCGAGGAGTAGGTCGCGTGTCTCTGCAAAAGACAGGACTTTCAGTTTGTGCGCATCCTCCATGTCCATAATCTCGTAGCAGATGTCGTCGGCAGCCTCCACGAGGTACACCAGCGGATGTCGTGCGTATGCAGCAGGAGCGTCGGGAGCAGAGAGTCGCCGCAAGCCAAGCTGGTCGGCAATCTTCAAGAAGGTGTCCTCCTCAGTAGCGAAAAATCCGAATTTCCCATGCTCTCCTGCCTCCGTGCTGGCAAAGGGGTATTTCACAATGCTTGCCAATGTAGAGTAGGTCATGGCGAAGCCACCCTCCCTACGTCCGATAAAGCGGTGTGTGAGCAGTCTGAAAGCGTTGGCGTTGCCCTCGAAGTGTGTGATGTCAGCCCAGAATCTCTCGCTGACGAGTTCCTTGATACCGTTGCCGGCACCCTCGGAAAAGAATGTCTGTATAGCCTTCTCGCCGCTATGTCCAAATGGAGGGTTGCCAAGGTCGTGCGCCAGACATGCCGCTGCCACAATGGTGCCAATCTCCTGAAACAGCGTATCCTTTAGCTCTGGATGCCTCTGCGTCAGTATCTGACATACGTCGTTGCCAAGCGACATCCCCACCGATGCCACCTCCAGCGAGTGTGTGAGCCTGTTGTGTACGAAGATGCTTCCTGGCAAGGGGAACACCTGTGTCTTGTTCTGCAACCTTCGGAAAGGTGCGGAGAATATCAGCCTGTCGTAGTCTCTCTTGAACTCCGTGCGGTCGTCGTCCCTGAGAGCATGTCTCTGTTCCTGGCCGAGCCTTTTGTTCGAAATTAGTCGTTTCCACTCCATCATGGCGCAAAAGTACTAATAAATATCAAGAAATCATTGTGTTCTCAGTTTTTTTTGCTAATTTTGCGGCAATGTAAAAATCATATATGGTTAAAATAAACATCATAAACAAAAGTCGCCATCAGCTTCCAGCATACGCCACGGAGCTGAGTGCAGGAATGGATTTGCGTGCCAATATCGACGAGCCGATAGTTCTGCACCCTCTTGAGCGCCGTCTTATTCCGACAGGACTGTATATGGCTCTGCCAGCAGGCTACGAGGCACAGGTGCGCCCAAGGAGTGGTTTGGCATACAAGAAAGGCATTACTGTGCTCAACAGTCCGGGAACCATCGATGCCGACTATCGTGGCGAGGTGATGGTGTTGCTGATAAATCTCTCACAAGACGACTTTGTGGTCAGCGACGGTGAGCGTATAGCCCAGATGGTGGTGGCCAGGCACGAGGTAGCCAGTTTCTGCGAGGTAGAGGTCCTGGACGAGACTCAGCGCGGTACTGGCGGTTATGGTCATACAGGAGTGAAATGAAGCAAAGTGTTTTCAAGACAGTTCTTTTAGCAATAGGCTTCCTGCTGCCATTGCCGGCAGTATGTGCGGCTGGGGAAATATCGGGTAGCAACACGGCGCAGGCCGGACGCTACCAGTATTTTTTTCTTGAGTCCATACGCCGGCAGAGCGCCGGAGACATGGCATCGGCATTCGAGCTGTTGCGTCATGCCTTGGAGATATCTCCGGATGCTCCCGAGGCATGCTTTTTCATGGCCATGTACCTGTCAGAGATGCGGCAGGACTCTCTGGCCCTGGTATCGTTGGAGCGTGCCGTAGACCTGTCGCCAAACAATGAGGTCTATCAGGAGAAGCTTGCCCAGTTCTATATCGGCACGGGCAACTACGATAAGGCCATAGATGCCTATACCCGTCTGTGTGACACTCACAAGTACCGCACAGACGCAATGAAGATATTGCTTCAGCTGTTTCAGCAGCGAAAGGACTATCCACGTATGCTTGACGTGGTAAACCGCATAGAACAGGTTGACGGAATGAGTGATGATCTGGCGCTGTCGAAGATGAAAATATATGAGCTTATGGGAGACAGCAAGTCTGCATGCGAGGTGGTACAGCAGCTTGCGGCATCGCATCCCTATGACCTCAACTACGGCATCATGGTCGGCAACTGGTATATGCAGAACAGCCGGGAGGAAGATGCTTTGGAGATATTCTCGAATGCGCTGAAGGAGGAACCCAACAACGTCTACGCTCAGTTGTCAATGTATGACTACTACATGCAGACAGGCCAGGAGGCCAAGGCCGACAGCATCATGGAGCAGATACTCATAAGTCCGACGGCACCTACCGACAACAAGCTGCAGCTTATCAGGCAAGCCATTCAGCAGAACGAGAGGCAGGGAGGAGACAGCTTGACAATGCTGTCACTGTTCGACAGAGTGATAGCAGCGGCACCCGATGAGACAGCCCTTAGGGAAATGAAGATAGCATATATGTCGATGAAGAAATCGCCCAAGGAATATATCGACAGTGCCCTTGTGGCCTTACTTGACATAGCTCCGGACAATGCGGCCGCAAGGTTCCAGCTCATACAGCTTCGGTACCCTGAGCACAACATGGACGACATCATTGCCCTCAGCGAGCCAGGCACACAGTATAACCCCGAGGAGATGGTGTTCTACTATTTTGCCGGAATGGGATACTATATGAAAGGCGACGATGACAAGGCGTATGAGGTATTCCGAAAGGGAGTGGACAACATCAATGACGAAAGCGAGCCTGGAATAGTGAGCGATTTCTATTCCGCCATGGGAGACATCCTCTTCAATATGGGACGGAAGCAGGAGGCGTATGCGGCATATGACAGCTGCCTGCACTGGAAGAGCGACAATATCTCGTGCCTGAACAACTATGCCTATTATCTGAGCCTCGATGGTTCCAGCTTGAAGAAGGCCGAGGAGATGAGCCTCAAGACCATACAGGCCGAGCCGAAGTCGACAACATATCTCGACACCTACGCGTGGATACTGTTCATGCAGGAGCGATACTCCGAGGCAAGAATCTACATAGACCAGGCCATGGCCAACGACTCCACCGAGGACATGCACTCAGACATCTACGAGCATGCAGGTGACATATATGCCATGCTGGGCAATACCGACAAAGCCGTGGAGCTGTGGCAGAAGGCCGCAGACAGGGGAGGCGACAGCAAACTGTTGAGAAGGAAGATTAAACGAAGAAAGTACATACAGAAATAAATGAAGACAAGACAAATAATAGCTGCAGCAGCCTGCTGCCTGACAGTGATGCTCGCAGGCTGCGCTTCACACAAGACCATTGGAGGTGTTTCGGCTAACGAAACGGCTACGGGCAACGCACAAGGTAAGTCCGAGCCGCTGGACTTTGTAAGAAAAGTCTCTGACCAAAAGGTGTACGCCAAGAACATCGTAGGCAAGATGACGCTCAACGTCAAGATGGGGAGCAAGGACGTCTCCGTGCCGGGAGCATTAAGGATGAGGCGCGACGAGGTTATCAGAATACAGGCTTTCATACCTATACTGGGGAGCGAGGTGGGAAGGATTGAGTTTACGCCCGACTATGTGCTTGTGCTCGACAGGATGCACAAGGAATACATCAAGGCCGACTACAACCAGCTCGACTTTCTCCGTGACAACGGTCTGAATTTCTACTCCCTTCAGGCTCTCTTCTGGAACCAGCTGTTCCTGCCGGGCAGCAACAAGGTTGGCGAGGGCGATATGGACAAGTTCAGAGTCTCGGCCACGTCTGAGTTCCAGACGGTGTCGCTGCACATGGGTAACATGGACTATACATGGAGCGCGGATGTGACGGGGCGCATAGCAAAGGCCAAGGTGAACCATTCCAGCACCTCGCACGGCAACTCCACACTCGATTGGGACTACTCGCGCTTTGTCAGCGTAGGCAGCAAGTTCTTCCCTGCCCGCCAGTCGTTCTCGTTCTCGTCAGCCGCAATCAAGGGCAAAGGCGCAACGGGAGTAGTAATAGACATGGATGAAGTGAAGACCGACGAGAAATGGGAGGCACGGACAGAGGTGTCGTCGAGATACAAGAAGGTGGAGGCATCCGATGTCTTTGGCAAATTGTTGAATTTCTGACCTGCAGCCATGCAAGGCAATACGTTATTACCATCGCAACATAATGAGGAAACTGTTAATCATATTGTTCGCCATACTCCTTGCCGTACCAGCCACGGCACAGCGCAAGACCACTACAGCGAAGAAAACAACAACCAGGAAGTCGTCTGCTAAAACTACACGGAAGAAGCAGACCAAGACTGCCAAGAAGACTGCTCCCGCAACGGTATACACCAATGCGTCTATCAAGGGACTGCAGAACCAGAGGGCCGACATACAGAAGAAGATAAAGGAGCAGGAGAAGGCGCTCAGGGCCAATCAGGCTGATGTCAAGGACAGGCTCAAGAACCTGCTCGTCATAAACAGCGAGATAGAGGACAGACAGAAGTCCATAACGGGTATAGAGCAGGACATTGCACATATCGACGGCAACATCGACATGCTCACCTCGCAGCTTGAGACCCTGAGGCAGCAACTCAAGGAGCGGCAGCGTAATTTCATCAAGTCCATGCGCTACATGTCACGTCACCGCTCGGCGCAGGATAAGCTCATGTTCATATTCTCTGCCAAGGATTTCGCACAGATGTACCGCCGTCTGAGGTTTGTACGCGAGTATGCCTCCTACCAGCGCGCGCAGGGCGAGCAGGTAAAGGCCAAGCAACTGGAGGTGGAGAACAAGAGCCAGCAGCTTATGGCTGTGAAGGGACAGAAGAACAGCCTGCTGCAGAAAGGCATGAGGGAAAAAGCCGAGTTGCAGACTAAGCAGAGCGAGCAGCAGGAGGTGGTCAAGGGACTGCAGAAACAGCAGAAGACCATCAAGGGCATCATTGCCGACCAACGCAAGAAGGATGCGGCCCTTAACGCACAGATAGACAGGCTGGTGGCCGAAGAGGTGGAGAAGGCACGTCTAAGGGCAGAGGCTGAGGCAAAGAGAAAGGCCGCTGCAGCAGAGGCCGCACGCAAGAGAGCAGCAGAGCTGGAGCGCAAGAGGGCTGCCGCTGAGGCTGCCGCAAGGGAGAACGAACGGCGAATTGCCGAGGCTAAGGCGAGGGAGGCAAAGCTCAAGGAGGAGGCACGGCAGGCGGCTCTTGCGGAAGAGGCTGCAAGAAAGGCGCGTGAGGATGCGGCAAGGGAAAGGGCTACGGCTAAGTCGGATGCCGCGCAGAAGGCCGCGCAGAAGGCTGAGCGGCTTGCCGCTGAAAGGAAGGAAAAGGCTGAGCAGGCCGCACGGGAGGCCGAGGCACAGCGACAGGCCGCTGAGCTGAAGGCTAAAACGGAGGCTGAGAGGAGCCGGAAGGAAATGGCCGAGGCAAAGGCAACGGCTGAGGCTGAGACGAAGTTCAGCTCCGCCGACCGATTGATGAACAACGGTATAGAGGCGAACAAGGGAAGGCTGCCTATGCCACTGACTGGCAACTACCGCATAGTGACCCATTACGGACAATATAATGTAGAGGGACTGAAGGGGGTAACGCTCGACAACAAGGGCATAAACCTCATGGGAAGCAGCGGATGCCAGGCGCGTAGCGTTTACGATGGCGAGGTGAGTGCCGTATTCGGATATTCCGGGTCTAAGGTAGTCATGGTGCGCCACGGAGCCTATATCTCTGTTTACTGTAACCTGCGTTCTGTCTCCGTCTCCATGGGACAGAAGGTACGGGCACGCCAAACACTCGGAACCGTAGGAACAGACAATGTACTGCAGTTCCGCCTATATAAGGAGAAAACGAAACTCAATCCTGAGCAGTGGCTTGCAAGATAGCCCTTGCCACACTAACATCATAATCCTGACAACCATGACACTGACAGATGCTATCAGAAGGGCAAAAGTATACTTCAACATAATGCCCGACAAGGAAGACGAGCACGAAATAGTAGAACAGATAAGCAGCGGAGTGAGCTTCAAGGGAGCCAACCTGTGGGTGCTGATTTTTGCAATATTCATTGCGTCGCTCGGACTAAATGTCAATTCCACGGCCGTCATCATCGGAGCGATGCTCATCTCACCGCTCATGGGGCCAATCATCGGCATGGGACTCGCCATAGGCATCAATGACCTTGACCTGCTTCGGCGCTCGGCAAAGAACTTCGGCGTGGCCACTCTCATAAGTGTGCTCACGGCAACGTTCTATTTCCTCATCACACCATTGGGCGAGGCTCAGTCGGAGCTTCTCGCACGCACATCGCCGACGCTCTACGACGTACTCATAGCCCTGTGTGGTGGTGCGGCAGGCATCATTGCCATATGCACGAAAGGTAAGGGCAATGTCATTCCAGGCGTAGCCATAGCAACAGCCCTTATGCCACCACTCTGTACAGCCGGCTATGGACTGGCCACTGGTCATCTGCTCTATTTCCTCGGAGCGTTCTACCTCTTCTTCATCAACACCGTTTTCATCAGTTTCGCCACATTCCTCGGTGTTCGCCTGATGCATTTCCAGCGCAGGGAGTTTCTGTCGCCTGACAAGGCTTTGCGCACCAAGCGTATCATCATGGGAATAGTCCTGCTAACTATCATCCCCTCCGTGCTGATGACCATCGGTATTGTACGCAGGAGCATCTTCGACAACAACGTCAGCCGCTTTATGAAGAACGAGCTTTCGCAGGCAGGCACGCAGCTAATCTCACATTCTTTTGATAACGATGCCAAGACACTCAACGTTGTGGCCGTGGGAAAAGAAATAAATGCAGCAAAGCAGAAAGAAGCTGTAAGGCGAATGTCACAGTACGGACTGGGAAAATACTCGCTCGAAGTTATTCAGGGCGAGCAGTCGGACAGCCTGCTGAGATTGAACAGCCAGCTGTCGCAGGCCACGAGTAGCCGCGAGGACGACCGGAAGCAAATTCTGGAGCTGTCGTCACAGGTGTCGGTGTTGTCTACACAGCTCGCAGGGTATGTCAACTACGAGAGCCTTGCCAAGGAAATATCCACAGAGGTGCCCTCGCTGTTCCCCGCCATCACCACCATCGGACTGTCAAATATGGTTGAGAACCGATGCGACACGGCGCTTGCCAAGCGATACGTGGCGGCAGTAGTGACTCTAAAGCCACGCACGAAACTGTCGGATGCCGATGCCGCAAGACTGCGCTCATGGCTGAAGTCAAGGGCCAAGGCCGATAGCCTGGTCGTATATGTAGGGAGGTGAGGACTAAGGTCAAAGGGCTGAGGTCTAAGGACTAAGGTCTAAGGTCAAAGGGTAAAGGTATTTCCCTCGAACCTCTCGAACCTCTCAACCCCCTCATATATCATATTTTGGAAATAATCAATAGATACGATGAATATAATACAACCTTCATTTGAGATATGGGACCAGCAGCCTGGCCCCGATGGAGTATACAGGCAGATAGAGCGTGCCGGAAGAGTATGCTACAAGAGTGAGAACAATGCTACCCTGACATCGGCGAAACCGTTTGTGGAGCGAATGGTTAAGAGCCAGCATACAGCCATGCTCGAGCACGGAACGGTGTACCTGCGCGGATGCGGACTCGACAAGTACCACTACAATAAGTTCTCAAGATACACAAATGTCGGTGACGAGGATTTCGTCACGACTAATCTCAGGGTTCTTGTCGAGAACGGGTGGGAAAGCGATATGAGCCTCTTCTGTGAACCTACACCTCATCACCAGCGACGGGTGACCGTGCATTTCACGACACAGGTGGCAATCACACGTGAGTTCAACCGCCATCGTGCGAACTCCATGGCCGAACAGTCCACCCGCTACTGCAACTACTCAAAGGAGAAATTCTCTGGCGAGATTTCCGTCAACCTTCCCTCATGGGTGTCGTGCCAAGGCAATACGACTGATGATCTGCTGACACTCTGCCAGAAAGTTGCCGACGGCTCAGCAGACGACTACGAGAACTGGCTTTTCGCCAATATGGCTGCAGAGAAGGCGTACATGAACCTTGTGGCAGCAGGAAGGAAACCGCAGGAGGCACGTGCGGTACTGCCTCTTGACACCAATACCGAGCTCGTGCACACAGCTTTCGTCTCCGACTGGCTTCACTTCTTCGACCTGAGGGCATTGGGTACCACAGGCGCACCGCACCCCGACGCCAAGCTGCTGGCTGAGCCTCTGCTTGAGGAGTTCCGCAAGCGACAGCTTATATGAATACCCCTGACGATATTTTCCATCCACTGAACAGCGACATAGCGCCACCGCCGCGCATGTCCAACCCCTTCTGCTACGACCCTCACCCACTGTGCCTGCTTGCCATGGAGCAGGCAAGAGCTCTCCTCTTCGCTGCGGCATCAGATAATGCGGAACTGAGGAAGGAAGTCGACAGCGGCAAGATGATTGGCGTGCTTGTTGTGAGGAACATCGATGGCGCTACTGGCTTTCTGGCAGCCTTCAGCGGACAGATATGCGGACACGACAGCTTGCTGGGCTTTGTGCCTCCTGTATTCCACTACCTCTCTCCTGACGGACATTTTAAAAAGGAGGAGGCTGCCATCTCAGCCATCAACCGTGAGATAGCATCCCTAAGTGGAAGCACGCTAATGGCGCAACTTCGTAACAACCTCGCCAAAGCCGAGGAAGAGACAAGACAGAAAGTTGATGAACACCGCAAGGCCATGGCCGCGGCTAAGGCAAGACGTGACGACATGCGTGCCAAAGGCATGCTGACCGAGTCTGACAAGGAGGCGATGACACGTGAGAGCCAGTTCATGAAAGCTCAGCTCAGACGCATAAAGGCTGCTGGGCGCACAGCCATCGACGTGGCACGCCAAAAGCTGGATGCCGTCAACGCAAAGATAAACGCCATGAAAACAGAGAGGCAGAGGCGGTCTGATGCCTTGCAGACATGGCTCTTTGACAACCATGCAATGTTAAACGCCTATGGAGAGGCGAAGAGCCTGACAGAGATTTTCCGTGATACCGTCATGAGAGTGCCTCCCTCGGGTAGCGGTGAATGTTGTGAGCCACGTCTGCTGCAGTATGCATATGCCAACAGTATGCAGCCGCTGTGCATGGCAATGATGTGGGTGGGAGCCTCACCACAGAATGTCATACGACACGATGGTGCCTTCTGCCCAGCCTGCCAGGGCAGGTGCAAGCCCATACTGCAATGGATGCTCAAGGGGTTGGATGTAGACCCTGACTGTACGGAAACGGCTGATGACAACGACAACCAGCTGAACATTATCTATCACGATGACGACATAGCTGTTGTGTACAAGCCTGCTGGTATGCTCAGCGTACCAGGAAAGGACAACCGCCCCTCGGTGTACAGCATTATGAGAGGGAGGTTTCCGCAGGCCACGGGCCCAATGATGGTTCATCGCCTCGATATGTCCACAAGCGGCATCATGGCAGTCGCACTGAACACCGACTCCTATCATAACCTGCAATGCCAGTTTGCTGCCCACGAAGTGAGAAAACGCTATGTGGCAGTGCTCAGCAATATGCCCGATGGAGTGGCGCCAGGACAGCAGGGCATTATCAGCCTGCCGCTCGCTCCCGACTACATGCACCGTCCATGCCAGATGGTCGACCATGATCATGGCAAACCCGCCATAACACGGTGGACCATGCTTGACAACTGCCATATAGAGCTGTTCCCTGAAACGGGACGCACTCACCAGCTTAGGGTACACTGCGCACATAAAGAGGGATTAGGCACGCCCATAAAGGGCGATGCCCTCTATGGCACAAAGGCAGACCGACTATATCTCCATGCATCGGAGATAACATTCAGGCACCCGAGAACAGGAAAAAACATGCACTTCTCTGTTGTCCCTCCGTTCACTATGAGGGAATAATTTACGGTTAATTCGTGACAATTTACGTTCACTCCACCAGTCCGCTTGCGGACTCTATCAGTGTCATCTGTGCCATCTGTGGGACAAGTATTCGTTAGATTAGGCTGCATGTATACCCGTCAAGAATTGAATATGGTGACAACAAAAAAAAGAATTCCCCAAGAAAAAGTTCCGTGGAGTTCCATTACAGCAGGCTAACAGACGTTGAAGCCGTGCCTTACAAAAAATGATGTAACTATGATATATTTTTCATTTTCTCATCCTTCGAATCGCAAGGAAAAACGTAAAGATACAAATAGCTTATATGCGGCATTTATGAGGCTCTTGTTGAATGTTGTAAAGAAGGCATTACCAATTGCTAATCCTGATTTTGAAGAAGCTATACAGAATGTGACAACATGGTACGTGGAATACGATGATACTGTATATAATCACGTATTGAGAGAAATTGGGCAGGATGCTAAGAATAACATCATTGTAAAAATGCCTGATGAAAGAAATCGTGGTTTTTGGGCTGATTCCGACTTCGATTTAAGTGTGTATGCAAGTTTTAACTTGACATATATCTCAAAAATCGAATTCGAAAAGCTTTGGAATTCTGTAGAATTGACTAAGTAGTGTTTATAATATAAAAATACGGTAATAGTTATGATGGCATTTTTTGATTATTTATTCTATTGTTATTACAGATATTGTATTCGCAAAGACAAATTAAATGCTTTTTTTCTATCTGTGATTTATGTTTTTTTTTCAATTCTAACTCTATTGGGGCTTCTTACAGATGAAATTCTGTGTTTACTCCTACCCGAATCATATTTTAAGACATTATCAATAATATTGTTTGTAATCTGTTACATAAGATATAAAAGAAAGAGGGACATAATTGTCACAAGATTTAATGGTCTTAAATCTTATCAAATTATACCATTTTGGATAATGCCAATACTTATACCATGTTTTATGATTGTGGGATTTTTTTTGAGATACTTTTTCATGAAATATGTTCTGGGAATGCCCGTTGAAATAATAGTTGAGAACAACTTTTAGTCTTTGTGCCATGCGGTCTCTGACGAGAGGGTCAGGGGACAGGTCCCTAATTCGTTTTTGTCTTAAAGATATATTTCTTGTCCAAAATAATTCAAGTAACTGACACGGCCTCTTTTTTTATATCATTCAAGTATACTATATTTTATGAATATTGCGCAAAATACATACTCACATGTCGGTTTGTCCCCTACAAATCCTGTATTGCAGCGGTGATTTTCCGGAGAATTTGCTAAAAGCCCTGTTGAAATACGAGTCATCTGTAAAACCAAGCTGGGCAGCAATGGATTTTACCGGATTGTCGGAGGTGAGCAACAGCAATTGTGCCATCTCCATCTTTCTCCTTATTATATATGTATTAGGCGTTGTTCCCACCTCCTTCTTGAAAGTTCTTATGAAATGATCCTTCGACATGCATACCTCGTTGGCTATTGTTGCTATGTCGAGATGCTTGTTGAGGTTATGCCTTATTAGTGCGAGAGCCTGTCTGATGCGGTCATCGGACACTTCGACCTTTGGAGAGGCATTTTTCAGAAACCGTGACAGCAGTATGAAGAGAATACCCCTCGACTCCACCTTTTCGAAGAAAGGTCTTTTTACGTTCATCTGCATGTTGTTGACCAGCGTCTGGTGGTTGTCGTAACTATTGGGGTTTGATGAAGGAAGTTTCATGAAAGGATTTAAATGAACCAGTTTCTCGAAAAGCTTCATGTCGTATTCTTCTGCTTCCACCTCAACAGGCATGTTAAACTCTTCCAGTATGCTTATTTCACAAGTCTGTTTCTCGTAGATATGCAGGTAATAGTGTGAGAAATGAGAGGTGCAGATATAGCTATGACGTGTATAGGCTGGGATAAGGTACAAGTGCCCAGGAGTCAGTTCGTATGTACCGCCGGGCAATACTATCATAGCCTTGCCGTTTAAGACAAGATACAGACGGGCGAAAGGACTTTGTATGTTTTTCCAGTTCCAGTCAGCGTTATGGCAGGAATAGCCGACATTCAAAGTGTAAACATCAAATTTTTCGATGGGATAATTCATATGTTGATTCGTATTTTCGTTTGTACCACAAAATTACGTTTTTTTACCGAAAGACATGCATTTTGATACAATAACGACAAATCAATGTCGATATTGTACAATTTATAAACGGCTTTATCCAATTGTATTATTAAAAGTCGATATTTTCCATCTTAATGTCTTTTTTTGTTGAAGAGATTTTGTCGAGTATTAATTACTTTTGCATTCACAAGCAGGACAAGTCAACACCGAAGGAGGCGTGTCGTCGTGCAAGCCAATATCGCATGACACGGGTGCTGTGTCGACAAAATAGCATTTGATGAACAGCTGAAAAAAACGTACGGCAGATAATTGGCGACTAGAAGATAATAAGGTGGAAGAACACTTAGGTAAAACAACCAAATATAAATTGAAATGAAAAAAATTATTAGTATCGTTGCGTCAAGTCTGCTCATGGCAGGACAGATGCATGCTCAGATTAGTGACGTGCCAATGGAAGAGGGGCGATATGCCAACAACTGGGAATCATTGAAACAATGGGAATGTCCTGAATGGTTCAAAGATGCCAAGTTTGGACTATGGGCACATTGGGGACCACAGTGTCAGGCAGAGAGCGGAGACTGGTATGCTCGTTTTATGTATTATAACAGCAACCCGTATGATCAGCATCGCGGAACAAATTTCAACCCTGGCGAGTATGGTCTGAAAGAGTTCTGCCGCGACTGGAAGGCAGAGCGTTGGGACCCTAAAGCCATTATGGCAAAGTACAAGGCCGTAGGATGCCGGTATTTCATGGCGCTCGGTAACCACCATGACAATTTCGACCTGTGGGACAGTCCGTATCAGGAGTGGAACTCTGTAAACATTGGACCAAAGAGAGACCTTGGAGCCGAATGGGCAGAAGCTGCTCGGGAGCAAGGATTGAAGTTCGGTGTGAGTATACACGCCAGTCATGCCTGGACATGGCTCGAACCGTCGCAGAAGTATGACGGCAACCTTACAAAGGCCGACGGAACAGGAACATGGTGGGAAGGGTACGACCCACAGGAGTTGTATGCACAGAACCATCCTCATTCTGAAGGATGGGAAAACAGTGGTACAATACATAGTCAGTGGGAGTGGGGCAATGGAGCCAGTCTGCCAAGCGAGGCATATAAAACAAAGTTGCAGAACCGTTGCAGGCAGATGGTTAACGCTCTCAATCCCGATATAATCTATTTCGATGATACGGTGTTGCCGTTCTGGGGGTGTGACCCACAATGGGGACCAGACTTCCTCGCACATTATTACAACCATGCTTCTAACCTCAACGGAGGTGGCGATGCACAGGTAGTGGTGACAGGAAAGATATTGCCCGACGAACAGAAGGAAGCCATGATGTGGGATGTGGAACGTGGCATCCCCGACCGTCCGAGAGAAGAGTACTGGCAGACATGTACCTGTATTGGAGATTGGCACTACAACCTCAACACCTATCGCAAAAATGGCTACAAGAGTGCGGCTACAGTGGTGAGGATGTTGGTGGACATCGTTTCAAAGAACGGAAATCTGCTGTTGTCTATACCCCTTCGTGCCGATGGCACATACGACGATAAGGAAGAGGTCGTACTCAATGGTATCGAGGCATGGATGAAGATAAATGGTGAGAGTATATATGGTACTCGCGTATGGAAAGAGTGTTTCGGTGAAGGTCCGTTGGCTGAGGCTGTCAATGGAATGACAGCACAAGGCTTCAACGAAGGACAGAATTATACCAGCGCAGATGTAAGGTATGTAACAAAGCAGGACCTTATTTATGCCACCATCATGGCGTGGCCGTCGGCAGGACAATATGTCATGAAGGCCTTCTCCCCGCTTGCCACAAGCTACCATGGCGAAGTAGAAAAGGTTGAACTGTTGGGATATGGGGAAGTAGGATTTACACACGATGGAAAAGGATTGACACTCGACATCCCTTCCACACGTCCAAACGATATTGCACCTGTATTCCGTATATCCTTCAAAAAGGAAGGCAAAGACAATCTCGTATTGTTGAACGAGGCAATAAGCACCATAGAAGCCTTGTGCAACGAGCTGTCTTTGTCAGCCAGTCCTGTAAACTCCGGAAAATATAATTCCGCAAAACTGTCTGTTCTTGAAGAAACAGTGGCAGAGCTGAAAAATGCAGACACCTCGTCAGAAGAGGCTATAGATGCTGCGTTAAAAGAATTGCGTGAGTCGTACCAGGATTTCCTCAAGACAGGATTGAACAAGGGTGGACTGCTGACAGAGCCAATAGCAGCCAATCTAACTGGGGCGACACTCGTTGAGGGTGAGAACTTCTCCGGGACTCTTGGCGGACGCTATGGCAAGCTTGACAACTGGATAGTAGAGAACTACAATATTCCCAATTCTTCCGGTGACAGGCAGGGACTTGACAACTACAACAACGTGCGCGGAATATCACTTGGCGTGTGGAATGACAAAGGCGACAATAATGGTGACCTGACAAATGCGCGTATATATAGAAAGGTGGTGCTGAAACCTGGGAAATACTTTTTTGGTGCAGCCTATAACTCCATCTATGGCTGCAACGACAAGGCATATATGTTTGTCAGCGACCAGCTGTGCAACACTGACGAAATACCCTCTTCCTCTCTGGCATACTATCAGGTAAACAAGTCGAAGGAAGGTGACGACCTTTACGGGCTCAAAGTGGAAATAACGGAAGAAGGGGAGTATTATATAGGTTGGCAGGCCAATATGGACAATGGGTCTGCCACACAGGAGTTCCGAGCCGTCAAAGTAGCTTTCCTTCAATTGGAAGAGAATAATGACAACCGTCCGATAGCGGATAAACTGTCTGAAGCGGGATGGACAAAGCTGGAAGGAATGACAGAAGGGTTTGACTATTCAAAGTATTTCTTTGCACTGGTTGATCACTCCCATGCACTACCTGTTGCAGCCCGTTCGGCAGCAGGCGACAAGAACTGGAGCGGTACCAACGCCATGCAATATGTAGCCAATGCAAACCCAAATACCGATGCTGGAGCCGTGTGGGTAATAGAAGCCTTCGACACTGATGGCAATGTTGCCACAGGAACCGAGGTCGACTACTTTATTCTCAGCAGCATGAAGGATCAGAACCGACACTTCCGTACCGAAGGATGGAGCAAGGTCGTTTGGCAGACATATAGTGACTTTGGCAAAAATGGCATGGCGAATGACGGAAACCGAAGCATAGCCTATCTGTTGCCGGAATACTCTGCTACAGAGGGCTGGATATTCAAAAACCTTACAAGCAACAATTATGTTGGACCATGGGATGATGGAAACTTTGTTGACGGGGCAGAGTTCTCTGTGGCCGAAACAAAAGATAATGCCGCACATGTAGATATTTATGCCATACCGCGCTCTCAATGGATGAGGCAATTTGAGCATCTTGATGATGCTTCCGACCAATCGGCTATTGACATCACATACCTTATTACTAACAATAGTTTTGAACGATATGATGAAAACCTCCACCCCTTAGGATGGACTGTTGACGGTGGCGGTGTTGTGGAACGTGGCTACCTTGCAGGATGCGACGGACAGCTATATGTAAACAACTGGCAGAGTAGTGGCAAGCTCTCGGACAGACGCATAGAGCAGACATTGTCGCAGATGCCGGCAGGAAAATATCGCTTGTCTGTTTTCAGCCTTTGCGGTAGTGAAGGAGCATATCTGTATGCGAACACGGAAAGTATTGGCTTGAAACACAATGGCAACGACACCATGACCCTTGATTTCTCGCTACACAATGATTCTGACATAACTATTGGAGTGAGGCTTGACGGCTATCAGGGCAACGACTTCAAATTTGACAGGATGGTATTGCGGTACTGTGGACAAGACAATAGCACAGGTATGGAAACTATTGAAGACAAAGAAACATCATCTATTATGATTTTCGACTTGCAGGGACGTAGGCACAACAGCATACAGAAAGGCATCAATATTGTCCGTAAGGGAACAAAAACACAGAAATACCTGAAATAAAAGGTTCATCAGAAATATGGAGTGACGCATTATAATATATTATTCTTGAAGTATATTATTAACTAGGGTGTCCAGTTTGTTGTACCGCAAAATGGGACTGTTCCTGATTTACTCTGACTACTTGTTCGCAGAAAATACATTGACCAGCACGCGCTGTAAGCGCAGAAGAATATAGCCCAGGGTAGAGCGCAGCGGCACCCTGGGTGTAATTGGGCATTGTCCATGCGCGCTGTAAGCGCAAAAGCGTTAAATATCCTTCTGTTATCTACGCTTTTGCGCTTACAGCGCGACCATCACCTACATGAAATAACCCAGGGTGTCGCTACGCTCTACCCTGGGCTATGCACTTTTGCGCTTACAGCGCGACAATTACAAACATAAACTTCAGAATTAGGATATTCAATTTTTGCACATCAAACTGTACACCTTAATTATTAACTGAAGTGGGTGAAATAGTTTGCCAAAGGATATGAATACGTTTGCATCCCTGATAAGGTTAATAACCTTACGGCTGAAAGGTTATTAACCTTACGGCCTTAAGGTTATTAACCTTATCGGCAATGATATATATATGCATAGACCACGCAACAATATATTGTCACTCGAGATATAGCATGAACCGCAAATATGAATACGCCACAGACAAGATTTATAACCTTAGCGGCAATGAAGGTAATATACACAGACCATGCAGCAATAAGTGGTAATCACTCGAAATGTCAGATGAACCTGTTTTTTCTCTAAAACATCATCCGTGCAATCCATGGGACAACATCTCATTTACAGAAACACCCCCTCCTGCTTGCCGACTTTTTAACACGTCTCACTTTGTCAGCTCACTAATTATTTGTATTTTTGCAGCGAAATGACCAGCAATCAGTCTCAATACATGAAATGTACGCTCACAGCCATCATAGTTGCGCTGCTGTCACTTGCTGCAGTGATGTTGATTCCCGGCACATGCAGCAGCCCGTATAACGCTCGGCTCCAACGTATAGACAGCCTGATGGACCGCAACCCGCAGGCAGCCTACGACAGCCTGTCGCTATTCGACTCCCTTCACCTTTACGACGATGACAAGGCTTCACGGATGCGTCTGCTTATGCTCAAGGCAAAGGCGCAGAACAAGCTTTATCTCCCCATGCCATCCGACACCATCTTCAATGAAGTCGTCTCCTATTACGACCGCCACGGCTCTGCCAACGACCGCATGCTGTCCCGCTACCTGCTGGGATGTATATACAGGGACATGAAGAAATACCCCCAAACAATCCTGGCCTATCAGGATGCTATTTGTTTCGCTGATACTACAGAAACAGGATGTGACTATTATTTGCTTTCGTGCATATACAGTCAGATGGGGCGCATATATGCTTCTTGCAACCTCCCCTCTTATGCGCGCAAATCCTATAATAAGAGCATCTGGTATTCTATCAAGTCGGAACATATTAGAGAAGCCATTTTCGACATGGAGGCTTTAGCGTATCTCGACTACATAGTTGGAGATACTCTTGATGCTGTAAAACACGCTTTGGAGACTGAAAAACTATATAGGAAACACGGCTTTATTAAGGAATCCTTTTCTGTTTATCCGATATTTATATACTCTTATCTATGTCGAGGACAGTACGAACAGGCTTATCGCCTGATGAAAAAGTACAGACTTCACTCTGGGAATTTCGATGCAGAAGGTAATCTAAAACCGGGACGAGAGCATTATTATAAGGCTCTGGGACAGTATTTTCTTGGTATCAGCAGGAATGACTCTGCTGAATATTATTTTAGGAAACTTGGAAACTATAACTTCGGTTATGAATCGGCTCAGGGCTTACTGAAAGTATATTCTGTAAAAAATGATAACGATTCTGTTTCCAAATACACACGATTGTGCGAGGCAGAGATGGACAGCATATTGACTCAGAAGAAAGCTAGTGAGTTGATTCAGGCCTCTTCCTCACACACCTTTGACAGGATAAAACCAAAAGCGAACAAGTCTCGAAAGATCCTAACTGTCATAGCACTACTATGCGCAGTTGTTGCAGTTGTATTGGTATTTTATGGCAGACGACTGTTCCGAAAATATAAGAGTAGAATTGCAAATCTGGGTAATTCCTTGTCTGAAACGGAAGAAGCATACCGTCAAATTTCCAACTCTCATAAGAAAGCAATATGTGAGGTTGATAAATTACGCTCACAATTGGATTACAGTAACGAAGAACACAAGAAGGAGATTTACGACTTAACTTTCAAAAAAGAACAGCTATCGGCCTCGTTGTATAAGTTGGACATAAACGCTTCAATGGAAGATTTCAAGAAAAGCCATATATACCTTGTTTTAAAAGAGCGGACAAGAATTGTACCTAAAAACAATAATAGCCAAGATATTAACTGGGTGTCTTTTAGAAAGGAATTTTCTTGTCATTTTCCTTTGTTGTATACAACGCTTACTGAAAATAAAAAACTGAGCCATCAAGAATTTAAAGTATGTGCTTTGCTGTGGTTGGGATTTGAGAATAAGGAAATCGCCAATCTGATAAATTGTAAAGCACAAGTTGTAAGCAATGCCAAGGCGAGTGCTAACGAGAAGCTCTTTTCTGATAAAAGTGCCAAGACTCTATTGGGAAACATGCAAAATACAGCAGTTGCAATTACAGGCGCACAACAAAAGCAAGAAGTTACCGGTACCATCATTTAGTGCTGATGGCCTTTGGTGTAAAACTGGTGTATTATTTGTTTATAGTACTGACATCCAAAAAGTTATATTGTTTTTGGTGTAAAGTTGGTGTAAAATTTCTGCACATTTTTTGATGCGGACAAATTTAAAATAGATAAATTTGCAGCAAAAACAAATTATGAGAAAGATTACGCAGACATTATTGTTAATGCTTCTTTTGGCTATTTCCAGCAATGTCAAAGGAGAGAGTATTGTTGATGAGACAATTAGTGTTCAACTTAGGTACAATGACTCTCATGATGAAAGTCATCCTATAACTCGGATTCCCCCGGCTCCAATATCCGCAACCCAATCTGATCATATCTTCACCTTCGCAGAGTATCTCGCAGGCGAGACCATAGAGATTGTGTCAGGTGACACGGTTGTGTACACATCTTTAATATGTGAGGACGGCACGGTGCAGGTTCCCGATAACCTTACAGGTGAATTCACACTTGTGTTGTACTTAGGGGATAAGGTATATACAGGGGAAGTTGAACTTTAATAAATACCATTATGTCGCAAGTGGCTATATCCGTTGTTATGCCAGTATATAATGCAGCAGAATTTGTTGCCGAATGTCTGGATAGTATTCTTTGCCAGACGTTTGACAATTTCGAGTTGCTCATTGCTGACGACGGTTCAACAGATAATACTTGCGACATAATTTCGTCATATAATGACAAGCGAATCAAACTCTTCAAAAGAGAACATAACTATATCGATTCCTGTAATTTCCTGTTAGAAAATGCGCACGGGAAATATATAGCCCGTACAGATGCAGATGACTTAATGTTGCCAAACAGGTTGGCTATCCAATTTAAGTTTATGGAGGAACACCCCAACATTGATATTCTGGGGGCGAGTGCACAACTAATCGGTGAGCAGAATGGAAATATTGTACGGCATGGAGAAGTGACGATTGAAGATCTAATCCAGAATAATTGCATCGTCAATCCCACAACATTTATGAGGAACGGACGGGTTAAATCGGCTTCATTAAAATACGAGCAAGATTATATCTATGCAGAGGACTATATGTTTTGGGCACGTGCGATTATGAAAGGATTGCAAGTGTTCAATATCAATGATATAGTTTTGCAGTATAGGGTGTCATCCTCACAGGTAAGTTCAATACACTCTATGGTTCAGAATGAACAGTCTAAGAAAATAAAAAAAGAAATTCTCAGATGGCTTACCCAAAAAGAAGTATCATGGGCAGATATTCATCCAGTCACAATTCCAAAAACAAATAACAGATTGACAGTTATAATACCATTTCTGAATGAAAAGGACGAAGTGGCGTTAACCGTGAAAAGTATTCGTGACACTGTAGGTGATAGCGTTGATATTATTGTGATTAACGACCAGTCTTATGACCAATATGATTATCGCACAGACTTACGTGATTATTCTGTTAGTTATGTTTATAATAAAGAAAGGCTTGGTGTTGCAAAATCACGTGATTTGGGTGTGTCTTTGTGCACGACACCTTATTTCCTGCTGTTGGATGCACACATGCGTTTTTATGATGGGAACTGGCCTAAGCGCTTGGTTTCTCTGTTAGAAACAGATGACAGGATACTGCTTTGCTGCCAGTCACGCTTCTTGTCAAAAGATGATTATGGTGTTGTAAGGCATAGTAAGGAATGCCCTGATGTTTTCGGAGCATATTCTACTTTCTGTTCAAATAAATATTGGCCAGATATTGAATGGAATCAAAAAGAGCTGCAAGCAGGTTACGATGTGGAGCCTATTGGAAATGTCTTGGGGGCGGGATATGCGGCAAGCAAACGTTATTGGATTTACATCAGAGGTCTGCAGGGATTAAGAAAATACGGATGTGATGAGGCCTTGATGAGTTTTAAGGTTTGGCGCGAGGGTGGAAGATGCCTGTTGGTTAAAGATGTAGTAATTGGTCATATATATCGCAAGGTGTCCCCGTTCAAACATTATATGGCAGAGGAAATCAGTAACAACCTATTGGTTTCGTATTTGACATTTTCACAGTCGTTCTATTGTTTTGCAGCAGCTATTGCTTGGCATAAAGATAGAAACCTATATGCAGAGTCAATGAAACTGTTGCAAGCAAACAAACAAGAAATTGAGACGCTAAAGACCTACTTGAAATCTATATATACGAGACCATTCGAATCTGTTTTGCAGATTCACATTAGTAGACTATTGGGTAATGATGAAATCAATAAGCAATCATCATTGCTTCATCAGGTCAATGGCTTCATACAAAACAATCCCTCAAAGAAAGTCGGTCTGTTTGAGGGGGTAACAGGCCAGCTTGTTTGGTTTTGCCTATATAAGAATTGGAGCGGCACACAAGACTTAGAAGACACGATACAATACTATTGGACTGACATTTGTGATGCGATAAAGAAACGTTCGTTGTCTTGGAATTTCTCAGAAGGAATAGCAGGCATAGGGTGGGCATGTATGTATCTATATACAAGGAAGCTGCTGGACAATTATCCCAAACAGCTACTTTGTGAAATAGACCAGCAAATACAGGAAATAAATATAAGAAAAATCTCCGTGTCGTATTTTGCATCCGGGGCAGGTGGCATATTGGCTTATGTAATACTTAGGAATTCAACAGGTCAGCCAATTTGGGACCCTTCATTTTTAGATGATTTAAGTATTGTCTCAAAAAGGATACTTGAAGATTCGTCAAGTGATTTACCTTCAGTATTTTATGCTATGTTTTATTTGGATACTCAAAAAAATGGGATGGAGAAAAATACCTATTATCCCAGATTTAGCGAATGGCTTCTGACAAACCAACATCTTCCAAAAAATATAAAATACTGGAGACCAACAATTTTTAATGGCTGTATAGGGGCTGTAATAGGATTGATTGATGTAGCGTGTAACAATAAAAATATAAAAGATGTATAAGCTAAACAAATTTACACATTTTATAATTGATGGGGATAATACTATCCTTTTCAATTTACAGACGGAAGCATTCATAGTGTTAAATAAAGAATTGTCAGAATTTGTAAGTGCGTATAAAGATAATATAGGAGCACTTGAAAATCAGCACATTGAACTCTTCCAGCAAATGCAGGAAAAAGAATTCGTTATTCCTGCAGAAAAGAATGAGGTTGCCAGTATGATTACAAAATGGAAGGAACTGGATAATGATTCATCAAATTTCAGCATGATTATAAACCCCACATTAGGTTGCAATCTTCGGTGTTGGTATTGCTATGAGAAGCACGACAACAAAAACATAATGAAAGCAACAGTTATAAACTCGATATATCGATTGATAGAAAAAAAAGTGAATCTTCCAAAGATGAAGAGTCTTAATATCTCTTTCTTTGGTGGAGAACCTTTGTTGGGCTTTGAAAATGTAGTTTTGCCAATTCTGTCGTTTGCGTCAGAAAAGTGTAAAAGAAAGAGATTAGAACTTAACACAAATTTTACCACAAACGGAGTTCTTCTTACAGACACAATAGTAACATCCTTGGAGCAAGTGGGTTTAACGAGTCCAGCTACATTTCAAATATCATTAGATGGAAACAAAACCTACCATGACCGTTCTCGCATTGGAGTTAATCATGAACCTACATATGATATAATAGTTAGCAATATAATCGAGGCTGCAAAACGTCACCATATGGTGTTTGTGCGACTAAATTATACAGCAGAAAATGCTGAGACATTTGTTGATGTTCTTGATGACTTTTGTAAACTTCCATTAGAAACGAAAAAATTCATTCATTTCAATTTTCAACAAATATGGCAAGATCAATCAAATGATATTCATGAGAGAATAGATTATCTTAAGGAACTGTTTCGGAATGAGCATTTCGTTGTTGAATCGGACAAGATTTATCATAGGCATTGTTGCTATGCAGACAAAGAAAATAATGTTGTTATAAATTCGGACGGAAACATTTTCAAATGTACAGCACGCGATTTTCTTCCTCATAATAAAGAAGGTTATCTTTCAGAAGAAGGAGAAATAATTTTTAATGAAACTTTTGAGAGACGAATGGCAGTTAAATATTCCAATACCGCATGTCTGAACTGCAAAGTGCTTCCTATATGTAACGGGGGATGTTCCCAAATTAAGTTGGAAAGCATTCAGCATGATAAATGTTATTGTAAAATGAATGAACAGGAAAAAGATGATTTAATTATAAAATGTCTAAAAGAAAGAATTTTGCAACAGTCTAATTCAGAATAGTATCTTATAGCAAAAAGTGGAAGTTTCACAAATCCTTTATGGATAATTATTAATTACTAATTAAAAAAACAACAAAATGATTAAAACAAAAAATCTGTTAGCTTCGCTGAGTTTGGAAATACCAGCTCTTGAAGAAAACCAAGAAGGTCAGTTGAGAGGCGGATTCGGTGCATTTGGTTCTGCTCCAACAGGAAATGTCTCAAATAATAGCAACTGTAATTGCGATTGTAGTTGTATTGAGAATGAAGATTGTAATTGTAATTGCAGTTGTACTACGAATAAGAATTGTGACTGCAACTGTTCTACTCCAACTGCAACGCCTAAGTCGAAATCACCTTCTCCATCCGATGTGACAGTCATTTTCGGTTCGTCGTTTTTATTGTAAACAACTTCTAAATCTTTGTTTGCATGGGGATATAGATATAGAATCCCCCTGTAATCCCCATGCATTCTGAAACTTTTCCGTTCCCACTATAGAAATGAAAAAAACAAATATCTTATTGTTCATTATATTCATATCTTTCTCTTCTATTGCGCAGAAGGCACCCGTGAGGTTGGGAGGTACTGTCGTGGATGCTTTCACTGGTAATGCCATAGAAGGCGAGGTGGCATGCTCGCTACTCCGTTCTGACAGCACTGTGTTGATGACTACAAAAAGCTACAAGCATAAAGACCAGGGGAACGGTGTAATTCGCACCTGTTTCAAATTCGATGTGCCGGAGCAGGCGGATAGACATTTTATTGTGAAACTTGAAACCAAGGGATATGGAACCGTGTATAAAAGTACAAAATTGGCATGGAAATCCAAACATATCCAGCCTGTGATCTCACTTTGGGCCATACCGATGCGACGTACCTCCTGGATGGAGTCTGGCAAAGAGTTAGACGAGGTCACTGTTACAGCGACTAAGATAAAGTTTTACATGAGGGGCGATACGCTGGTTTACAACGCCGACGCTTTCCAGTTGCAAGAGGGTTCGATGCTTGATGCACTCGTGGCGCAACTACCGGGTGCTGAGTTGAAACCCGACGGACGCATCATGGTGAACGGAAAATTCGTAGAAAGTCTCTTGCTCAACGGACAGGACTTCTTCAAAGGCGACAACACCGTGCTGCTCGACAATCTGCCAGCCTACATGGTGCAGCAGGTGAAGGTATATACTAAGGAGAGCGAGACAAGCAAGCTGTTGGGCAGGAAGGTGGATGAAGGGCAGTACGTGATGGATGTGAAACTGAAAAGACAATATGCCGTCGGTTGGCTGGCAAATACGGAATGGGGTTTGGGAACTGAAGACCGCTACCTTGGTCGCATCTTTGCCATGCGCTATACGCCGCACTCTCGCGTGACGCTCTTCGGAAACCTCAACAACGTCAACGACCGCCGCAAGCCTGACGGGAATGGAGAATGGGGTGGGTTTAATGTGTCTGGCGGACTGACATCCACAAAACGCGGTGGACTTGACTATAATGTGTTCGATAAGCGCGACCGATTCAAGATTTCCGGTACCGCAGACATATCATATACAGACAAGGACAACATAAGGGAGGGCAGCTCAACCAACTTTCTGCCTGGCGGTGATGTTTACAACGTGACTTCAAGGCGTACACGCAGTAGCAACATCTCCATAGGAACGCAACACTTTTTCAAGTACACCTTCCTGCAGACACGCAACGCATTCAGTCTCTCTCCAAGTTTCAGATACCAGAAAAGCGACTACAACCACAACTTCCTGAACGGGACATTCAATGCGAGTCCTGTCAACGACTATGCCGCAGTGCTTGACAGTTTGTTCTCACCGGACTGGACCACAGCCATGCGCAACATTATCCGCCGCAACGGAGAACAGTCTGTGGGCAACAGCCGCACGGTAGAGGGCGGTTTGGAATTCTGGAGCTATTTCAAGATTCCCTACACACTGGACGGTATATCGGTGGACGGCAACCTTTCTTATAACAACAGGCGGCAGGAGGGGTTCAACCATTTCCTATACAACTACTATGAGGGCGAAGCATTGCAGACGGATTGGCGCAACCGCTATGACAATTCACCGCAGGAGAACTTTGATGTAGAAGTACGGATGAAGTATTTTTGGCATTGGAATCAGGAAATCATGATAAATCCAAGCTACACGTTCAATTATAAATATGACTCGGGCGACCGTATGCACTACCGTCTCGATGTGCTTGATGAAAGTTCGGACAAGGTGCTCGGATGGCTGCCTTCTGAAGCCATGACACTGATGCAGGCACTCGACTCAGACAACAGCTACGAGGGACTGCTGCACCGCTATCGCCACAACCTGATGTTCGACTGGCAATGGCAACATTACAGCCAAACACCAGAAGGCCGCCGTACGGCAGGCTGGTATGTACAACTATGCCCATCTATAACTCTTGAGAATAACGATTTCTGTTTTACAGACTTTGCCAGAGGTAAAAACGGGCAGCAAATCAACAAGAAATACTTATTGCCGCAAGCCAGCCTTGAGGTAAAACGTAACACACAGGAATATCGCCATGAGCTTATGCTCACCGCCAACCTCAGCAGCGGCTCACCGTCAATGACCAGTTTAGTCAGCAAGACTTTCGCTTCCGACCCTCTTAACGTAACGCTGGGCAATCCAGACTTGAAACAGCGCACCGACATAAATCTGTCGTTCAATTACAAGTCCGACCGTTGGATGCAAAGCAAGGAACGACAATTGTACGGCAATGCCGGCTGGCACTACGCAATAAACGCCATCTCCGTGAGCTATGTCTATGACAAAGGGACAGGTGTGACAACCAGCTGTCCAGTAAATGTAAACGGCAACTGGAACGCTTGGTTTAACTTGGGCTATACAACACCGCTTGACAGGTCACGCCGCCTGACACTCAGCACCACCACTGCGGGCAACTATTATCATACCGTCGATTTCTCCAGTAGCGATTTGACATCTGTCCCTCTTCGCACAGTTACACAAACAGCCGTGCTTAACGAGAGACTCCGTCTGAACTACCGCTACAAGAAACTGAATGTAGGTATAAAAGGCAATGCGTCATGGAACCACGCAACCGCCAACCGCAACGACTTTACAGATGCCAATACCTGGAGTATCAGCTACGGAACCAATGCGGTGATTGACTTGCCATGGGCATTCCAGTTATCCACCGAACTGACGATGTTTACACGCCGGGGCTACGAATCGGCAACGATGAACAGAGATGACCTTGTCTGGAACGCACGTCTCACCAAGAGCCTTTCAAAGAATCGTCTCAGCTTGATGCTTGATGCCTGGGACATACTGGGCAATCTCTCCAATGTTGATGCGGGTATTGACAGCCGAAGCCGCTGGGAATACTATACCAATGTCATCCCTCGCTACGTCATGTTGCGTCTTGTGTACCGCTTCGACAAACAACCAAAGAACAAAAGGAATGAACGTCTATAAGACATGCTGCTCCAATCACGGCATATCCGGATTTCCCAAATGCGTAAATTTAGATGGAGTCTTTGACGATTGATAGTATCTGTACGAAAAACTATAGTCTAATTATATAAATGAGGAAATGAAACTGCGATTTACTCGCCAATTTGACCGGATGGACTGCGGTCCGGCATGTATCAGAATGGTGGCATCGGCGTACGGAAAAGATTATCCGCTGTCTTACCTACGTTCCCTTTCGCATCTTACCCGTGAGGGTGTGAGTGTGGCTGGCATACGTGATGCTCTGAACCAGATTGGTGCGGATAGCGCATCATTTGAGATGACAATGGAGCAATTGCACGATAAGTGTCCGCTTCCGGCAATCCTCCATTGGGAACAGAACCATTTTGTCGTTCTTTATGATATAAAACAAAATAAATGGACTGGTAAGAGAAAGTACTGTGTAGCCAATCCTGCATATGGCAAGCATGCTTTCAGTGAAGATTCTTTCAAGAGATTTTGGATTAGCAGTGATAAGGGTATTGTCATAGCCATAGAGCCAAGGGAGGAATTTTTCAGCAGAAACACAGTGAAGGAAAAACACAGTCTGTTGCGCTTTGCACGGAAATACGTTTGGCCGTTCCGGTGGGAACTGTCACAATCTGCTTTTGGTATGCTTTTTGGCATGCTGCTTTCGCTCGTTACGCCTTTTCTTACTCAGGCAATGGTCGATGACGGCATCGGCATGCGTGACATGGGGCTTATTCTTGACATTCTGTTTGCCCAGGTGTCAATTTTTATCGGTACATTTCTAATGGGACTTATCAGCAGTCATGTAAGTCTGTACATGAGCACACGCATCAATATCAATGTTCTCAGCGACTACCTGGCCAAACTGTTAAAACTTCCTATGACCTTTTTCGATACCAAAAGCGTTGGCGATTACCAACAACGGTTAGGCGACCATGGACGTTTGCAAAGTTTTGTTACTTATAGTACGCTGCAAACCTTCTTCTCCATCATTTCCGCTCCGTTCTATCTTGCAATTATAGGGTTGTATAGTCCTGTTATACTTGGAGTATATCTGTTATTGACAGGATTGAGCACGGCATGGATGACCTATTTCTTCCGACAGCGGAAGGCTATGGATTATGAACAGTTTAAGATCAATGCTGAGAATCAGAACAAGCAGTATGAGTTGGTGTCAGGTATCACCGACATAAAACTCAATGCTTACGATGACTATAAGATTGAGGAATGGCGAACCTTGCAGGAGCGCAGTTATAAGATGAGCGTAAAGGTACTGAAACTGAGTCAAATTCAGAATACTGGTTTTACGGTGATAGGACAATTGCGTAATATTCTCATCACCTGCTGGATTGCCGCAGAGGTAGTGAACGGGAACCTGACCTTGGGTATGATGATGAGTATATCAGCCATCATCGGACTGGTGAACGGACCTCTATCACAGCTTATCGGCTTCCTGCAACAGTTTCAAGATGCCAAAATAAGTTTGGAACGCTCAGAGGAGACACACCTTTGTGCAGACGAGGATTCTCCTTTGCAAAGTGAAGTCCCTACTGATGCCCCGATGGATATAGAGGTACGTAATCTGACTTTTTCCTATGCTGGCAGCATAGGTAAACCAGCCTTGGAGAATGTGTCCTTTACCATACCTGCAGGAAAAATGATTGCAATCGTTGGTGAAAGCGGAAGTGGCAAGACAACGCTTATAAAACTGCTTCTGAAATTTTATGAGCCTACAGATGGAGCTGTCTTTCTTGGAGGGAGACCCTTGACTGACTATTCCGCCAAGTCGATGCGGTGCGCATCAGGAATAGTTATGCAGGATAATTTTGTCTTTTCTGACACAATCCTGCGTAACGTAATCCTGGGAGAAGAGGAGGATGACAACCGCTTAAGAGAAGCCTTGTCAATAGCCTGTCTGGATGAATTCATCAGGCGACAGCCCTTGGGCGTGAACACGCGGATAGGTGCCGAGGGTATGGGTGTGAGCGGAGGAGAGAAACAGCGTATAATGATTGCACGCGCTGCCTACAAGCATCCTGTATACCTCATGCTTGACGAGGCAACCTCCTCGCTTGATGCCGAGAATGAAAGGGAAATCACAGAAAATATCGGTCGCACATTCCAAAACCGCACACGAATAGTCATTGCCCATCGGCTTTCTACCGTGCGCAACGCTGACCAGATAATTGTATTGCGGCAGGGAAGAGTGGTGGAACAAGGCACACATGCCGAACTGACGTGCGCTCGGGGATATTATTATCAACTTATTCACAACCAGCTGGAGCTTGCAGCCGACTAAATCAGTTTTCAATATGAATATACAGATTCGCCATTTGATCTTTCGTTATGGAGTATTTGCGTTGCTTGTGATGATGAGTGTCGGTATGCTTTTTTTTGTTTGTACTTTTGAGACTCGGGTTAAGGCACAAATTCATCTTTTTTATGACAATCACGAACATTGTTGGCATGGGTATCTGACCCGTCAGGAGCATATCAAGTTTCATCCAAAGGACACGCTTGTTGTTGTGCAAACCTCTGTGGGTGACATTGCCTGCATAGTGGAAAGTATAGTTGTGGAATCCGACATGCTACACATAACGCTTCTCCCGATGAAAGAGGAAACGCCCTCTTATACCTATATTGAGGGATTCATATATGTTGGTAGAGAGAATATAAGAGATAAAATATTGAAGAAACATATGAAACAATATACCTAAGGTAGGTTCTATAAATCATTTTCTCGTAATCTGCCATAGAATGACGGTCATCTCCATACTGATGATTACTGCAGGTATTTGCCTCCTGCTGTCACTCGTTCATCAGCAACAGTTGACGAGGAATATTAATCTATACAATTGAACTGATAACATCAAGATACAAGTGATTATGAATAAAAGAAAGGTTGTCCTTTTCATTTCTCATAAAGTAGACGAACGCATTATGAGAAGTTATGGAGGCATCTGCCGCCACTTGCCGGACGAGCAGTATGATGTGGTGTGGGTTGTTGCAAGCAACAGTTTCGACAGATCTGCATTACCGGATAATGTCAATGTACGGCATTATGTTTCCGAAGACCTGGCTGCCCTGGGCTATACCCCTATTGAGAACACGCTGATTCCAGGCAGCCCGCACTTCATCCCGTTGCGTTTCTTCCTCGACAACCCGCACTACCGGCATTACTGGTTCATAGAATACGACGTGGTGTTCACTGGCAGATGGGACACACTGATGGAAGACTGCGACAGCAACCTTGACGACTACGACTTCCTGAGCTGCCATATAGAAAAGTATGGTGAAGGCAATAAGGATTGGCCATGGTGGTACAGGAGCAATGACTGTGGATATACTTTGGAGAAATGTGTGAAAGGCTTCAATCCTATATGCCGCTATTCCAACCATGCCTTGGCTCTGCTGGACAGCTACATGAAGGAAGGACACTCGGCACACTCGGAAGTGATGGTTACCACATGTCTGCACAACCACGGCATGAAGATTGGCGACATTGGTGGGATGGGTGAGTTCACGCCCGATGGCTACCGCAACCGCTATTATATAAAAGGTGTAGGGACAAACAACGGGACTATGCGCTGGCGACCACCCTTCACGATGGAGGAGGTTGAGGCGTTGGGGACAAAGAACAGGCTGTTCCATCCGATAAAGTAATTATTTCGTGAAATCATTTTGGCAAGTCGGCAATAATTCATAATATAAGTTTCGCATGTGATAATTCTCTATGTATAAGGGTTTTATTTAAACCACAGAGTTAAAGAGAACCAACGGTCACCGTCCGAAGGGTAAGGTAAAAAGAGATTTGTGGTTTTATAGAGTAGGTCGCAAGCGACAGAGGACACAGAGTTTCCATGCGGCAAACATGATGCGCAGCTCTCTATGAGCTCTAAATGCCTTGGCATTCACCCTCTTTCATTAGTATAAATACTCTATGTCTCTTAAACTCTGTGGTTTAAAATAACTTCCGAAAGTTGAGTTCATAAATTTGAATAAGATAGGCTGCATTGGCTTCGCCGACCTCTGTCACGATTAACTTCGTTGAATATCGGCTGCACTCGGCATAGCCAAGCAAGCTTGACTCTGCTCTCGCTGCTCCATCGGTTCAGGAATACAAAGAAAAATGAATTTTCCTTTGTCATTCCATTCGTTTGCACTATCTTTGCAGTAGATTCTTCACTCTTCAATTAACAAGCAATATGGGCAGATTCTTATATCCTGTAGATACCGACCAGTTCGCAGACATACGCAAGGACGGTAAGGTTTATGTTGACAAGACCGACATGGTGTTTGACCTTGTCGGCAAATACAGGTATGTATTCCTTGCCCGTCCGAGAAGGTTCGGCAAGTCCCTTCTGTGCAACACCTTCAAGGCTTATTTCCAGGGACAGAAGGAGCTGTTCGAGGGACTGAAGATAGCGGAGCTTGAAAAGGAGTGGAAGAGATATCCCGTTCTGCACTTCACAATGAGCGGACTGAAGAACCTGCCCGTGCCTTTGGCACAGTCAAAACTGGAGAATTTCATCTCGGATTATGAAGCTGTTTATGGCAAAAGTCCGGAACTGAAGACACCTGGCGCACGTTTCCGTGGCTTGATACATAGAGCCTGCGAGCAGACAGGCGAGAAGGTTGTGGTGATACTCGACGAATACGACTCCGCCATAATGCGGCTGATGTACGAGCCTGAGCAGCTTGAGGCCATGCGCACCATGCTTCGTGAGTTCTATCAGGTGCTGAAGGATGAGGGAGCATACCTAAGGTTCGTCTTCATAACGGGTGTTACGAAGTTCTCACAGCTCAGCATCTTCTCCGAGCTGAACAACCTGACCCAGATATCCATGTACGATGAATACTCCGGGCTGTGTGGCATAACTCAGGAGGAACTTGACACCGTGCTGCGTCCATGTGTCGAGGAATACGCTCAGAATTTGGAGATTACGACCGATGAGGCATACGCCCTGTTGAAGAAGAACTACGACGGCTATCATTTCTCACGAAAAAGTCAGGATGTCTATGCGCCCTTCAGCGTGCTCCGTGCTTTTGACGGACGCAACACCGACCACTACTGGTTCGAGTCGGGTACGATGACCTCGCTGATAGAGCATTTGCGGCACTATCCGCTGAAGACAGCCTTGCAGTATGATGGCGTGAAAGTAGGGCTGGACGAATTCAATATCTCTTGCGAAAGTGCGTCAACCCCCATACCGCTGCTTTATCAGAGCGGTTATCTGACAATCGACTCTTATGAGCCGCTTCTGAAGACTTACACACTCCACTTCCCGAATCTTGAGGTCAGGTCAGGCATGGTCAGTGGACTGATGCCTCTGATATTGAAACGCACCACAGCAGACGGCAACAGTCTGACACGTAATATGGCGTCTTCCTTGTTCGAGGGTGACGTATCAGGGGCTATTTCCGCCCTTCGGTCATACATAGCCAAAATTCCCTACGACATTATCACCAAGGAGGAATGGAACGACAAGGAGAGCCGTGAGTCGTTCTATAAGCTCCTTCTCTACATGGCGTTCTCCATGCTCAACTCCATCGTCGACACCGAGGTGAGGAGCATCCTTGGCAGGGCGGATGTAGTGATAAAGACACGCACCGACATCTTCGTCCTCGAGCTGAAGGTAGACGATACCGTAGACCATGCCTTGGAGCAGATCGACTCCAAGGGCTACGCCATCCCCTACGAGGCAGACGGCAGGAAGGTTACCAAGTGCGGCGTGAGCATATCTTCCGAGGCTCGCAATATCACTCATTGGCGAGTTGTCGATGCTGACGGGAATATAACGGACGAACAAGTGTTCGGACTATAACTTCGATTAAGGGAAACATCATGTCTTATTTCATGAAATGGACTATTCCTTCTGACCACGTAGCGTAACAACGTGACAACGGTATTTATAGGGTGTGTTAATGAGAAATATCTTGAAAACACCCCAGACTCAGCAAAACAAATAATAATCCAACTTGATAAGACTATTATGCGCTAATAACCGATTTGTGATAAAGGAACTATAATCAATAGACAATCGTATTCGCCCAATTAGGCAAGTCTTCAACATAGCGCTTATAGACCTTCCCGTTAACCATACGGAAGAGCAGACATGCCGTGACCACCTTTCATCACACGTCGAGCAATGCGCGATGCGTTGATGGAGGGATGGTTGGTAGCAACGAAGAATATGCGGATAAAGAATCCCGCATCGTGGGCACGACGGATATAATCGAGTTTGTCATCAGCAGACAATACGGTTTCAAATATCAAACTCTTCTGCTCCCGAAGACACTCCTCACGGAGTCCTTCGCAGTACTTCACCGACTCCATGATGGCTTCGCGGGAGTTCCAGTCACCGAACTTATCTTTGGCTATCTGGTCGGGGTTGATATAGACAGCATTCTCCATCCACTCATGTTGCAGAATCTGCGTGGTTATGGTTGTCTTGCCCGAACCGTTAGGCCCGGCAATGACAATAAGAACTGGCTTGTGGATGGTAGTTACCATACTGTGGAAATTTTTTGAGCATCCTGCAGCATCTGTTCAAAGAAACGATTGGTTGCCTCATCGTTAGTACGTCTGGCATCTTCCGCTGCTTCTCTCATCAACTGTGAGAGAACGGCATCAGAGGGTTCCTCCATGCTTGTCAACCGATATGTGTCAATTGTAGGATTCATAACCATGTTGTTTGCTGTTTCACAGCGGCAAAGTTACATAAAAATCCCGAGATATGAGCCAGTCTGGATAAAGAAATCACATTTCTTTAGAGGAAAGGTACATAAAAACGAATCTTAAGACAGTAGGGTTATGTTTTTTCTCTAAAACATCATCCGTGCAATCCATGGGACAACATCTCATTTACAGAAACACCCCCTCCTGCTTGCCGACTTTTTAACACGTCGCACTTTGTCAGCTCACTAATTATTTGTATTTTTGCAGCGAAATGACCAGCAATCAGTCTCAACACATGAAATGTACGCTCACAGCCATCATAGTTGTGCTGCTGTCGCTTGCTGCAGTGATGTTGATTCCCGGCACATGCAGCAACCCGTATGATGCCAGGCTCCAGCATATAGACAGCCTGATGGACCGCAACCCGCAGGCTGCCTACGACAGCCTGTCTCTCTTCGACTCCCTTCGCCTTTACGACGATGACAAGGCTTCACGGATGCGTCTGCTTATGCTCAAGGCGAAGGCGCAGAACAAGCTTTATCTCCCCATGCCATCCGACACCATCTTCAATGAAGTCGTCTCCTATTACGACCGCCACGGCTCTGCCAACGACCGCATGCTGTCCCGCTACCTGCTTGGATGCATATACAGGGACATGAAGGAAGCACCTATGGCATTGGAATGTTTTATTGATGCCGCAGAGCAAGCCGATACAACAGCAAGCGATTGTGACTATAATATATTGTTTAGGGTGTATGGGCAAATGGCAAGTTTATATGAATTCCAGCATCTGTATGATTACTCTATAGTTGCAAATAATCACTGTAGTGAATATGCTCTCAAAGCAGGTGACATTTACAGCTATATACGTGGTAAAGAATTTGTAGGCGGTAACTACTTTGTTTTGGGTGATACCTTGAAGGCTCTTGACATATTCAAGAACTGCATCAGTCTATACACAGTACATGGTCTCCATAAAGCTGCTGCAAGTGCTTATCCTATCATTATAAAGACATATATATCCCGTGGACAATACGATTCTGCTCATATTTACATGGATATATTCGAAAACAAATCAGGGTTGTTCGTTGACGAAAGGATAGTTCCTGAACGCATGCATTATTACTATACAAAAGGATTATATCAAATTGGCATTGGAAAAATTGATGCAGCGGAATACTACTTCCGGAATC
>NZ_NPJH01000035.1 GCF_002251365.1 Prevotella sp. P3-122
TCATACACATCCAGCTCGCCGCATACAAACGACAGGTAGTTCTCGTGTGTCGTCGTGTTGTAGGGCTTGGTCGGCAGAACAGCCAAACTCAGTATCAGACGCTCTGTCTTCCAGTCAACCTTCCGCGCACTCTGGTTCCCGAACTTCCCGCTGATAAGGCAGCCGTAGCCCTCCCTCTTGTACTCGTTCACCTTCTTCCGAAACCTCAGCGTACTCGCTGGCAACGTATGGCCGAGTTCCATCTGCAATGCCTTGATAGAAGCAGCCATCTCATCCCAGTTATACTTGCCGCCAAACATCTTCTGGGCTGTTGCCGCACGCTCATACAAACGGATGCAGCAGTTCAGTACACTGGCGTTCACCACATATTCCTTGATCTTCTCAGGAGGCAGGTCAAGACCTGCTTGTTCCCTGCTGTGGAAAAAAGCCATCGCAGACTGGTCAATCTCGTAGTTGCTGCGTACCCAGCACACGAGATGTGTAAGTTTGGCATTGGGATAGAGCTCTTCAACCTTGGCTCTGTAGTCGCGAGGAAGACTGTCAACGGCAACAAGGGCATACTGGCCAGAGGCACCACCGCCACGACGCACCACGTCGATGCGTCCGCGGCTCGCCATCTTCTGGTAGTTGGATTGGCTTACAATACCACCGTCCACCAGTTCACGGGCACTTATGCACCACATGTTTCCGTAATACTCCATCTTCCCCTCCTTATCTCAGATTGCGTGCATAGTCCTGGATTGTTGGAATATCACTCACAAGCACCTCTTCATAGCGGTACCTGGGAGAACCCTTGAATTTCACAACACCCTCGCCAGTGGTCATGCTGACCTCCAGAACGGCACCGTTGTTGAAATACTGGCGCATCACATGCTCACCGCTGTCCATCGTGTCGTAGAAAATCTCCTCTTCAGGAACGGCAGCCTCAACCCAGCCACCCATCTCCTTACGGGCAACGTACTGAATCTTCCTTGCCAGCAGCGTCTGGCACTCATAGCACAGAGCCTTGTACACCATACGATCGGTGCAGTTGAACATCTTGGCGAGTTTCGCCTTGTTTTCTTGCGAGACCTTGATGGTTCTCGCACTTCTTGTCTTTGCCATAATCACTTATTTTATAATGTTAAACTTAATGCTTTCTTTGGCTATCTCCTCAAAATTTCGTACCTTTGGCCGCACATTCATTATTGAACACATGAAGCAGAATGCTAACAAATTCACAGTAACACCGATCTTGGTGTTTTACTTCGATACGCTCTCAGCAATGAAGAGCCGGGAGTTAATCCAAACAGCGATGAGATCCTTTGCACATCTTCAAAGAATTGATTGCGTGTGTATCGACCGAATATCTCTGCCGGATGACATCGCAGAAGCCAACGCTCAACTTGGAGCATACACCGAAGCTGATCTTCTCTGGTTCCGCTTCTCAACGCAGTCAGCAACGAAGCAAAAGGCGTTTGAGATAGCCATTCGTAAACTCTTTCGGAATGCACTCCTTGATCCTGTGTGGGTGTTCCTGATGCCTGATAAGTACAAGCAGAAGTTTCCATCACCCTGGGAATAATCTGTTTCATTTCATTAAAAATTAAGTTATACATTTATGAACACGCTGCAAAGGTAGTGATAATTTTCAACCTACCAAAATATTTGGCGATAATTTTCAACTGATATGGCAAAAATTTTAGAAAATATAAGTGTTTTAGCTGAAAAAGAGGGTATAACAATAAGCGCTCTTGAAAAAAAGATAGGTGCCAGTAAAGGCGTTTTATCACGTGCTATTGCTAATGGAACAGACATACAGGCAAAGTGGATTCAGGCAATAGTTGAAAATTATCCCCACTTTTCAGCGGAGTGGTTATTGACTGGCAATGGGGAAATGATTAAGGGTGGCACGCTCCCTGTCGCCCATCAGACGGAAAACCCCAAAGAGGGCATCCCACTCATACCATTCAGCGCAATGGCTGGTGCCCTGACAGGGGAGCAGTCAGTCTTGGAGTATGAATGTGAGCGTTATGTGGTTCCGGCTTTCAATGGTGCCGACTTCCTGATGCAGGTAAAAGGCAACAGCATGATGCCGACATATATCTCTGGCGACATCGTGGCATGCCAGCGTGTCCCTATGTCCGGCTTATTCTTCCAATGGAACAAACCCTACGTCCTCGACACGGCACAAGGCGCAATTATCAAGCGCATAAAGCCCGGATCTGACAAGCAGCACGTCCTCATCGTGTCCGACAACAAAGAATATGATCCGTTTGAACTACCATACGAGGACATCTATGCCGTAGCCCTCGTCATTGGCATTATCCGACTGGAGTAGGGTCCCCCACGGATACCCCCAAGGGGGTGTCCCCCCTCAACAACAACACTCTAATACCCCTAACCTCCCCTAAAACCATCAAAATCACCACTTTATTCTATATATAATAAGGTATATCGAAAAACAAAGTTGCACCGAAAGGGTCAGTTTCCTATACTCTACTCCGTTTTTTGGCTCGTTCTTCCCCCCTCTCACGGTATGCTCGGGCAAGAGTTTTGTCCCTCCAGTTTTTCAAAATTGTCCCTCCACTTTGTCCCTCCACCTGTCCTCCCACCCCCCATTTTTCGCCAATTTCCGCCCGTTTTATCTCCCGTAACCGAGACATGGACTTTCCTACACCCACCGCCTTCTAATGCCGTCAGAATACCGTTCAAACGTGGCGCAATACAAAGCCCACAGACGCGCTAAACGCCCACAGACAAAGGATTTACCCACACACAAACAAAAAAGGCCACACGCATAAACGTGCAGCCCTCTGTGCGTAAATCTATCGCCCCACGGACGTAAACGAATTTGCCTCAAACGTAAAGCAAACGTAAGCCTATGTAAACATTTCGTTTTGTGCCGCCCTAACAGCCCCAACACCCATAACTCTTTGTAAACAAACAACTTTCAGTCTTTCCCTCCCTATCTCTCACCTATACGCTTCGTTCTGTGCCCCATACACCTCATCGAATGGTTCACTTGCGTTCAGCTCAGTAATACGTACCTCTCTGCAACGCTCACCACCGCAACGTTTCCGACTGCAGCAGCTTGCAGAGGGTTTGATGCCAGTGCCTGCACACCGACACCGAGAGACCTTCTCTCATCTCATTGGCAGTTACGGCTACATCTTATATGGAAGGTAGCCAACCTTTTATATATAGATGTGCACCTCGTGGCACACGGACAGGTACTTCTGACCCGCAGGAATGACATTATATAAAATAATGTAAATACAAAAATGATACATTAGTGTCCATTAAAAAAACGCGATAATTATTCTAATCCAATGATTTTCTGAGTGTTATACACAAAATCTAAGTCAACGGACTTGAAATCATAATCTGACTGATTATTAATCACTTGGCAAAAAACTGCATTGATTTTGAGCCTTTTATAAAATCGATCAATGAACATTTTGTAATGTCTGGATTTTTAGTGGACAACAATGATCTAAAATGACAAAAAGTGAAAAATTTTCATAAAAAATTCACTTTTTTACAGGGTTATAGCTTTTTTGCAAGGTTGTTTGAATTATTTTTTGTAATTTTGGCGCGATATAATAATAAATAAGGTGTAATTATGGACAAAGAAGAGACAAAACCTCTGAACAGAATCAAAGTTGTATTGGCAGAGAAGGACAAGCCCAATAAGTTTCTGTCAGACAACTTAGGTGTTGCTCCAACAACAGTTTCAAAGTGGGTTACCAACACCTGTCAACCACCCATGGAGACATTCGTAAAAATAGCAAAGCTACTTGATGTAGAACTTGCAGAGCTGATACGGATGTAGTATAATATACGTATAGCCTGTTATTTCTATTCGTAAATAAGTAGTGCCTTTGCGTCGCTATAAGAACCATCTGTGCATGTGCAAAGCGTAACAGAAGAAAGTTTGACTGGATTGTTATTGTTGACATCTTTGGCGACTACAGTAAGATCATTAAAGCAAATAAACTATAATTCAACTAATATGAAAGAATACAAAGTAGGCGAATATTACAACTTCTGGGTAACCGGAATCGGTAATGCTAACCACAGAATTTATCTCAAAGATGATGACGATAGACGTTTCACCGTCTATGCTTATGATTTCCAGACAGAATGGGACTGGTCTTCTCCTCAGGTTCCAGTACAAGTGTTGAAGTGCTACGTCAAAGAAATTACAGATACTGGTGCTGTCATCCTTGAACAGAGTAAGGATGTGCTGCTCATCGTGCTCTACCCCGAAGCATACAAAGGTGAGAGCAAGATTTGTACCTTCGTTGTTGATAGTCTCAAGACAATCAACGATACGCTCTACTATGTTGTCAGCGATGCCTACGGTATTACTCATATGTTCAAGCCAAGTGCTTTGTGCCCAGCTTTGCAACCTGGTGACGAGGTACAACTTAACGTAACTGGATACAAACAGAAGGAAAATAACCGCTCTTGTATTTATCTTAGTGAAGTTACAACCGAAGAGAAACATTCTGTTGCACAAGCTGCACCTACCGCTACAGATGAAGAAACACCTGTTGGCGAGTTTGGTGAAGAAACCGATAATCGTGAGTTTAAATCTACCATAATATATCCTGCAGGAGCGATTGGCCCAGACATTGACACCCAAATGTTGGTAATCTTGAAAACTATCGCTGGTTTTATGAATGCCAATGGTGGTATATTATATATAGGTGTAAATGATAATGGTGATGCTGTCGGCATTGAGAATGAATACAAATTGCTTAATACCTCAACAAAAGACCCACATCACTATCAGGAGAATAAGGACGGGTACGAAAATAAACTGCGCTCAAGTATGAATGCATTTCTTGGTCCTGTTGCTCAGGATTATGTTATTATAACATTCTCTGAACACAATGGGCATACTGTCTGTGAGGTAAATGTCCAGCCATCACTCAGCGTAATTTGGTATAACGAGCGCGATGCTTTCAAACGTATGGGAAACAGAACCACACATCTTCGTTCAGAAGCTATCATTAAACTTGTGCTTGACAAGATGAACTTGTTGCGCCCTGTCGCATTACAGATTACTCCAACTTCAGTCAAATCCCAAGAAGAACTTCTTCCTGAAGTGCCTACTGGCGATGCGGAACCAGAAACTGAGCCACAAACTATAAAGGTTGAAGTTCCATCTAAGCTTGTGATGAAAGGCGAGAAAAAGAAGGGATATGGAAGCTTCTACATGAACATGTTCACCAATGGTGATTGGTCGTGGAGCAAGAACATTCCTACAGACAGTGACCTTGAGTTCTGTATTCCAATCAATGCTCCGGTAAGCAAGAACGACCTTATTATGGTCTATGCTGATGGATGTGTGAATCGAGTTGACGCTTACCATCTGCATCTTGACAAGAAGGAGAACAAACGTTACATGAACGGACGCAGAAACGATGGTGTGAAACTTCTGAAAGCATTCCGTGCTACAGAAGATGACATGTTGGCTTGTGATAGCATGCAGAATGGACATCGTTTCGTAAAGGTTCATCCAGTGGCTCATGTTAGTCGGCATGACAATATGAGTCTTAACGGTAACAGACTTATAAACATTTCTGGCATATCAGGAGTAACCATGACAGACATTTGCTTCGTCGCAGCTGAGCATCATAATCGTGTCTCCGCACTCTGTAAAACAGTGAATCAAAAGTCTTCTTCACTCGGATTTCAGATGGACCTTACCAAAAACGAATCAAAATTAGGCCAGGTTGTCAAGACCCTCGAAACCCTCAGTGACGTGCAGAACTAATCATCCGCAAACGAAAGAGACAAAAAGTTTTGGTATACGTATACCAGTTTTCAGATTTAGAAGAAATTATCATAACTTTGCACCCGAAAAAAACAATTGTATGATTAACAAAGAACTCAACTGTAAGTGGCATTTTGACCCACAAGCTAAGGGCAACGAGAAAGGCCCTAACAATCCTACTGCTCTTACTTTTAAGGGTACAAAGTATCATTCGCTGATTAGAGAGTCCATACAAAATTCTCTTGACGCTGTAGAGGACAAAACACGGCCAGTTACCGTATCCTTTGACTATAGAGAGTTTTCTGGTTTGGAGTTTCCGGAATTCTTTACGTTGAAAGAACATATACAAGGATGTCTCGATAAGTATCCAAATGATGAAAATGCTAAGAAGCTTTTTATTCCGATGTTGGATAATTTTTCTGGATTTCTACGCTCAGACCAGAATATTGGCTATCTCCGTATTGTAGATTCTAATACGACAGGTATGCATTATGATGTTACAGACCCAAAGTCTGCCTTCAATGCATTTATATCTGAGGGAATTGTTTCAAAACCTAATGGAGCTGGTGGCGCATTTGGTTTTGGTAAGGCAGTATTCTGGATGCTTTCACCAATTAGTACTGTATTTGTTTCATCTAAGACGGATGACGAAGTTAACTTTGAAGGTCAGTCAAAACTTTGTACGCACTACATTGAAGACGGTCACGACTTGTCACCTAATGGTCTCTATGATACAGACGGTAAGGGAGAAGTCATAACTGATGAGACAAAAATTCCAGAGTATTTCCGTCCAAAACAGAAAGGTACCTCTGTTTTTGTTCTCGGAGTCAAATACATCAGTGATGAAATAAAAAACGAACTGATTGAGGCCGTGCTTAGAAACTTTTGGATGGCAATTTATCGGAACAAACTCATTGTTAAAATAGAGGATGTAACTATTGACAAGGAACATCTTTCAGACTTGATGAATGCTCATTTCGATCTCGCCAACACTAAGAAGAAGGAGATATTTGAATATAATCCTCGTTTCTTTTTTAATATAATAGAGAAAGCAGAAGATGGTATCGATGGTTACAAAGTTATTAACGATTCGGTTGAAATGAATGGCAAACAATGCCCCGTTTTGTTATACCTTCATAAACAACAGGATGCTGCTGGTCAGTTTGTATTCATGAGATCACCTCTCATGACCGTGTATTCAGAGAAGTTCTCGTCTTGCAAAGGTGCTGACGGAGTATTCATTTGTGAATCTGAGGATGGTAACAACCATCTGCGTGAGATGGAAGACTGTTCGCATGATTCATGGTCAAGGCCTAACTATGAAGCAAGAGGAAATACTCCTTCCATTGTTGCAACTCATTCCTTGAATGCAATTAAGGATTTGATACGTGATGCAGTACGTAATGAGTTACAGCATGATGCACAGGAGACAGAACAAGTAGCAGGTTTGGACAAAATACTTACGATTACCACGCCAAAGGGTGCAGATGACGAATCTCATAAGGATGATATTGTTGACCCCGATAACATATTTGCCCCCAAAAAGAAACCGGAGAATAAGAAGAATCCCACTCCTACTATTCGCAAGGCACGACAAACAAAAGCGAAGTTCGATGTGCAAGGTCGTTTGTTGTCAAATAGCGGTGGAAAGAAAAAGAAGCGTCCAATAAAACCAGGACCTGTAAAGCCTGGTACCTTGAAGAACAAATCAACAGAGGACGAGAATGGTAAGTTAGGCATATATGCTGTACCAATTGACGTAAGTTATAGAACATGGAGTCAAACCGATGAGAATAATACCGTATGGCATATCATTCGGGTCTTCTCCGATACTGAAATTGACAACGCCTTGATTCAATTGTATGGTGTTGATGAAGAAGGTAAGTCATTAGGTCTTAACATTGAGGAAGCACCAGGCTTTGAGATCCGTAATGGAGAAGAGTTTGTTGACAAAACAGACTTCGTAGATTCTGACGATGACTCCAAAGCCAATGCCAAACAAGTAAAGAACGCTCTGGGTGGAGTACACATCAATGCAAACATACCGCTCACTATCAAAGTGCGTTTCAACTCAGATATTAAGTATTCATTACGTATTAACTCCGATAGAATAGAGACTTCAAATGAAAGCAAATAGTTCCTTCCCACATCCCGTATTGGGCATTAACAAAGGTGTCCTTCCTGACTTGGAAGAAGACGCTTTAAGCGTAGTAAGCATTGAAGAGAAAGATGAATACTATGTCTATACTTTTAATCTGAAGCAGGATAATAAACAGATTAAGCAATATATAACAGAGAATCACGCGCAGTATATCTGTGAGGTTGATTCTAACAAAGCCTTCTATAAGAAAATTCATAAATCTGCAACACCTGTCATTACGGTACCTATAAAGAAAACTGATGTCGTAGGCCACATTGATTTCTCCTTCTTTGTTGTTACTACTGTAGGTTTCCCCAATTATAGCAACTCTGATTTCAATCCTGATTATCGTGATCCGGAGACTGGCAAGATGCCAAAGTTCTCTCTTGAAAAGGGTGCTGTATTGGTTATGTTTCCACAATGGTCTGATAACGTAAACACCCGTTTCAACAATAAGCCCGACCTCAATGCATTCATTCAGGTTGTTAAGCGTAAGGATTCCGGGAAGTCCGTTAACATAGATTTGGGAGATGATATTATCAACATTGAACTTCCAGAGGACATGTATGTTGACTTCCTTGAGTATAACCGAGACCAATACAAGGGACTGTTCTACACCTCTCTTATTTTTAACGCCTTGGTTAAGGCGATTCTCAACATAGACAAGAACGAGGGTATGGCTTGGGCAGATAGCATTAAGGCATTGATGGAAAATATGCCTGATAAGTATCAAGGTCTGACTCTTGACGATCCTACGGATGCTGTAGATATAGCCACAATCATGCTTTCAAATGCAGAATATGGCTCACCATACGATTTACTTTTTATGAGTATTAAGAACCTTCAAAACTAAATCTTTAACATGGCACTACAACGAATATTTACACCAGAATATGTCAATTTATTGACAAACGACATAAAAGTTGAAAACTATGTTGGAGAGAGTATAAAATATGACGACTCACAAGTCCGTCGTCTCAAAGGGGTTGAAAAGCCTGAAGGACTAGAGGAGAAAATGTTGAATGCACCATCAAAATTTGATGCTGCAATAATTCTTTATGAGAGCTTTAAAGATATTACCCCTACATTAGCCGCAAATTCGGTTTTATGGGTATATCTTTCCCATGTTGACCTAGCCAATTATGTAAGAAGAGAATGGCCTGACTTAGAGAAATATGAATCGGACAATAAGAAGAACGGGGTAAAGAAAGGACAGACTCGTTCGGATGACGATAGGAAGAAGTATATCCGTGACCATTGGCTTATTTCTCAAAATGGTCTGATGCGTACTTCGCTCATGAACATGTGGTGGTCTGTGTATCTTACCGTAGATGAAAGTCTTGGCGACGAGCACAAATACGACCTTACAAAGATATTTTTCAGTAACGATGGCTTACGCACCCGTCGTTTAGGGACTGGTCACCTTGGCCGAAATAAAGAGGCTCTCAAGGGTATTTTGTCCTTCATGAAAGACAACCCACAAATCTTTGACTCTGGCATTGAGAATCGAATGATATGGATAACACGTCATTTCAATCTTATTGGAGGTAGTAAGCCTTTGTCAAATTTGCCGCACACTTTCTTCTATAATGAGTTGGCAAAATACAAGAGTCACTTGGAATCCATTTCAAAACGAGAACAGGTGACGGGGCCAGATGCATTTGTATAATTGAGAGATTTGCTGTGCCAGAGAAATTTGAATATACTCCATTACCTCCACTCTCCAAAGGTGACCTTTTAGAAGGTGGCAAATACGAAATCATCAGCGACACAGAGAACGCTGGTGGTTTCGGTCGTATATATCGTGCACAGGTTAGACAAACCTCGGCTACCAATAGAATAAATGTGGTAGCAGTGAAGGAGTTCCATGTACATGAGATTGATGATGCAACAATGTCACGCCTTTCCTCGCAGGGATTCTCAGTAACATCGAAGGAGAAATATGTGGACATACAGCTCGGGCAGTTTAAGATAGAGGCTCAGGTAATGTATGAGCTGTCACGCCAGCGAGACTGCCATATACCACAGTTATACCACAGATTGAGAGAAGATAATGGACGCTATTATTATACGATGAGCAGGGTGGATGGCATTTCCCTAACAGATGTCGTCAAACAAAAAGGGGCTATAGATCATTGATGAAAACTATAGTCTCTTGCTATTGGAGAATCGCAACCTCTCTTTGACAGATGCAGTGCTCCTTGATTCGGTACAAAAGGGTAAACGAATATCATCAGAGGCAGTTGCCATGCTTCGCAAGCGTAAGCTGATCGAAGGTCGCCTTCCACATATCTTCATTGCCAAGGATATTGCTCAAGTAACTGACCAAAAGATAGAATATACCAAGCACAAAGGACTCGATGACAAGAAATGCGAGGCTCTACTGCTCGACTCTTTGAAAGACCATGGTTCATTGACTAAGCCCGAAATCGTTCGTCTATTGTGGGATGTGCTTCCTGATCAGTTAGATGACAAGCAGAAAAACAACAAACTTGATTACTTGCTAAAAAAACTAAGAATGTCAGGTAAAGTTTATGCAAAGAGAGCTAAAGGAATTTCCGTATGGTATCTCACGGAAAATATGTAAAATTCCGTGAGGTTACATGCTGTTTTTCCGTGAAGTAATAGCGGCATCCTAATCTTGCGAGTGAAATTAAATACTGGATATCAAGTATTTACGCCAAAAAGGTTTCTCACGTAAACCAATAAAATTCACACGCGTTTACGTGAGAATTCCGTAAACTTAGTCATCGTCAACACCAATTCTGCTATATGGATGAGCTGCAAAAGAAATACAACCTACTTGTTACACAAAACGAGATTCTTCGAAAGGAGAATACAGAGTTGAGATCTCTTCTTTGTGCTCATGGCATTGAGTACAAGCCAAGGCCTA
>NZ_NPJH01000036.1 GCF_002251365.1 Prevotella sp. P3-122
ACCTGCTTTGCAAGCAGGGGGTCAACGGTTCGAATCCGTTATTCTCCACACTTCCCTTATGTTGGGAAAGAGATCTTTGACATATTGACACAAGCAAGACTGTAATAACAGGAAACTCCTTCCTGCACGTCCTATGGACGATGCTAGGAAGAGCTGAAAGTATGAGCGTCCGGCCTTTTGGCCGGAAATCGAAAGTAGTAAAGGGCGCATGGCGGATGCCTTGGCTCATGGAGGCGATGAAGGACGTGATAAGCTGCGATAAGCCTGGGGT
>NZ_NPJH01000037.1 GCF_002251365.1 Prevotella sp. P3-122
GTTTAACATAAACTGATTTTTTAAGATGAAAACTTATATGCCCTTAAATGGGCTCAGGTGGAGTCGCAATAGCGGCTCTGCCAACTGTGATATGCCTCAAAGTGCCGTTTTCGGACGGCCTGGGGGGGCAGTTTTCTTCGTTTGCAAATGAACGATTATTCTTATAGTATCAAACGACCTCGTGATTTTTAGTTTTTGTAGAATTAAAAAGGTTTTATGCGTCTTTACATCTCATTACATTTTGCAATATGGCGGATTTGTGTTATCTTTGCAAAACAATATATGTGGCGAAAGGGCCACGCACTTATTACTAACAATCTAACATTAGCTATGAACAGACTACTCTTATTGCTTGCCGGTGCGGCATTGTCGGCAAATGCTTATGGGCAAAGGGCATTGCCAGCATGCCAGATAATGGATGCTGACACGGTATGCCGGATATTCGTTTATTCTCCTGGTGACAAGGACGGCCTGCATCTGGCCTATCTCGACGAGACGGAGAAATGGGTGGATGCCGGTCAGCTGTGCGGCTCGGACTATTCCCGCTGGGGTTCGGAAAAGAGAATGTACAACCCTTATGTTACCCACGCTGCCGACGGCACGTGGCGCGCCGTGTGGTCAGTGAACGATTATGCGCCGTGTTTCGCCGTGGCATACAGCGAGGACTTGGTGACATGGCGACCACAGGACTATCCTAAGGTGTCGGTGAAAGGCGTGCAGAGGCCGGTGGTGTTCCAGATGGATGACGGCTCGTTCGACATTTACCTGCGCTCGGCATCGGGAAAGAGGCATGTTCATGCTTCCAATGACTTCAGGACATTCAAGGAGTCGCCGGAGCCAAGCACCATTGACGATGTAGCATGGATTACTGATACGGCAACGGTGGGACAGAAGAGGTTTGAGGGAAATATATTCGACGTGCCCAAGCTGCATCTCGACTATATCTTCTCTTATTTTGACGCTCTTGCTGCCGACGCGGAGAAGAACCGCGTGACCATGCGCGATGACAAGGAGCGGTTTAAGGACTTGCCTGCCACGGTGACGGCATCTCTGACTGTTGACGCAGGCAAGACCAAGGCTATCTCCGACAAGCTGGTGGGAATATTTTTCGAAGATATCAGCTATGCGGCAGACGGTGGCTTGTATGCCGAGCTTGTGCAGAACCGCGACTTTGAGTATTCGTCAAGTGACAGGAATGAGTGGAATGCCCTGACGGCATGGGAGCACAGCAAGGGCGTAAGGGTGGAGACGGCGCAGCCGTTGAGTAAGGTGAACCCACACTACGTGGTGATGAGAGCTGACACCTTATATAATATAGGATGGGATGGCATAGCCGACAAGGGTGCGGCCTACGACTTCTCCATGTATGCCCGTATGATGGCCGACGTAGCAAAGCAGATGACCGTGGCACTGGTTGCCGACGACGGCACGGTGATGGCAGAGGGCAAGCTGAAGGTGGCTGGCAGGGAATGGAAGAGATATGCTCTGGCTCTGACCACTGATACCAAGAAACGCGCAAAGCTCTATGGCGGAGAGGTGCGGAACTGCCGCCTGGTCATTGTGGGAAAGAAAGAAGCCGAGGTAGCCTTGGACATGATATCGCTGTTCCCGCATGACACTTACAAGGGGCATGGACTGCGCAAAGACCTTGCCGAGACAATAGCCGCGTTGAAACCTAAGTTCGTAAGGTTCCCGGGTGGCTGTATGAGTCATGGTGAGGGCATTGACAATATCTACCATTGGAACCATACCGTGGGACCGTGGCAGGACAGGGTGCCCGACAAGAATATCTGGCACTATCACCAGACACGAGGACTGGGATTCTATGAGTATTTCCAGTTCTGCGAGGACATTGGAGCAGAGCCGCTGCCTGTGCTTGCAGCGGGCGTGCCATGCCAGAACTCCGGTCCCGACAAGGATGGTTTCGGTGGGCAGCAGGGTGGCATACCCATGGAGGACATGCCTGCCTACTGTCAGGAAATCCTCGACATGATAGAGTGGGCCAACGGAGACCCGGCAAAGAGCAAGTGGGCTAAGATGAGGGCGGATGCCGGACATCCGGAGCCGTTCAACCTGAAGTATGTCGGCATAGGCAACGAGGATATTATCTCAACGGTATTCGAGGAGCGGTGCCTCATGATATGCAAGGCCATAAAGGAGAAATACCCCGACATCGTAGTATGCGGAACCGTTGGACCCTTCCATGACCCGTCGGCAGACTATATCGAGGGATGGCGCTTCGCCAAGGAGAACAGTAGGTATATTGACATGGTGGACGAGCACTACTATGAGTCGCCGGGATGGTTCCTGAACAATCAGGACTATTATGACGGCTACGACCCTAAGGCTCCGAAGGTGTACCTTGGTGAATGGGCATCGAGAACGAGAACCATGGAGTCGGCACTGGTTGAGGCCATGCACCTTTGCCACATTGAGAAGAATGCCGACGTGGTGGTTATGACGAGTTATGCTCCGCTGTTGTGCAAGGAGAAACACCATAACTGGAACCCAAACATGATATATTTCGACAACACCAACATCACGCTCACTCCAAGCTACCACACTCAGAAGCTCTTCTCCGTGAATGGTGGTGACAGGTATGTTGCCTCGACGCTCAGAGTGCCAGAGGGATTGGAGAACAGGGTGGCTGCCAGCGTGATCACTGACTCGAAGAGTGGCAAGAAGTACGTGAAACTTGTCAATGCCCTGCCTTCGACGTTGAAATTGAACGTCAGCGGCTTGGACATCAGTGGCAATACAGCCATTGAAGGATTCCAGGGAATGCCTGCAGACAAGGCTGTGCAGCCTGCCGATGGCGTTAAGGTTGAGGGCTCTGCCATAACCCTGCCTCCTTATACCGTGGTGTGTGTGGCAATGTGATTAATAGACTCTTACATATTCAGTAATATTGCATAACCATATTTAGTGATTGCATAAAAAACAACTTGGTACGATTGACCTCAGTTTTTTGAGATTCACAAGTCGTACCAAGTTTTTTTTATGGTGTCCAATTTGATATGCAAAAATTGGGCTTCCGTCATCACTTGACATACACAATGGCGAGGCGGTTTGATGTCGTGCCTTGCACTCCCTTTCCTGTGGCCTCGTCTACTATCACGCCACGCTCCTTGAGATAGCAGCCCACGGCATCAGCCCTGCTTTGCGACAGCTTCTGGTTAAGTTCTGCAGAACCCTCCGGCGATGCTGTTCCTGCAATCTGCACATGCCTTCCCTTGTCTATGGAGTTCAGGGCGGTCTTGGCATCATTGGTGAGAACGGACTTGCCCTGTGCAAAGGTTACGAATACGAGGTTCTCAACCCTTACCTCCTTTGGTGCTGGGGCTTCTATGACAACTTCCTTAACCACCTCCTTAGGTTTCTTGGTCAGCTCGCTCCTCAGGTCGTTGATCTGTGCGTTGAGCATGTCTATCTCCGCCTGATCCCTAAGCTCGGCTATGGTGAAGTTGTGTGTGCCATTGGAGTTCCCGAACTTGTAGATAATGCCAGCATTGAGTTGCGCATAGGCACGGTTGATGTTGTACTTAACGCCTCCGTGTCCCAGTTCCACTCCGTTTTCACGGCCATTGCCGTTGTCGACTGTTGTGGCAGAGTTGTTTAGACCCCATACTACGGCAGGCTCCACATACAGCTGCCATGCTTTCCTTTCCCCGAGGTTGAATGCAAAGTCCAGTCCTGCTTTGGATGTCATGAAATTCCGTGAGCCAATGACCTGTGACGAGTGGCCGCAGAAGTGCCCCCATCCCAGACCGTATAGCGCGCTTACCTCGAAGGTGCGTGGCACGCCCTCGTAGCCGCATAGCCAGTTGGTCATGTTGACAGTTCCGAGCAGGCTGGTGTTCAGTGCCCTTACTGCGGTGTGCGATGCCGCGTAAGGTTTGTTAGAGAAGTAGGCATTGCTCTCAATAGCCCATCCGAAGACGGGGGTGATGTAGCGTCCGAGCCTTATCCCCACATTTGGGTTGAGCTTGTTCAACCATCCACCTGTAGGGGTGGTCATCTTTGTTGCGACACCTCCGTTAATGCCAATGTAGAAGTTGTCGAACGTCTTGCTCTCCGTAACGGTCTGTGCGGACATCTGCATGACCATCAGAGAAGCAGCGATTAAAGTAAAACTCTTTTTCATAACGATAGTGTTTAGTTAGTAATAACCCATTCCCGGTACCTCCGGCAGATGGTAGTATCTGTTGTCGCAAATTAAAGAAATAATTGCGACTTCGCCAAGGGCGGATGACTTAAAAATCTCTTCTGTAATATAAATATAGACAATCACAACATTGTTTAGCAAAATAGCCTGCTTAGGCATCCTAAATTAACATTGATTGATTGTGTTTGCGACGATGCCTTCTCGCTTTGTCGTAAAATGCAGTATGAATCCTCGTGTTTTACTTCAAATCGTAATCATTTCGTCCTGTTATGTTACGATTTGTAGCCGTAATTGAATTTTTAGTCTATAATTGTTGGCTATTACGCAAAAACTGATTACCTTTGCATCTGCAATAAACGAAATGTTATGAAACATCAATTGAGAAGTGCTGTCTGCACGGAAGGCAGACGAATGGCTGGAGCCAGGGCCTTATGGGTGGCCACAGGAATGAAACAGGAACAATTTGGCAAACCTATTATCGCTATCGTTAACTCGTTCACGCAATTTGTGCCTGGACATACACACCTGCATGAGATTGGGCAGATTGTAAAAAAAGAAATAGAGGCCATGGGATGCTATGCGGCCGAGTTCAATACCATCGCCATTGATGATGGTATTGCCATGGGTCACGATGGTATGCTCTATTCGCTGCCTTCAAGGGATATTATCGCCGACTCTGTGGAGTATATGGTGAATGCACACAAGGCGGATGCCATGATTTGCATCTCTAACTGCGACAAGGTGACACCGGGAATGCTCATGGCAAGCATGAGACTCAACATACCAACTGTATTCTGTTCGGGAGGACCTATGGAGGCCGGAAGATGGAGAGGCGAGAATGCCGACCTGATAACGGCAATGATAAAGGGTGCCGACAATGATGTCAGCGATGAGGAGCTGGCACAGATAGAGGCTTGCGCCTGCCCAGGCTGCGGCAGCTGCTCGGGTATGTTCACTGCCAACTCCATGAACTCGCTCACAGAGGCCATCGGCCTGTCGTTGCCTGGCAACGGTACAATTCTTGCTACCCACCAGAACCGCATAGAACTCTTCAAGGCCGCCGCAAGGCAGGTTGTCAAGAACGCCTACGCATACTATGAGGATGGCGACGAGAGCGTGCTGCCAAAGAGCATCGCCACGAGGAAAGCTTTCCTCAATGCCATGACGCTCGACATAGCCATGGGAGGAAGCACCAATACCGTGCTGCACCTGCTGGCTGTGGCTCAGGAGGCCGGAGCCGACTTCTGCATGAAGGACATTGACGAGCTGAGCCGCAAGGTGCCATGCCTGTGCAAGCTTGCTCCGAACACTCAGAAATATAGTGTACAGGAGTGCGGACGCGCAGGCGGCATACTTGGCATTCTCGGTGAGCTTGACAAGGGCGGGCTGCTCTATGGCGACGCCAAGCGTGTAGACGGACTGACTCTGGCTGAGGCTATGGAGAAATACTCTATCACCAAGGCAGACATCGACCCCGAGGCCGACCGCATATACCACAGCGCACCGGGCAGGAGGTTCTCTACAGTCATGGGTAGCCAGAATGCCCAGTGGGAGAGTCTTGACACCGACCGTGAGAACGGCTGCATACGCAGTCTGGAACATGCCTATACCAAAGATGGCGGACTGGCCGTGCTGTTTGGCAACATTGCTCAGGACGGATGCGTGGTAAAGACAGCGGGAGTAGACGAGAGCCTGTGGCACTTCGAGGGACCGGCTGTGGTGTTCGACTCACAGGAGGATGCCTGCGAGGGAATTCTCGGTGGCAAGGTCAACAGCGGCGACTGCGTGGTGATTACACACGAGGGACCGAAGGGTGGTCCGGGCATGCAGGAGATGCTCTATCCTACATCTTATATAAAGAGCCGGCATCTGGGCAAGGAGTGCGCACTCATCACTGACGGACGCTTCTCGGGAGGTACATCGGGACTCAGCATCGGACATATATCGCCAGAGGCCGCGGCGGGTGGCAACATCGGAAAGATAAAGGATGGAGATATCATAGAGATTGACATCCCGTCAAGAACAATCAATGTCAGGCTGACAGATGACGAGCTGGCAGCCAGACCGCAGCAGCCACTGAGACGCGACCGCAAGGTGAGCAAGGCTCTAAGGGCTTATGCACAGAGTGTGGCCAGTGCGGACAAGGGCGGTGTGAGGATTGTAGAGTAGACAACTGATATACGCAATGCACGTCGGACTATACATTTAAAAGAAAGAGTTATTTCGGACTAAACATACAAGTTTTTATGATACCAAGCGAAATAAACAGCAACGAAAAGAACACTCCAACGGATAACGGCGCTACGCCCGACATCATAACAGGTGCCGAGGCACTGATGCGCTCGCTCGTTGCAGAGGGCGTAAGGACTATATTTGGCTACCCTGGTGGTGCCATAATGCCTGTCTTTGATGCCCTTTATGGATATACGAGAGGGGATAACAAGAAGTTTGACCATATTCTGGTGCGCCATGAGCAGGCCGCCGCACATGCCGCCGAGGGCTATGCCAGAGTTAGTGGCGAGGTGGGAGTCTGCCTCGTGACGAGCGGACCAGGCGTTACCAATACCCTTACGGGAGTGGCTGATGCCATGATGGACTCTACTCCCATTGTCGTCATTGCCGGACAGGTGGGCACGGGAGCATTGGGAACCGATGCCTTCCAGGAGGTTGACCTCGTGGGCGTGGCGCAGCCGATAACAAAGTGGGCATACCAGATAAGAAGGCCTGAGGATGTGGCATGGGCTATAAGCAGGGCATTCTATATTGCAAGGAGCGGAAGACCGGGACCAGTGGTGCTTGACTTCCCGAAGAACGCGCAGGTTCACAGCTGCGAGTGGAAGCCCGTGCATGTTGACCATATACGGTCGTATAATCCTTATCCTCAGATTAACCAGCAGGCTGTAGCCGATGCCGCCGACATCATCAACGCAGCCGAGCGACCCTTTGCCCTCGTTGGACAGGGAGTGGAGCTGGGTGGCGCCCACAACGAGCTTGTGGAGTTTCTGGAGAAAGCCGATATCCCTGCCGGACGAACGTTGCTGGGACTGTCGGCCTTGCCATCGGGACATCCTCTTAATATGGGCATGCTTGGCATGCATGGCAGTTATGCAACCAACATGAAAACACAGGAGTGCGACGTGCTCATTGCCATAGGAATGAGATTTAGCGATAGGGTAACAGGACTGCCTTCGACATATGCCAAGCAGGCCAAGATTATCCACCTCGACATAGACCCTGCCGAGATAAACAAGAACATTGTCAGCGATGTGGCTGTCATAGGCGACTGCAAGATCTCGTTGCCGGCGATAACACGGCTGCTGAAGAAAAACGTCCACAGAGAGTGGCGTGACTCGTTCAAGGAGTATGCCGACATGGAGAACGAGAAAGTAATAGAGCCGGCCATACATCCCACGGAGGGACCTCTGCTCATGGGAGAGGTAGTAAATGTTGTGGCCGAGGCTACTGGTGGTGAGGCCGTACTGGTAAATGACGTTGGCCAGAACCAGATGTTCTCATGCAGGTATTTCAAATACAACAGGAAACGCTCGGTGGTTTCGAGTGGAGGCCTGGGCACAATGGGCTTTGGACTACCAGCTGCTGTGGGCGCCACATTCGGTGCTCCCGACCGTACCATCTGCCTGTTTACAGGCGATGGCGGATTCCAGATGAGCATACAGGAGCTCGGCACCATCATGGAGCAGCAGTCACCTGTGAAGATGATAATGCTCAACAACAACTATCTCGGCAACGTAAGGCAGTGGCAGGACATGTTCTTCGGTCACCGCAGAAGCTTCACCAAGATGCTGAACCCATGCTATGAGTCAATAGCCAAGGGATATGGTATTCCTTATGACGTGGTCGTAGACCGAGCGGACCTGAAGGAGAAGGTAAGGAAGATGCTCGATACCGACGGACCCTACCTGCTGGAGTGTGCTATCAAGGAAGAGGCCGACGTGCTGCCGATGACACCACCGGGAAAGAGTGTCAACGAGATGTTGCTGGAACTGTAATGGTGGGTTGTAAATAATTAAAACATAACTATGAACGCAGAAAAGAAATTATATACCCTGCTTGTCTACTCTGAGAATATCGCCGGTATACTCAACCAGATTACTGCCGTGTTCACACGCAGGCAGGTTAACATTGAGAGCCTGAACGTGTCGGCCTCGAGCATCAAGAATATACACAAGTATACTATCACTGCTTGGAGCGATGAGGACCAGATAGTGAAGATAACGAAGCAGATAGAGAAGAAGATAGATGTCGTAAAGGCCGACTACTATACTGATGACCAGCTGTTCATCCATGAGGTGGGACTGTACAAGATATCCACACCAATTCTTATGGAGAATCCTGAGATTTCAAGAACCATAAGGAAGCACGATGCGAGGATGATGGAGGTGAACCCTACTTATTCCACCGTGCTGCTTGCCGGACTCACCGAGGATATCACTGACCTCTTCTCTTGCCTCGACTCCTTCGGATGCCTGCTGCAGTACACGCGCAGTGGCCGCATCGCTGTGACAAGGAGCTTTGACGAACCCGTTAGTGATTTCCTTTATGACACCGAACATGACAAGGCATGAGCTGAAGGACAAGGTTGGAGCGTACGAGTTCCTGGCAGAGCCGTTCCATTGTGATTTCTCAGGCCGTCTCTTCATGGGACATCTGGGCAACCACATGCTCAATGCTGCCGACTTCCACAGCAACGACCGCGGATATGGCATGAACGTGCTCGGGCCGATGCACCGCACATGGGTACTGTCGAGGCTTGTCATCGAGATGGACGTCATGCCGAAAGCCTACGACAAGTTCACCGTTGAGACGTGGGTGGAGAGCGCTATGAAGTATTTCACAGGACGTAACTTTGCTATCAGAAGTGCCGATGGCATGGTCTGCGGTTACGGCAAGAGCATCTGGGCTATGATTGATACGGTGACGAGGCAGCCTGTTGACATACTGAGTATCAATGACGGACTGGTACTGGAATATGTGGAGAAGGACAAGCCGTGCCCCATAGACAAGCCCGGAAGGGCAAGGGTGGGCGAGGGAGCCAAACTCGTGCGGACTGTCGACACATATTATAATGATGTTGACATCAACGGCCATATCAACAGCATAAAATACATAGAACACGCACTCGACCTGTTCGATGTCGAATGGTTCAAGGCTCACAGGCTCAAGAGAATGGAGGTGGCATATATAGCCGAGACCTACCAGGGTGACAAGCTAAGCTTCTTCGTTGAGGAAACAGAGGCTTTACACTATGGTATCAAGCTTGTAAAAACAGATAAAAACACACACGACACTATCGAAGTGTGCAGAATGTCCCTCTTTTTTGTAAAAGATTGAAAGAATATTTGGTGGTTTCGTGTTAAAGTGTTATCTTTGCATCCGCATTACAACAATCACCCTTAGCCGTTCCCTCGTGTAGGAAGCGGGTGGGTCATTCAACATCCTTTGGACAAGGAGTGCAGACTCACGAGGCTAATTAATAATCTGCCGCTAAGTCTTTGCGGCAACAAAAACAAATAATTTTATCATGGCAGAAATGAATTTCGGTGGCGTAATGGAAACCGTAGTCACCAGTAAGGAGTTCTCATTGGAAAAGGCACGCGAGGTGCTGAAAAACGAAACAATCGCCGTTATCGGCTATGGCATTCAGGGCCCAGGCCAGGCTTGCAACCTTCGTGATAACGGCTTCAACGTAATTGTAGGACAGCGCGAGGGAAAAACCTACGACAAGGCTGTCGCCGACGGATGGGTACCGGGCAAGACTCTCTTCTCTATTGAGGAGGCAGCGCAGAAGGGTACCATTGTCTGCATGCTGCTCTCTGATGCCGGTCAGATTGCCGTTTGGCCAACTATCAAGCAGTATCTCACACCAGGCAAGGCTCTTTATTATTCACATGGATTTGCTATCAACTGGAACGACCGTACTGGTGTTGTTCCTCCAGAGGATATTGATGTCATAATGGTTGCACCTAAGGGTTCTGGTACTTCTCTCCGCACAATGTTCTGCGAGGGTCGTGGTCTGAACTGCTCATACGCTGTTTACCAGGATGCTACTGGCAAGGCAGAGGAGAAAACTATCGCTTTCGGTATTGGTATCGGTGCAGGCTATCTCTTCAAGACTACATTCCAGCGTGAGGCCACCTCTGACCTTACAGGTGAGCGCGGCTCTCTGATGGGTGCCATAGAGGGACTTCTCGAGGCTCAGTACGATGTTCTTCGTGAGAATGGTCACTCGCCATCTGAGGCATTCAACGAGACAGTAGAGGAGCTCACCCAGAGCCTTGGCCCGTTGTTCGGTGCAAAGGGTATGGACTGGATGTACGCCAACTGCTCTACAACGGCACAGCGTGGTGCACTCGACTGGGCTCCAAGGTTCCGCGAGGCCATCAAGCCTGTTATGGAGTGGCTCTATTACTCAGTGAAGACCGGTAACGAGGCTCAGATCTCCATTGACAAGAACTCGCAGCCCGACTATCGTGAGAAGCTCAACGCTGAGCTTGAGGCTATGCGTAACAAGGAGATGTGGCAGGCTGGCGCAACGGTGCGCAAGCTCCGTCCGGAGAACAATTAATAGAAATGGTTTAATCTTTTATTATGCATAACAGTTATACCAGGTGAGGACTATAGTGCTGTGGTGACAGCATTACCTTACCAAAAAGGTATTTGAATACAAACTTTTGAGTTTTTAATAACGCTATTAAGGGGGAAGTGGGCCGTGAGGAACTCGCTTCCCCCCATTTGCAGTCTCATAACAATAGTCTTTTGTCAATGAAAATACGGCATGTTCGGTACTTGTGGATAGTGCTGTCTCTGATGGTATTATTTGTAGCAGTGCTGTGCACGGTTTCCCGTGTACATTACGACAAGTTTACCCCAGCTTCTGGGGCTATGGTCGAAGAGGCACATTATTATGTCCTCCGTTCAGCCTCAGGTTCCGATTCAATATATACATATATATATAAAGGTGGTGACACAGTCATTGCTGAGAGCGACAATGCGAGGTTTATTAGCAACATAACTCGCCGTCGTAGTGCCTCATGGGTGAACTGGTTGTGGTTACCATCGTGCTTTGGCACCCTTGCCGCTAAGATTGACAGCACAGAGGAACGGAACAGCAGCCTCCCTATGCTGGAGGTACCACAGGCGCGGCGGTTGCTTGCCAGCCGTTGCTCACTCATCAGGAATAAGGCTGCGGATATGCAGAGGCAGCTGGCAGAGATAGACTATTATCTGCGTACACATAAGGTTCATGACGAAGGATTTGACGTGGTTGCCCGCCATAGGGAGACAGTTCTTCACAGCATAGACTCGCTCACACGCATGGCAGTAAGCATAGAAAGAATTGTGCGCTCAGGACGGCTTTCCGTGACTCTTACCGACCGCTATGCTGTGGTCATGGATGGTGTCTGCATGGAGGCAATGAAGGTCTCGTCGTGGCGTGACGGTTTTGCGATGTACCGCACCACCAATGGCACCACTCCGAAGCATGTCCGTCCCGTATACCTGTATTCAGATGGTCTTTTGTCTAGCCTGCGTCCCACGGCTGCATTACGGTCGTCTTCTGACACCATTGTCGTGAGAAGTGACGTTGGAGGAGGTCAGACAGATGGATATCTGTCAGTCAACTATCCCGATGGTAGTTATTACGAGGGACAGTATTCCGATACGCTTGGCGGCATAATGCGCCATGGCTTCGGTGTCGATTTTAGATCAGATAAAGTGAGGGTGGGGCGTTGGGAGTACGACCGTTACCGTGGTGAACAGCCTCTTTACACGGCTGCGCATATATATGGTATAGACATCTCACGCTACCAGCATGAGCCTTCTTCTCAGACAGTGAGGAGGGGACGGCGCAGACGAAAGGTCACATACCCCATTCTGTGGAACCAGTTACGCATCACCTCACTCGGCTCCATGTCGAAGAAGCGTGTGGAGGGCAATGTGGACTATCCGATATCCTTCATATACATCAAGAGTACCGAGGGAAAATCGCTCACCAACCGTTATTTCCGTGCCGACTATGCTGCTGCGAGGAAGCATGGTTATAGGGTAGGGGCCTATCATTTCTTCTCTACCCGTACAACGGCACGGCAGCAGGCAGATAATTTCATTAAGAACAGCAGATATCAGAAGGGTGATTTGCCACCAGCCCTCGATGTTGAGCCATCGGCGGCACAGATAGCCCAGATGGGGGGCATCAGGGTGCTGCTGAAGTCTGTACGATCATGGTTGGAGGATGTCGGGCATCGCCTTGGTGTGCAGCCGATATTGTATGTCAGCCAGTCATTTGTCAACAAATATCTGACAGATGACAACCCGGACGGTGACTATCTGAGGAAGAACTATCAGGTGTGGATAGCGAGATATGGTGAGTACAAGCCCGACGTACACCTTGCTATCTGGCAACTGTCGCCAGACGGCAGAGTGAGAGGAATTAGGGGGCTGGTAGACATCAATGTCTTCAACGGCTTCGAAGAGGCTTTCAGGGATTTCTCTTCCATATCTGCCCATTCTCTTCCTCAACCATCTCCTCGTTGACGATATATATGAGAGCCTCTTTGACAAACTCCCTTGGCAGTTGTATGTTCCTGAACTCTTCCAATGGGTGCCTTTTGCCGTCGGAGAGTATGTCCATGATGCGTTGGGTGGCTGCCGCCAGATTGTCCTCGCTCAGTCCGGAGGAGTTGTTGTCAAGGCATACGTCGCACTGGTGGCAGTTGTCAGCATCCGTATCGCCAAAATAGTTTAGAAGCTGTTTGCTGCGGCAGGTCGTATTGTTTGTGGCGTACCCAATCATCGCATTGATACGCTGCGTATACTGTTCCTTGCGTCTTTCGTATACCTCTTCCGATATTACCACCCTTTCGGTTTCCTCCCTTTCCTGCAGATAGGTGATGGTCGGAACTTTCTGCTGAGGTATGAAGTGCAGGATATTCTTCTTGCTCAGTCCCTTTAGAATATTGTAGACCTGGTCTTGCGTCAGTCCTGCCTGGTTGGCCACGAGCGACTCGTCGATGTAAGCATAGTCCACGAATAGTCCGCCGTAGTGCCTGAGTAGTGTGGTCACCACCAGATCCTCTGTCGGTGAGAGGCTGTCTAATCTGTTCAGCTCATTCCTCGACAGCAGGAACATCAGTCTTGCCCGTCCGTCCGGCTCTGTTTCATAGCCTATGTATCCTGCCCTCTCAAGAATTGTCAGCGCAGAGTTGGCCTGTACGGGGAACAGTCGGAAGTTGCGGCAGAAATTATCTATCTCGAATGAGAATGTATGTCCGAGTGCGCTACCTACACCTATCTGATAATATGCTGCCAGCTTCTCATAGACCTTTCTTATGTATTCTTTGTCAGGGAACGTGTCGTCGATGCGGCGTATCAGTTTACGGGTGTCGGAGTGATTGTACAGCAGCACGGCATACGCCTTCTTGCCGTCACGTCCTGCGCGTCCGGCCTCCTGGAAATATGCCTCTATGGAGTCTGGGCAGTCGTAGTGTAAGACTATCCTCACGTCAGGTTTGTCGATGCCCATGCCGAAAGCGTTAGTGGCTACCATCACCCGTGTCTCGTCGTCGTGCCATCTCTGCTGTCTGACGTCTTTCGCCGTGTGGGTCAGTCCGGCATGGTAGAATGTAGCCGTTATGCCGCTCAGCTCCAGCTTCTCTGCAATTTCCTTAGTCTTCTTGCGGCTTCTGACATAAACGATTGCGCTACCTTGAACAGCAGATAGTATATGCTCCATCTCTGCATCCTTGTCAATGGTTTCCCTAACGACATAAGCGAGGTTCTGCCGCTTGAAACTCATGCTGAAGACATTCTTCTCTCTGAATTCCAGTTTCTCCTGAATATCGTCCACAACCTGTGGTGTCGCGGTGGCAGTAAGGGCCAGGATTGGAGCAGCAGGTTTCAGCCTGCGTATTTCGGCAATTCTGAGGTACGATGGGCGGAAGTCATATCCCCACTGGCTGATGCAGTGCGCTTCGTCAACGGTGATGAAGCTGACATTTATGTGTCGCAGCTTGGTGAGGAAGATGTCGGACGACAGTCTCTCGGGCGATATGTACAGCAGTTTGGTATGGCCGAAAATGCAGTTCTCAAGCGTCGATACTATCTCGTGTCTTGACATTCCTGAATATATGGCAGCTGCCATAATGCCACGCCGCCTGAGGTTGTATACCTGATCTTTCATCAATGCGATGAGCGGTGTCACAACAATGCACACTCCATCCTGTGCAAGGGCAGGTACCTGGAAGGTGATGCTCTTGCCGCCGCCCGTAGGCATCAGTCCAAGTGTGTCGTTGCCCTCGGCTATGCTCTTGATGATGTCCTGCTGTATACCCCGGAACTCCTCATATCCCCAGTATTTTCTCAGTATAGGCAGGAACGTTTCCTCACACTCTGCGTTGCCATTCATTCTACCGAGTCACTGTTGGGTCTGATATCCTCTATCTGCAGTTGTACCTGATTGCGCTTGAAGACGTTGTCCTCAATGGTATACACAATGTCGAAGCTGCGTTTCGACTTAATATATCGTGCTGAGGCACTTTGTCCGAAGGCTATACCGTTTACTACGGTACTTGACTTCGAGTCTACGAGTTCCAGCTTGATGTGCTCCTGTTCCCGTCCTACCACCTTGCTCGTTCCGTAGTCGTATACCGAGAGCGTGCAGAATATGGGCTTGTTGTTGCCAGGACCGAATGGTGAGAAACGCTTAAGGTCGTTGTACAGCCGCTTGGAGATATCCTTGAAGTCTATGACAGCATCTACATTTATCATTGCCTCCTTCTGCGATGGCTTTATATGCTCGTCCACATACTGTTGGAAGCGCTTTCGGAAATGCGGTATGTCCTCCCATTTCAGGGTCAGTCCAGCTGCGTAGGTGTGTCCTCCGAAGTTTACCAGCAGGTCGCGGCAACTCTTTATGGCTGCATAGACATCGAAGCCCATGATGCTTCGGGCTGACCCCGTGGCATATTCGCCGTCACGCGTAAGAACTACGGTGGGACGGAAATATATTTCTGTGAGCCGTGATGCCACGATGCCTATGACTCCCTTTTTCCAGTTCTCGTCATACAGCACTATGCTCGAAAGATGTCTCTGGCTCTCAAGTTTCGATACGATGATGTTGGCCTCCTCGGTCATCTGCTTGTCTATGTCCTTGCGTTGCTCGTTGTACTCATTGATGTGCTTCGCCTCCTTCAGTGCCATCGAGAAGTCTTTTTCCACCAGCAGGTCCACACTTTCCTTGCCGTTCTCCATACGTCCCGACGCATTTATCCTTGGGCCGATTTTGAATACGATGTCGCTCATTGACAGCTCCCTGCCATTTAGGCCGCAGATGTCTATGATGGCCTTTAGTCCAAGGCTGGGATTTTGGTTCAGCTGTTTCAGTCCGTGGAACGCCAGTATGCGGTTCTCGTCCACAACGGGAACAATATCGGCCGCTATGCTTACTGCACAGAAGTCGAGTAGTGGTATCAGGCGCGAGAAGGGAATGCCGTTGTTCTTGGCAAATGCCTGCATGAACTTGAAGCCTACTCCGCAGCCGCAAAGGTGCTTAAACGGGTATGAGTCATCTGGCCGCTTAGGATTTAGTATGGCTACAGCAGGCGGCATCACCTCGTCCGGTACATGATGGTCGCAGATGATGAAGTCTATGCCAAGCGACTTGGCATACCGCACCTCCTCGATGGCCTTGATACCGCAATCGAGGATGATGATGAGTTTCACACCTGTTTCCTTAGCATAGTCTATTCCCTTGTGGCTAACGCCATATCCCTCCTCGTATCTGTCGGGAATGTAATAGTCGATGTTGGAATAGAACTGCTGCAGGAACTTGTAGACCAAAGCGACGGCGGTACATCCGTCGACATCGTAATCTCCATAGACAAGAATCCTTTCCTTACGTCCCATGGCATCGTTGAGCCGGTCTACGGCCACGTCCATGTCCTTCATCAGGAAAGGGTTTATCAGGTCGGCAAGCTGTGGCCGGAAGAAGCGCTTGGCGGCACTCTCCGTCGTTATGCCACGGCTGACGAGCAACTGCGTTAGTATGGGACTAATACCTATTTTCTCTGCAAGTTCCTCAGCCGTCCTCTTCTGCTCTGGTGTAGGAGTTTCGAAATTCCATTTGAAGTGCATTATCTTGATTTTTGTTTTGTCTTGTCAAGCTGTCGCCTAAGCTGACGCAAAAGCGCATAAAGTCGTGCCAAAGTTACAAAATTATTTCCATAAACTGGCCATTATGTCTCCTTTTTTTCTGTATTGCTTTATATGTGGCTTATTTTGTTGACTGTTTCATCGAAAATGTGTATCTTTGTCAGCATATCGTAAGTAGTATGAAAAATAAGACACTTGCAGTTATTGTCCTCCTCGTATTGTTGTGTGCAGGGAGGTTTTGGGGCAGCCATGACGATGGCAACGGACAGGCAAGCCAAGGTGTAGGGGCATCAGCGTCGTCAGAGGCCTCAATGTCCAGAGATTCATCTTCTGGCGACCTGCTCGAGCAGAAGGGTAGGGAAGGACGCATGCTCTATCGCGAGGGATATGTGGTATGCTTCGATGAGGCTTCAAAGATACCATATTGGGTAGCTTGGCACCTCACGGCAGAACATGTCGACGGAGACGTCAGGCGCAGTGATGACTTTGCCGAGGACCCGGAGGTTGCTGATGGCCCAACCCTTGCCGATTACCGTGGCTCAGGGTGGAGCCGTGGCCACATGTGCCCTGCGGGCGACAACCGCTGGAGCAGACAGGCCATGAGCCAGTCCTTCCTGCTTACCAATATGTGTCCACAGAATGCCCGGCTCAACAATGGCGACTGGAAGGAGTTGGAGGAGAAGTGCCGTAAGTGGGCCAAACGCTACGGAGATATATACATAGTATGCGGGCCGCTGCTCTACAACCGCAGGCATCAGACCATAGGAAAAGGACAGGTTGTCGTGCCGGAAGCCTTCTTCAAGGTTGTACTGTGCATGAGCGGAAAGCCAAAGGCATTAGGCTTCATATACAAGAATGAAGATGGCAACAGGCCCATGGGCGACTATGTCAATACCATTGACGAGGTTGAGCGTATCACAGGACTCGACTTCTTCCCAGCTCTCGATGACGATGTAGAGCGTGCTGTAGAGTCGAAGGGCGATATTAAGGATTGGATGTGAGCCGGCGATATTCAAATGTGAAACAACTGTATTGTCATATCTGTTTAGGGGCATACAGACAGATAATCAGCTTTCGTGGGCAGGTTGAATTAGAAACAGCACATGCGGCTGAGAATGGAGACGCAGTAGGATGAGAATGCGTAGAGAGCTATATGAATAGCTCCCTTCACACGGGTGTGCTAATAAAAATGATAGGGTGTCCAGTCAGCCGTTTCAAATTGACGTGGTCACAGGGGCTGGTACATTTGATTCGTGTCCGACCTTTGGTTCAGGGTGTTTCTACATTTATTAGGGTACCTGATTTTTGTACATCAAACTCTACACCATATAAAAATGAACAGTCACACGGCATGCATGTGACTGTTCAGTGAATTCTGTAGGCAGCACGCGCTTACAGCGCGTACATGTCAAAAGCAAAAAAGGGAGGACATGTCGAAAGTTTGTCCATGTCGGTAACTTAGATGCCGAGTTTCTTTCGGATATCCTTTGGTATGGCGTTTTTGTTGACCATATAGTCCATGGTGTTGGCAGCGATGAAGGTCTTGGTCATATACCAGATACCCTTGTAGTCGCCAGCCTCGCCCCATGAGTTCTTCACCATGTAGTACTCCTTGCCGTTCTGGTCTTTTGCTATTCCGTAGATGAGCATGCCGTGGTCATCGGTAAGTTCCCAGTTGTCATACCGCTCCTGTCTCATTTCCTGTGTCGGTGTTATTTCTGGAACGAGGCATCCCAGCGAGTCGAGCTTGCTGGTCTTCTCTGTCCTGCTGAGCTTTAGCCAGCGTGCCATGTCGCTTCCTGCGAGGCTCTGTGCCTTCTTTGAGTCGATGGCGTAGGCCAGTCCCTGACGTGTGAATCCCTCCTCGGAAACGTCGCCGCCCCATGCCACGCAGTAGCCGTTCTCTATGGCGTTGTCGATGATGCGCATCATGTCCTCCATAGGAACGTTCCATGACAGTGGGTTGCGCCAGTTGTCCTGTACCTCAACGGCAAATTGTGTCCAGAAGGGGTGGTGAGTGTAGCTTGTGATGGTTACATAGTCGTTGAAGTCGAGTCCGAGGCTTGCGGCGAACGACTTCGGGGTGTATGTCTTTCCCTCGTATGTGAACGACTCAGGGCACTCGCCGAGGTATGCGTCAAGAATACCCTGCAGTCCGACCTTCCACTGTGATGATATTTTCTTTGCGTCACTCTTGGAGATGGCTGCCACGTATGGCTCGAGCAGGCTGAAGAACTCGTTGAAGTTGTTCAGTGAGTCGCCATAGAGACTGCCTGGGAACGGCATAGCGTCCTCGGGACAGATACCATAGTTCTGGAGACAGAAGAGTGGGTCGTAGCAGCTGCCGCCCTGTGCGAACTGGCAGTCACCGTGCAGGCGTACCACCTGAATGGCGCGGTCCATGTAGGTCTTGTTGGCAACGAACGACTCGCAGAGGTCGTATGTCTTGCCAGTCTTCTTGAGGATTTCAGCCTCGAAGTAGCTCAGGGTAGAGTAGTCCCAGCACGTGCCCGAGCGGTTCTGGTCCTTGATGCTTGTGATTTTGTTCTCCTTGATAACGGTGAACACAGGCTTGTTCTTGTTTACGCTGTCCTTCTCGGCAGCAAAGGCACCAGTCGACATAAGCGCGAGAAGTGCCAGTGAAATGACTTTCTTCATTGTTGTTATAGTTTTTGGTTGTATGTCATGCGTTGCTTTTCATAAAATCCTCGACATCCTTCGGGTGGTATGGTATGAGATCCTTGCCGATGAAGCGGCATCCGTCCTTAGTGATGAGAATGTCGTCCTCGATGCGTATACCTCCGAAGTCCTTGTAGGTCTCGAGCAGGTCGTAGTTGATGAAGTCCTTGTGCAGCCCCTTGGCTTTCCAGTCGTCGATGAGTGCGGGGATGAAGTAGATGCCCGGTTCGTCGGTAACTACGAAGCCTTCCTGCAGCCGTCGTCCCATGCGCAGGCAATTGGTGCCGAACTGGTCGAGGCGTGGCCTGGTCTCCTCATCGAAGCCGACATTTATCTGGTCAAGGTTCTCCATGTCGTGAACGTCCATGCCCATCATGTGGCCGAGTCCGTGAACCATGAACATGGCGTGTGCTCCGGCCTGTAATGCCTCCTCGGTGTCGCCCTTCATGAGTCCCAGCTCCTTCAGCCTGTTGGTCATAAGCCGGCATACTCCGAAGTGTACGTCCCAGTATTTCACGCCGGGCTTGGCAGCCTGGAGGGCATAGTCGTGACATTCCTCCACTATGGAGTATATCTCCAACTGCCTTTGAGAGAACTTGCCGTTGATAGGCATTGTGCGGGTGTTGTCGGAGCAGTAGTTGTTTACCGTCTCGGCACCGGCGTCTACGAGCAGCAGCTTGCCGTCCTCAAGTGGGTTGAGCGATGGTGCGCCGTGCAGTATCTCGCCATGTTGCGAGAGAATTGTAGCGAAGCTCTCCATGGCTCCCAGCCCGTGTGCTATGCCCTTCATCTGTCCTGCTATGTGCTGCTCTATCACTCCCGGCTTGCACATTCTCATGGCTGTGGTGTGCATCTTGTGGCCTATGACGGCGGCTCTCTCCAGTTCCTCTATTTCCTGTGGCTCCTTGGTGGAGCGCTGCTTTACTACGGCATTGATGAGGTCCATAGACGCGCTTTCCTTCTGTTGGTTGGGGTGTATTCCCAGCAGGTCGAAAATCTGTATCATTATGTCGTGACGGTATGGCGGCAGGAAGTGTATCTTGCGCTTAAGCCGCAGGGCATCGTTGCATATTGTCTTCAGACTCCTCATCGGAGCGCTGTTGCCTACCCCCACCTGTGTCGCCATGTCGTGGACGCTGTCGACAGAGCCGTACCAGACGATGTCCTCTACCGAGATGTCATCACCGATGAGTGTCTCGATGTCGTTGTCGATGTCGATGACGCCCACGAGCCCGTCCCTGTTCTGTCCGAAATAATACAGGAACGAGGAGTCCTGCCTGAAGGGGCTGTAGCCGTTGTTCGGGTAGTTGGATGGTGAGTTGTTGTTGCCGAACAACACTATCACACCGCTCTTTACGAGTCTCTTCAGCTCGGCGCGGCGGTTGACGTAGGTTTCTTTGCTGAACATATTAATATGATTTTAATAAGAATTTGTTGCAAAGTTACACATTTTCCAGTAAAAACCATTAACTTTGCAATAAAATTGGAAAAATTACCAAGTCTGTTGTATTTAGGAAGAGCAAATGATACGCAATACAGGATTGATATTGGAGGGTGGTGGCATGCGTGGCGTCTTTACCAGTGGTGTGCTTGACGCATTCATGAAGCATGGGCTGGAGTTCAGCTACGTAGTGGCTGTATCGGCCGGCGCGTGCAACGGCCTGTCGTATGTGAGCAGGCAGCCGCGCAGGGCCCGTCTGTCGAATATCGATATGCTGGTAAAGTACAACTACCTTGGCATACGTCATCTTGTCACACAGGGTTGCATCTTCGACCCAGAGCTGTTGTACGACAGGTTTCCCAATGAGCTTATACCATACGACTACGATACGTATTTTGCCAATCCTGCCACTTTCGAGATGGTAGTCACCAACTGTGAGACGGGCTATGCTGAGTATCTGTCGGAGAAGAGTGGTGACAGGCAGCGCCTGCTTGACATTGTCCGTGCGAGCAGCAGCCTTCCGTATGTCAGCAAAGTGGTGATGGTTGATGGTGTGCCGTATCTTGACGGGGGCATTGTTGACAGCATTCCGATAGAGCGGGCTGTAAGCATGGGCTTCAGGCGCAATGTGGTCATTGCCACCCGAAATCGTGGTTTCAGGAATACTGGCAAGGACCGGAAGATACCGCGGTTTATATATAAGAACTATCCTCGTCTGCGTGTTGCGCTGAGTCGCCGCATAGCCCTCTACAACCAGCAGCTCGACATGCTTGAGCGCATGGAGGACAGTGGTGAGGTGCTGTGCATACGCCCTCAACGCCCTATGGAAGTGGACAGGATAGAGAAGGGCGCCACAAAGCTTGAGCGGCTATATGAGGAGGGGTACAACCTCGGTGACGAGTTTTGCAGAAAAGGATTGTTGTAATCCTAAAATCCGCAACTAATATTGATGCTGACTAATTTTGCAGTTCGCTTCTCCATCTGACGATAGTCTTGCCACTACAGACGTGATTATGCATGGGTTATGCCCGGCTTCCCCTTACCCCGTCAAGCATTTCAGGGGCTTTATGCTGTAGTTTACCCGCGAATTCGGTTTCTTAGCCGTCAGTGAATGCAAAAGGGTTCTGATATGATTTGTTGTCCGTGTAGATATTCAGCGTGCCTCGCCGTCCTTATCCACTTGGCTGGCACGCTGATGAACTTGAATACGAAGGCTTTGATGCGGCTGGTCTTCTTTAGTCCGAAGGCTTTTGCGTCTATCCTGTCCATGAGGAACTTGTAGAAGTTGCGTATGAGTGCTGTCAGCAGCAGGAACACAGTGTTCTCTGCCATGAAGGACTTTGGCAGCCTTGCCCATCCGAAGCCATTGTTCATGTCATCGAAGATGCGTTCTTTGCCGCCTCTGAGGTTATAGAACTCCACAACCTCGCGGTTGGTTGATGTATAGTCGTTGGTCAGAATGCAGCGATACGTGTATTCTCCCTCCCACAAGTCCAGATTGCCATCCACACTCCGTTGCCGCTGTATGACAAGACGGTATGCCTTGCCCTCCCACTTCTCCGTAAGGATGGAATTCAGCCCATACTCTATGCCGTTGATTTCCTCGCGCTGCCATCCACGCAGAGCCAGCAGGCAGTCATACAGCGACGAGCAGTTGTTTGCACGGGTGTAAAAGTGTTCAGAGTGTTTCTCGACGGTTTCCACAATCTGCAGCGAGCAGGAACCGCATTCCATACGGGCACGTTTGATGCGGATGCCGTTCTGTTCCAGATTCGAGAAGATGCGCTCCAGCGTGTCCTGCTGGCGGAAATGCACGTTAGCATTGCCGTCGCGGTTCTCTATGCCCACGATGAGGTCACCTATGACTGCCACGCCGGGACTGTAGCCCGTGAACTTCTTGTAAGTCATCTTTGCATCGTACTTCTCCGTCTCTATGAACTGGTGGTCGAAGTCAAGGTCGTAAGACGCTCCTGCCACGAGCTGGCCTGTGTTCATGAGCACCTTCACCAGCAGACTGTTCAGTTTTGTAGCTGTATTGAAATGATAGTCCTTTCCCGTGTCAGAAGTATAGGTCGTGTTGGCGCAGCTCAGCTCGGAGATTCCCCTGAGAATTGTGTCAGAGCTGCACGTGCGAAGAGTGGGATGAAGCGAGAGATGGGGCATCAAATGGCTCGTCACATCCTCCACACAGTCGCCGCCACAGAAGTAGACACTTGACAAAGAACCCACAATCTCGCGCTTTGATAGCCGAACGATGTGCACCGAAGCCCCAGAACTTTGTCGATAACCGGACCAACAAAACGGGAAAAATGCTCCCTCACGTGAAATATTCCTCCAAAAGGAGTGATTTTCTCAGATTTCATGCTTACCTTTGCCATGTCATTGATGATTTTTGCTTGTCTTGATTTGCAGCACTAAGGTAAGTAAAAAATCTGACATGGCAAAATCCTGAGCTGATCGGCTTTGCCGCTTGCCTATGCAAGAACTTTTTGTTGCTCAGGTACTTATAAAAAAGTTAAACCAAAGTGCTGCGGAATTTAGGATATAATGATAAAAGCAAACAGCACCGCCATCACCGAGCAATGGCTTGGTGGCATTTCCTACGAAGTGGCATTTTGGAATAACGTATATAGGTGGCCCCATACCTTTCAGGGATTAATGTCCTGGGCTCATTATGGGTCAGTCATTAGTCTCGAAGGATTTGATGCCAACGCATTTCTGCTTACCCAGGACCATCCCAAAGTGTATGATGTGGGTGCAGGCTTGAGTTACGCCGTTGGTGACCATCTTGACAAGGAGGGAGAACTCATTCCCCTTGACATACATTATATGGACCCATTGGCCAACTATTTCAACCGCATCCTAAAGAAATACAAGAAGACCTTACCTGCCGTTGAGTTTGGCATGACGGAGTATCTCTCCGCCTTCATACCTGGAGATGCCTCACTGATTACCATACAAAACGCCCTTGACCACTCATCTTCGCCCATTAAAGGTATCGTTGAGGCCTTGGTGGCACTGCGAGAAGGTGGTGTACTTTACCTCAACCATCATCCAAATGAAGCGGAGATTGAACACTATAAGGGATTCCATCAGTATAATATTGATGAAACAGCTGGCGAACTCGTCATTTGGAATCAATCTGAAAAGATATATGTAGGCAGATTGCTTGGTGCTTTTGCATCTGTTGAAACGAAGCGCATGGACAATGGTCATATTGTCAGCATCATAAGGAAACAAGGAGATGACGTGTCGATGCCCGCTCCACTTTGCAAATATGTAGACCATCAGGCTGACAAGGCTGAGTTGTGCGAAGTTCTCCTGAGATACCAATTTCACAACACATCCTTGGTGAAGAACATGAAGAACAGTTTTCGTTTCGGCATGTTCAACGTTGTACAGTTCTTGGCACAAATGTTGCCATGGAATCTCAAAATGAAGGTGAAACGCCTGATCAAACAGGCGTGAGCTGTAGAAGGGGAATGGAAACTCCGTTTAATTTGTGTTTACAGGATCGTTAGTTTGATTCTGTCACCAATGCACATTGATGTTTTCCATGGACATGGAAGGGATTTGAGACCGTATTCATGTCTCATGTTCACGCCAGGTTCCCAACTGATTGCCGTATTCAGATTCCCAACTGATTGCCGTATTCAGTTCTCAACTGATTGCCCTGTTCAGTTGATGACTGGCAAGAATATCGCACAGAAAGCGCCAAAGCGTTAAAATAATGTTAACAGCCATTTGTAAAAATAGAAGAAAAGAGCAAATTTCTCTACTAACAGCCGATTGTTCATCTATTTCATTTGAAACAGATATTGATTCTATGTAATTTTGCAGACGAAACAAGACAATTCATCTACAAAACATCTTTCAGAAACCACCTGAAGATGACAAAAGCAATCACATCAAATATAGATTATCCTTAATTCCGCAACACTATTACAAATATAACTTTTTAAGTACCTGAGCAACAAAAAGTTCTTGCTTAGGCAAGCGGCAAAGCCGATCAGCTCAGGATTTGGCCATGTCAAAAAAATCACTTAACTTAGTAGTGCAAAAAAAATTAGCAATTCATTAACACGGCATGGCAAAGGTACAAATTAAATCTGAGAAACTTACTCCATTCGGAGGAATTTTTCACGTTATGGAGCTTTTTGAGCGTCATCTGTTGCATATCATTGACGGAACCCTTGGAAAGAGGTCTGTCTCTATTGGATACGATTATAGCGAGATTATACGTTCTCTCATGTGCGTGTATTTCTGTGGAGGCTCATGCGTCGAGGATGTTTCCAACCATCTTATGGGACATCTGAGCTTGCATCCTTTATTGCGCACTTGTAGTTCAGACACCATCTTGCGTATGATGAAAGAACTTACCTGCGACAACATCACATACACCTCCGATACCGGAAGAGACTATGACTTCAACACCTGTGACAAGGAGAACGAATTACTTGTCAATGCACTTGTCTCCACAGGACAGCTTGTGCTAAAAGAGGAATACGATCTTGATTTTGACCACGAGTTTCTTGAGGCTGAGAAGTATAATGCAAAGATGACCTACAAGCACTTTTTGGGATACAGCCCCGGTGTGGCAGTTATCAACAACATGATCGTCGGCATTGAGAATCGCGACGGAAACGCTAACGTCAGATTTCACCAACAAGACACCCTTGAGCGTATCTACACAAGATTTGAGGGTAAGGGTATAACCATTAACCGTTCCCGTATGGATTGTGGCTCATGCTCTGAGGAAATAGTCAAGACCGTTGCCCGGCATAGCAAGCTTTATTACATACGTACAAACCGCTGTCAGTCAATATATAACGATATATTCGCATTGAGAGGATGGAAGTGTGTGGAGATAAATGCCATTGAATACGAGCTGAACGCAATTCTCGTTGAGAAATGGAAGGGGACGGCATGCCGACTCGTTATCCAAAGACAGAAGCGCCCAGGCAGAGAGCAAGATATCTGGGAGGGTGAATATACTTATCGATGCATCATGACTAACGACTATGAGTCAACCCCGGAGGAAATTGTTGAGTTCTACAACAAACGTGGAGCCAAGGAAAGAATCTTCGATGACTTGAACAATAGCTTCGGATGGAACCGGCTGCCAAAATCCTTTATGACTGAGAATACTGTGTTCTTGCTAATCACAGCCTTGATACGCAACTTCTATCAATTCCTTGTGCAGGCAAAGGACTTGAAGTCATTTGGTCTTAGACCCACGAGCAGACTGAAAGACTTCACCTTCAAGTTCATCAATGTGCCCGCAAAGTGGATTAAGACGGCAAGGCAGTTTGTACTTAATATCTACACGGAGCAGAATGCGTATGCGACCGTCTTCAAATCTGATTTCGGATAATGAATGCAGACATATTGAATTTTATAGCGGTGAGCTCCTATACGCTTTATGGGGTAAGGGGTGTTGTACGCCAAAAGATGCTAATCGAAAGGATAGGAGCCGTTTCTGGCTACAATTCTCACAAAGAAATAGATTTTGGGTCAAAACTGGCATTACCGGCTCTTCTTGCGGATTTTAGGGTAATGATTATTGATTATTGATTACTGATTATTGATTGCTGATTATTGATTGGTTGCATGCCATCCGTAAAAGTCGGGTTACTTCATCAGGTCTGGCCTAAGCTTCTTGGTGCGCTCCATGGCTTGGTCGAGTTCCCACTGTTTGATTTTCGCCTCGTTGCCACTCAGCAATATCTCTGGCACCTTCCATCCCTTGTAGTCGGCAGGACGGGTGTAGATAGGTGCCGACAGCATGTCGTCCTGAAAGCAGTCGGAGAGTGCGCTTTGCTCATCGCCAATCACACCGGGTATCACCCTTACTATGGCATCGGCCATGACGGCCGCGGCCAGCTCGCCTCCCGTGAGGACAAAGTCGCCAATGGAAATCTCGCGTGTGATGAGATGCTCCCTTATGCGGTGGTCGATGCCCTTATAGTGTCCGCATAATATAATAATGTTGCCCTTCATCGACAGTTCGTTGGCCACATGCTGGTTGAACTGCTCGCCATCGGGCGAGGTGAAGATGACCTCGTCGTACTCGCGCTCGGCTTTCAGCGCGGATATGCACCTGTCAATAGGCTCGCATTGCATCACCATGCCGGCGAAGCCTCCGTAGGGATAGTCGTCGACCCTGCGCCATTTGTCGAGGGTGTAGTCGCGGAGGTTGTGCAGGTGTATCTCTGCCAGCCCTTTCTTTTGGGCCCTTGCCAGAATGGACTCGTTGACGAAGCCCTCAAGCATCTCTGGCAATACTGTTATGATGTCTATTCTCATTTCTTAGTGTGATTTTGCGGATTACTGTTCTGCCTCAGTCGTAGCGGTAGCGAAGCGTGCTATGAAGTCATTCTCAGAGATGACGCTTATGCCCAGTTCTGCCGCTTTCTTGTTTTTGCCTGAGGTAGATGTGATGTCGTTGTTTATGAGGAAGGAAGTAGACTTGCTGACGCTTCCCGTTACCTTTCCTCCCTGGCTTTCTATGTATGCTTTCAGCTCGTTGCGGTTCTTGTAGTGGAATACGTCTCCCGTAATGACGAATGTCAGTCCCTGGCAGCTGCCTCCCTGGCGTGCCTCTATGGCAGTCTGCTCAACATCTATGCAGTCCATCAGCCTGGTGAGCTTGCCGTAGTTGCCGTCATCCTTCATCCATCTGGCCAGCGACGCAGACTTCTCCGGTCCTATTCCTGGAATGTGTGCGAAGTAGTCGTCGGCTTTCTCCCGTGCGTGTGTTATCAGCTGCTCGAGCGGGTACTGCGCCAGCAGTCTCTTGCACACGTCGGCTCCGCACAGCGGGATGTTGAGAGCGTAGAGCAGCTTGCGTGCGTCGGCCTTGCGTGCCTTCTCTATGGAGCGTATGATGTTCTGCATGCTCTTCTGCCCGAAGCCGTCCATGCGCGCCATCTCATGTCGGTAGTTGTTGAGCGAGAAGATGTCGGCATACTCCTTTATCCATCCCATGTTGACAAACTTTGCGATGGTCTGCTCGGATATGCCGTCGATGTCGAGTCCGTCCTTAGATACAAAGCGAGCAAACTTTCTCAGTTCCTTGGCCGGGCATGCGCTGTTGGTGCAGTGCAGGGTCTGGGTGCCGCTGGCCGTGCTTTCCACAATCCTTGTCTCACTTCCGCATACGGGGCAGCAGTCGGGTATCTCCAGCTCGCCAACCTTCCTGGCCACCCTGACCACTTTTGGGATAATCTTGTTGGCCTTGATGACCGAAATCTCCGTACCCTTGCCTCCAATGTCCAATCGCCTACATTCGCTGATGTTGCACAGCGATGCCCTCTTGACGGTAGTGCCCTCAAGGTCTACAGGGGCGAAAACGGCCACTGGCGATATGGTTGATGCCGCGCACGACCATTCGATATGGTCGAGTAGTGTGTCTGCGCTCTCGTCCTGCCACTTGAAGGCATAGCCTGCCCTTGTGGCGTGATGTCCTGTCACGGAGCCGGTCGATGCGTATTCCGTATCGTCGTAGGTGATTACCAGTCCGTCAACGGGGTAGGGGTTGTGGTTGCCCGTAACCATATTGGTCCACTCGTCTATCGTGGCCTGTATGTTGCCCAGTGTCGGGGAGTCTATCAGCTCATGGTCGATGGTCTTGAAGCCCAGACCGTCGAGGAAGTCCATTCGCTTTCCCCATGAGGGTATGCTGTCGTCGGAGTGTACCAGCGTGAATGGAATCCAGCGTATGCGCCTCTGTCTCATCTCGTCAATGTCTTTGAGAGTCAGTGACCCTGATGCGAGGTTTCTCGGGTTGGCATACTCCTCGTCCGACTCCATAAGGAACAGCTCGAAGTCCTTGTAGGATATCACGGCCTCGCCCCTTATTACAAGGTGCCCCTGATAGTTAATCTCAGGCAGTATGCCGGAGATGGCAGGTGCCATCCTCGTGATGTTTGTGCCTTGGTGGCCGTTGCCGCGTGTCACTACCTTGCTCAGCTTGCCATTGTCGTAGGTGGCAACAAGTGTCAGGCCATCGAGCTTCCACGACAGCCATACTGGTCTTCCCTCAGCCCACTTTACGAGGTCTTGTACGGACTTGGTCTTGGCAAGGCTCAGCGCGGGGTACTCGTGGTCCTCCTTCTGTCCGGCTACGTTGTCCTCGGAGACCCTTGCCGTTGGTGAGTCCTCAAGCACTATGCCCGTCTGGCTCTCAAGTCTTTTAAGCTCATCGAAGGCCGCATCCCACTCGTAGTCGGTCATCTTCTCTCCCCGTCCGTTGTAGTAAGCGTCTGATGCCTCGTTGAGCATTCTGACGAGCTGCCTCATTCTTGTAGTTGTTTCTTCTGCCGTCATTATGTGTCTGATTATTCCGATGGGCAAAATTACGAAAAAAAACACAGAATGCTTCTTGTAACTCAGAATTTATTGATACCTTTGTGAAAAATTCACCAAATGAGAGTTATTGTTTCTTCCGAGTTGGCTTCTGTGTGCCCTGTCTTCGTAGGTGCCTGCATAGAGGCTACAGTTGTGAATACCGTTCATGATGATGCGTTGTGGACGGCCATAGAGTCGTTGGGCGAGAGCTACCGCAACACCTTATCTACCGAGACGCTAAAGGACATCTCAGCCATTGCCTCCACGCGCAGGGTCTACAAGGCTTGTGGCAAAGACCCCTCACGCTACCGTCCTGCCGCCGAGGCACTTATCCGCCGTATGCTTCAGGGAAAGGAACTCTATCCCCGTGACACCCTCGTAGACCTTATCAACCTTGCCTCCATGCGCTATGGATACAGCATTGGCGGCTTCGACGCCGATAAGTTCTGTGGCGATACCCTGACGCTGGGAGTAGGACGCAGCGGTGAGCCGTACGAGGGCATAGGACGTGGCATTATGAATATTGAAGGCCTGCCGGTATACCGTGACGGGAAGGGAGGCGTGGGAACCCCTACCAGCGATAACGAACGTACAAAGATAGGTCTTGACACTACCCACCTTTTAGTTCTGGTCAATGGCTATGACGGCTCGGAGGAAGGAGTGTGCAAGACAGCAGAGTACATTCAGGAACTGCTGCGCAGCCATTGCTCCTCGGATGGTGGCAGATATTTTGTATATAGAATGGAAACAGACAGCTTTCAGAAGCTGTAAATAGGAGGAGATAGGAGGAGATAGGAGGAGATAGGAGAATATAGGAGGAGATAAATGACGTATGTTAAAGCCTGTTTTTTTTACTATTGTCTTCGAACCCCTCGAACCCCTCAACCCCTTCGAACCCCTCAAACCCCTCGAACCCTTCGAACCCCTCAAACCCTTCGAACCTTTAAAACATATATTTTATTATGGCTATAGTAATAGGAATAGACGTAGGCATCAGCACTACAAAGATAGTGGGAATAAATGAGGATGGCAAGGTTGTGTCGCCAATACGCATCAAGGCCACCGACCCTGTAACATCCCTCTATGGCGCATTCGGAAAATATCTCTACGACAACAATATCTCGCTCTCAGACATTGAGCAGGTTATGCTAACGGGCGTAGGCTCGGCATATATCGACTCACCCATATACGGACTGCCTACGGGTAAGTCCGATGAGTTCCTGGCCGACGGTCTCGGAGCGCGCTATGAGACTGGACTGAACAGGATGATAGTAGTGAGCATGGGCACAGGAACATCGCTCGTGCAGTGTGACGGAGACGACATCAGGCATATTGGCGGAACCGGAATAGGAGGTGGAACGCTAATGGGCCTGTCGCGCATAATGCTCAAGACCGACGACATCAAGCAGGTATACACTCTGGCACAGGAGGGAGACATTTCGAAGATTGACGTGCTCATTGGCGACATCAGTCCTAATCCCTTGCCGGGTCTGCCTCGCAATGCCACGGCCTCGCTCTTTGGCAATGCCAAAAGCAACGCCACGCGTGAGGACATAGCACTGGGCATCATCACGGCCGTACTGCAGACGATAGGGTCGAGCTGTATACTCTCTTCGTTGGGCTCGGGAATAAAGAAGTATGTCCTCATCGGCAACCTCACACTGCTGCCGCAATGTACCAAGGTATTCCCGGCTATGGAGAAACTCTATGGGGTGAAGTTCATCATACCAAAGTATAGCGAGTTCTGCACAGCCATAGGTGCCGCGCTGACCTATATAAATGAAAAGAAATAAGACAATTATCCATAATCATATTCAAACTATGCTAACTAAAAACTTATTATTACTGATTGCAGCTGCTGTTCCAGCGCTCTCGCATGCACAAGGCACGCTTGACGACTATCAGCGGGCCTACTCACTCTACGACAAGTTCAAGGCCGACAATGTTTACCATTGGGCGAGGAATGTAGCCTGGAAGGACTCGTCATCGCTCGTTGGCTACGACATCCAGACGTCGGAAGGCCGCCAGTGGGTCACTTACGATGCCGCCAACGGACAGCGGAATGTCTTCGCCAACGAGGAAGACTACAGGAAGGCCATGGGACTAAAGGCTCCAAGACAGCGTAAGCCGACATTCGGACGGCAGCACCAGAGGCACTGGATGGAGGTAGACGAGGAGAACACTCCACGGCCTGTAGCCTCTCCCGACGGCAAGACAGAGGCGTACATCGAGGAATACAACCTTGTCATACACGAGGTGGGAAAGCCATACACAGAGAAGAGGATACTCACGCAGGATGGTACCATCGGACTGTATTACAGCAACCGCATCATGTGGTCGCCTGATGGCAAGAAGATATTCGTATGCAAGCGCAAGCCCGTGCAGAAACGGTTTGTTTACTACGTGGAGTCATCACCATGGGACCAGCTGCAGCCGTATCTGCACAAACAGGAATATGCGAAACCGGGCGACGAGCTGCCACAGCTCTATCCCTGCATATTCGATGTAAGCACGGGAGCAAGGGTGGAGGCAGACACCAAGCTCATAGAAAACCAGTATAACCTTGACTGGTTCCAGTGGGCGCCAGACTCCAAGACCGTGACCATGGAGTACAACAAGCGCAGCCACAAGCTCTATCAGATGCTTGCCATGTCGGCAGAGACAGGAGAACTGAAAACCATCGTGGAGGAAACGTCTGACAAGTTTGTCAACTACAGCAGAATCTGGCGGCAGTTCATAAACAATGGCAAGCAGCTGCTGTGGACATCGGAACGCGACAACTGGAACCATATATATATGGTAGATCTCGACGCTACAGCCCCTAAGGGCAAGAAGGCGGCACGCACGCCACGAACAACAATCAGGCAGATTACCTCTGGCGAATGGTGCGTAAGGGCCATTCAGCATGTCGATGAGAGCAGCAAGGTTATATATTTCTCTGCCTGCGGAATGAACAAGGACGAGGACCCATACCTTATACATTATTATAAGGTGAACTTCGACGGAACAGGACTGGTATGCCTGACACCCGAGGAGGGCAACCATAGCGCAACGTTCTCCTACGACTACCGTTTCATTGCAGATACCTACTCGAAGGTTGACAAGGCGCCTGTCACCGTATTGCGGTCGGCCACCGATGGAACGCTAATAACAAAGCTTGAGGAGGCCGACATAACAAAACTGACGGACAACGGATGGCAGGCTCCTGAGGTGTTCCATGCCAAGGGACGTGACGGACAGACGGATATGTGGGGTATCATACAGCGTCCCACCAACTTCGACCCCTCACGCACTTACCCCGTAATAGAGTATATCTACGCAGGCCCGGGCGACTCATACACTCCGAAGAGTTTCATCTCGTACAACTGGAATACGACTGCTCTTGCCGAGCTGGGTTTCATAGTCGTGCAGCTTGATGCCATGGGAACATCGTGGAGGGGCAAGGCCTTTGAGGAGACTTGCTACAAGAACCTTAAGGATGCAGGCTTCCCCGACCGGAAGCTGTGGATAAAGGCCGCGGCGGAGAAATATCCCTACATGGACTCTACACGGGTGGGCATATTCGGTGCCAGTGCCGGTGGTCAGGAGAGCACTACGGCCGTGCTTTTGCATGGCGATTTCTACAAGGCTGCCTACAGCTCATGCGGATGCCACGACAACCGTATGGACAAGATCTGGTGGAACGAGCAGTGGATGGGATGGCCCATAGACTCGAGCTACGTTGAATGCTCGAACGTATACAATGCCCACAAGCTGCAGCGTCCGCTGATGCTCGTTGTCGGCGAGCTTGACGACAATGTAGACCCTGCCTCCACCATGCAGGTGGCCGATGCCCTTATCAAGGCCAACAAGGATTTTGAGCTTGTTGTTCTCCCCGGTGTTCACCATACCATGGGTGAGCGGTTTGGCGAGCACAAGCGCTTCGACTTCTTCGTGCGCAACCTGCTTGGTGTCACACCGCCGAAATGGGGTGATATATCAAAGTAAACAGCTCACATATCAAGAAAAGCCTCACCATACTCCTGATGGAAATATGGTGAGGCTTTATATTTGTTGTGGTTTCAAATATCCTACAGCAGATGGAGCTTGCCTATGGCGATGAGCACTGCGTAGCCGATAATCAGCGAGAGGAGTCCTGCTGTCAATCCCACGCGTGCCATGTCTTTCTGCTGGATGAGACCAGTAGAGTAGGCGATGGCGTTTGGAGGTGTTGAGATAGGCAGGGACATGGCGCAGCTGGCTGCTACGGCGATGCCTATGAGCACTGTTGCCGTACCGCCGATGATGCCGAGTGAGTCGCCCATACCCTTACATACCACAGAGAGTATAGGAATGAGAAGGGCGGCCGTGGCAGTATTGGAAATGAAGTTGCTCAGTGCGAAGCATACTAGTCCGCTGATGATAAGTATGACGATGGGGTTGAGGTCGCTGAAAGGAATACTCTTGATGGCATTCTCGGCAAGCCCCGTACCGTTCATGGCAAGACCGAGGGCGAAGCCGCCTGCCACCATCCAGATGACGGCCCAGTCAATTTTCTGCAAGTCCTTGGCGGTGATGACACCCGTAAAGGCGAACACGGCTATAGGCAGCATGGCTGTGGTGTTGGCATTGATGCCGAACTGCTTTCCGAACACCCAGAGGATGATAGTCAGTGCGAAGGTTACGGCAACAACAACGGTGCGCCAGTTGTGGCTTACGTGGCCCTCAATCTTCAGCTCGATGGTCTTCTGTGTGAAGGGGAAGAACTTCAGTATGATGAACCATGCCAGCAGCAGCATCACGATGACCATAGGCACCATGAAGCCCATCCACTGTCCGAAACCGATGCCCATGTTGAGACCCTCGGGGTCGTTAAGCACCTTGTAGGCGAAGGCGTTTGGAGGAGTACCAATAGGTGTGCCCATACCGCCGAGGTTGGCACCTACGGGAATGGCCATGGTTAGCGCGATGCGTCCCTTGCCGTTGGCAGGCAGGGCCTTGAACACCGGTGTGAGGAAGGTGAGCATCATGGCCGCTGTGGCGGTATTGGAGATGAACATCGAGAATACGCCTGTGATGAGCATGAAGCCGAGAAGCACGTTCTCGCTCTTCTTTCCAAACGGCTTGATGAGATTCTTTGCCATCAGCACGTCGAGACCACTCTTGGTAGCGGCAATGGCAAGGACGAAACCGCCGAGGAAGAGTATAATAGTAGGGTCGGCGAAGCAGGCCATGATACCTACGGAGTCGAGCAGCTGCCCATATTCGTCGTCATTGCCCTGAAAGAACTTGAACGAGGAGTTGGAGACGCAGAACAGCAGTACGAAGATGATGGTTACGGACGTTGCCCAGGCAGGGATGGCTTCGGTAAGCCAAAGCATTACCGCCATGACAAAGATTGCGATAACACGCTGCTGAACCACTGTGAGGCCGTCGATGCCGAACACGCTCGAGGGCAGATTCCATACTACAATTGTCGCGACAATGGTAGCAGCAAACATTACGAATTTCCTGATATTGAAGTCACCGGAAAGGGCTTCTTTCAGCTTTTCTTGCATATTGTTTAAGATAATGATTATGAAATTGAGTGCAAAATTACCACTTTTTTTCTTAACAAGCAATTTGATACCATATTTTTTTATTACCTTTGTGCCCGCAATTGGTTCTTGTCACAGATTAAAAAGGGAATCAGGTGTAAGTCCTGGACAGTCCCGCTGCTGTAATCGGCATTATTGCCAACAGACCATATGATGTCACTGGGAGCATTCCTGGGAAGACGTCTGTTGGAGCCGAAAGTCAGAATACCTGCCATTGCCATAGACATTTCAATTTCTCGAGGAAGAATGAGAAAAGTATTGACCTACATATTGCTTGTGCTGGTGTCATTGTGTCCCTTCGGAGCCGTTGCCCAGCCTGACTCCGTCTCCCTGCAGGGGGTGGAGGTGACGGGTGTCGCCCCTTGCCGAGAGGCTATGGCGTCAACTCCCGTTCAGGCGTTCACTCAGGAGCGTCTGCATGCTCTTGGCATTGGTACCATGACAGAGGCTTTGAGGCATATTGCCGGAATAACCGTCCGTGACTATGGCGGTGCGGGTGGAATGAAGACCGTATCGGTAAGGGGAATAGGCGCGCGCCATACCGGAGTTGTCTACGACGGTCTTGCTGTCGGCGACTGTCAGACGGGCGAGACAGACCTTTCACGGTTTACGGTAGACAACATGAGCCGGCTGGCCATGGTCGTAGGCGATGGCGACGACATCTTCGTGCCCGCAAGGCAGGCTGCCGCGCCTGCATCACTACACATCGTTACCACGCCAGACTCGGCGGGCTGGCAGGCAAGGATTAGTGCTGGCTCATGGGCCACTCTCTCACCATCGCTCAGAATGGCACTGCCTGTTGGCAAGGCCATGGTGGATGTCTCTTGCAACTACCAGCACTCGGACAACAACTATCCTTTCTATCTGCGTAACGTGACGCTCGTCACAAAGGAACACAGACGCAACAGCAAAATGGATGCCGGCAGGGCTGAGGCTGGTATGAGATGGATGCCGGCACCGCAGACCGTGCTGACAGCCAGGGCATACTATTACGACAACGACAGGCAATTGCCGGGAATAGTAAGACTATATACCCAGGACAACGACGAGCAGCTGCGCGAGCGCAATGCCTTCGTGCAGTCATCGCTAAGGACGGCTCTCGCAGACTGGCTGCTTTGGCAGGCCAATGCAAAGTTCAGCTGGGCGGCATCCGCATATAGGATCGGACAGCCGTCTGGCGGCATCACGAGCCAAAGCTACTGGCAGAGGGAATATTATGCCTCTACCGCATTGCTCTTGTCGCCATTCCGGGCCGGGGCTTGGCGTAATCTCACCATTGACTATTCGGCAGACATCTCGCAGAACAACCTTAACTGCACGCTCGACAAATGGGGACACCCCCAGCGCGTTACTTTCCTACAGTCGCTTTCGGCAAAGTATAGCTCTGGTAGAATTACTGCCATAGCCCGCGGGCTATGGACAAACTGCTGGGACAGGGAGAATGGCGGAGAAGGCAGCAGGCATGAGCAGAGACTGTCGCCGTCGGTGAGCATGTCGGTAAGGGTGTTGGACAACAACCGCCTCATGCTCAGAGCTTTCTGGAAGAGTACGTTCAGAATGCCCACCTTCAACGAACTGTACTATTATCATATAGGCACTGACAACCTGTTGCCCGAGACAACCTCGCAATGGAATATCGGTGCTGTGACAGAACACAGCTTTGGTACAGGAGTGGGGAGCCTTGCACTTGCGGCATCGGCAGATGCCTATGTCGCCAAAGTGGAGGACAAGATAGTTGCCATTCCGTTCAATATGTTCGTATGGAGGATGATGAACCTCGCAAAGGTAAGAACGTCTGGTGTTGACATCACAACCAACATGGCATGGCAGGCCGCAAGGAGGCACAGGCTAACCTTGTCGGCAAACTACAGCTTCCAGCGGGCGCAAAACCGTAGCAATCCGTCGTCGCCCAACTATGGCAACCAGATTGTCTATACTCCACAGAATACCTTTGCCGTAACGGCAGGATGGGAAAACCCATGGGCTGACGTCATAGTCACCGTTGACGGTATGGACGAGAGATGGACTACCAACGAGCACAGCAACGGGACGCGCATGGACGGATTTGCAGAAATGGACATCACGCTTAGGCGGAGCTTTAGCCTGTGGGGGGCAAGGGCTGTTGCCGATGCTGCTGTACTCAATCTCACCGACAGGCAGTATGACATAGTAGCACACTATCCCATGCCCGGCCGCAGTTTTAGGATTACGCTTACACTAACTAACAACAAATAACAACAAGTAAAAATGAAAAAGTATCTTTTATCTATGGCTGTTCTGCTTGCAGGAACAATGGCCTTTACATCATGTGATGACGATGACGATAACGGTGGCGTCCTCATCGCCCCTGTCCAGACTGTTGACGTTGACGGCGTCTATGTAATCAACGAGGGAAGCTATTATTCTCAGATTAACGGCTCGCTCGACTTTCTGAATTTTGACAAGGAGGCAAATGCCTTCACTATGAGCCGCAACATCTTCGACGCGGCCAATGGACGCTCTCTCGGCGGTACTCCCAACAATGGCTTGATGTTTGCCGACTCTGTGCTTTGCATTGCGGTAAGCGACGAGAACAGGGTAGAGTTCGTGAATGTGAACAATAATGTGGCCTATGATGCCGTCAGCATAACAAGTCCTCGCGAGATTGCAACCGAGGGAGACTACATATATGTGACTGCATATACAGGCAAGGTGTACAAGATAGACATGCGCACACGCTCCATTGCAGGCGAGAGCACACAAATAAATGGCAACCTGGAAGGAATTGCCGTGGCAGAAGGCTCGCTGTATGTCTGCACGGCCTGGAACCCGGACTACTCCTACAACAAGGAGGTGGTGGTGCTCGATGCTCAGGGACTTGTGCCGACTGATACCATCACCGTGGCAGAAAATCCTGTTCAGGCAATAGCTGCCAATGGCGGCAATGTCTACATACTCAGCCAGGGCAACTACTATGATGTGGCTGCCACAGTGCAGTGTATAGACAGGAATGGCAATGTGAGCGTAATCGGCAATGCTACCATGATGGCATACGATGAGCTGCACTCAAAGCTCTATCTTGTCAATGCCCCATACGGTGAGGCTCCACAGTATAAGGTATACAATGAGGAAGACAAGACAACAGCCGACTTTGCGGTTGGCACGACGATATTCTCGCCCTATGCCATCAGCGTCATGCCATGCTCTGGCGAGGTGTTCGTAAGCTCGCTGTCGCCAAATCCCGATGCTCCCGAATATGCCAGCTATACCACCGACGGCGTCCTTTACCGCTTTGACGCCGACGGCTCGCTGCTTGGCTCATACACCTGTGGCGTATGTCCGGGAACCATCGTATGCCGTACGCATACGGAAAGCAAGTAAATGACATATGCGACACCTTATTATATATATAGTCCTGTCTGTCGCCATCACCATGATGCAGGCTTGCTCGTCGCAGGGCACGCCTGCGGATGGTGGTGGCGATACCATTAGGATGAAGTATGCGCGGCTGCTCACAATGGTGCGATATGCCGACCATACGGATGTGCTCATTGCCGACCCATGGAATGAAGGCAGGCTATTGCAGAAACTGCGTATTGACAGTGGAGTACCATACCGTAAGGCACTGGTCTTCACGTCGGTGCACTGCCAGCTGATGGAGTATATCGGGTGTGAGGATTACATAGCCGGGGTCTGCGACCTGAGATATATGAACATACCCGGCATACAGCGTAGGGCTGCCAATGGATATGTGGCAGAAGGTGGTGACCTGATGCCTGTAGCTGATTGTGGCGATGCCATGTCGCCTGATATGGAGAAGGTTGTAACGCTCGCTCCCGACGTGATTATTGTCAGCCCGTTCGAGAATGGCAATGGGCAGCAGAAACTCCAGAGACTGGGTGTGCCTGTTGTCATGGCTGCCGACTATATGGAGGAAAGTCCGCTGGGCAGGGCAGAGTGGATGAAATTCTATGGGTTGCTGTTCGGTTGCCAGGCTAAGGCCGACAGCCTATTCGAGGTTGTTGACAGCACGTATCAAATGTTGAGGCAGATGGCAATAAAAATGCCAAAAGGACGTTCTATTCTTACAGAACGGAAGACCGGGCCTACATGGTATTGCCCGGGAGGACGCAGCACCATAGCCAGACTGATAGCCGACGCCAATGGAGGGTATGCCTTTGCCGGTGATACCCATCCGGGCAGTTTGGCACTGTCGTTTGAGCAAGTACTTGCCAAGGCAGGAGAGTCTGACGTATGGGCATTCAAATACCAGGGGGGACAACCGCTCACACGCCGGCAGCTGCTTGACGAATATCATGGATATGCCGGCCTGAAGGCATTCCGCAACGGAAACATATACCAGTGTGACACATCGTCAAAGCCTCTGTTCGAGGAGACGGCCTTCCGCCCGGATTTCCTGCTCAGGGAGTTCATACAGATATTGCATCCAGGGACAGACCTTGGTGGACTGAGGTATTACACAGATTAGCAGACAACAATGGTGAACGACGGACATGCAACAGGTAGCCGTATGGTTGTGGTGGCATTGGCTTTAGCGATGCTCGCCCTGTTTGTCGTGAACATATTCGTTGGCAGCACGCATGTTCCGCCCTCACAGGTGTTGGAAGTGCTTGGTGCCTGCTTAGGCTGTCCTGCGTGGGATGTCAGCGAGACAACGTCGTTCATCATTCTGCACAGCCGCTTGCCGCAGGCCGTAGTAGCAGTGTTTTGTGGTGCCTCGTTGTCGGTAGCGGGACTGATGCTGCAGACTGCATTCCGTAATCCCTTGGCGGGACCGTCTGTGTTCGGTATAACCAGTGGAGCAAGCCTTGCTGTGGCCATAGTGACCCTTGCCGTTGGCACATCTACGGCAATAGGGGGGCAGATAACGGTTGTTGCCGCAGCCTTTGTGGGAGCTACGGCTGTTACGGCACTGATACTTGCCCTGTCGGCCATCGTGCGTTCGGGAGTGATGCTGCTCATCGTTGGTATAATGATAGGCTATCTGTCATCGAGTGCCATCACATTGCTCAACTATTTTGCCTCTGCCGATGGCATGCGCAGTTACATGCTGTGGGGAATGGGAGATTTTGGGGCAGTGTCGTCAGAGCAGTTGCCAGTGTTCGTAGCGTTGTCTGCCTTGGCCCTTCTGTCAGCCGTATTGCTTGTCAAGCCTCTCAACGCCTTGCTGCTTGGCGAGCGCTATGCCGAGAGCCTTGGAGTTGACGTAGTGAGCGTGCGCAATAGGCTGTTGCTGTCTACGGGACTGTTGTCGGCCGTGGCTACAGCCTATTGCGGTCCGGTGTCTTTTCTTGGTCTTGCCGTTCCGCACATTGCCCGTTTGCTGATGCGTACTGACAACCATAAGTCGCTGATGCCCGTGACAATGGTGTGTGGATCTGCCATCGCACTGTTGTGCAATCTACTCACAACGGTGTTGTCAGACGGAGTGCTGTTGCCGCTCAATGCCATTACGCCCCTTATCGGTGCACCAGTGATATTGTATGTGATATTAAGAAAACGTTGATAAACACAAAAGATTTTTTATGCCAAGGATATTCACTAAGAAAGGAGACTGTGGGCAAACAGGTCTTGCTGATGGTACACGGGTCGACAAGAACGATACCCGGATAGAGGCTAACGGATGCCTGGATGAGCTGAACAGCATACTCGGCATTGTGCGTGCAATGACTCGGCAGGAGATGGCAGAGGAAGTGAGAATGATACAGCTGGACCTGATGAGTGTAATGACAATAGTGGCCGGTGGTCATGCAGACGTCAGCGTGCTGCGGGAGCATACTGAACGTTTTGAACGGATTATGTCGGAATCGGAGTCGTCGTTCCGCTTTGTAATTCCTGGTGACAGCCTCGTCTCGGCATGGCTCGACATGGCACGCGCGCACGCCCGTACTTGCGAGAGGAGATTGTGGAAGGTGAATGCCGACGTGACATTGCCTCAGGAATTGCTGGCTTATATAAACCGCCTTAGCGACTACCTGTTCCTGCTGGCAAGAAAGGATTGATGCCGTCCTCCCCAATTCTCCATTCTGGTCTGTTGTGAGACTGTCAAAAAACAGGCTCGTCAGATATTTCGAGTGATTGTCATTCATAGCAGTGTGGTCTGGGTATACTACAAGGCTGTACAATTTGATGTCCAAAAAAATGGTCACCCTAATTCAGAATTTCATGTCGGCAGTTATTGCGCTGTAAGCGCGTGCTGGTTATTGTGCAAAGCATTGCATCCGCCAACGCAAAGCATTGCATCCGCCAACGCAAAGCTTTGCATCCGCCAACGCAAAGCTTTGCATCTGCCCACGCAAAGCTTTGCATCCGCCTACGCAAAGCTTTGCCTTCATTTAGGAATTGAACATCACTCCATAATCGGATGAAAAAACAAGCCCGACTCCATTTTCGTGAGAATAGAAAATGGAGACGGGCTTATTATAATATATAAGTCCGGTAAAGGATGCCTGCTATCTCAGCACATCAGTTAGCGGCCTCGAATTCCTTCAGGAAGCGGGTGTCGTTTTCGGAGAACATACGGAGGTCGCTGACACGGTATTTCAGGTTGGTGATGCGCTCAACACCCATACCGAAGGCATAGCCGGTGTATACCTTGCTGTCTATGCCGCAGGCCTCAAGCACATTGGGGTCAACCATACCGCAGCCAAGAATCTCCACCCATCCGGTGTGCTTGCAGAAGCCGCAGCCCTTGCCACCGCAGATATGGCATGAGATGTCCATCTCCGCACTTGGTTCCGTGAATGGGAAATAGCTTGGGCGCAAGCGTATCTTCGTGTCCTCGCCGAACATCTCGCGGGCAAAGGTGAGAAGCACCTGCTTAAGGTCGGTGAAGCTGACGTTCTTGTCCACGTAAAGACCTTCTACCTGATGGAAGAAGCAGTGGGCGCGTGCGCTGATGGCCTCGTTGCGGTATACGCGACCAGGGCAGATAATTCTTATAGGAGCCTCATGCTTCTCCATGTAGTGTGACTGGTCGCCAGAGGTATGGCTGCGGAGGAGTATGTTCTTGGTAACGTCGTTGAGCTTGCTCTGCTCAATGAAGAATGTGTCCTGCATGTCGCGTGCCGGATGGTCGGCGGCAAAGTTGAGCTTTGTGAACACATGAAGGTCATCGTCAATCTCCGGACCTGTTGTCAGCGTGAAGCCCATTCGCTGGAAGATGTCTATGATCTCGTTTGTGACAATGGTCAGCGGATGGCGTGTGCCGAGAGATATAGGGTAGGCACTGCGTGTGAGGTCTATGTTGTCTGACGTGGCCTCTGCCTCGGCGAACTGCTCGCGGAGGTCGTTGATCTTCTGTGTTGCCGTTTGCTTCAGCTCGTTGATTTTCATGCCGACAACCTTCTTCTGGTCCGCCGGTACCGAACGGAAATCGTTCATCAACAGGCTTATCTCGCCCTTCTTGCTGAGGTACTTCAGTCTCAGCTGCTCAAGCTCTTCGGCATTGCTTGCCTTGAGCTCGCTAACTTCCTTGAGAAGTGTTTCTATCTTTTCTAATAGCATGTCTGAAATAAATAATTGCTGCAAAGGTACTAATAAAAAAGTGAAAATTAAAACAATGTAACATTGAAAATACAAAAGTATCATGCTTTTTTGTCGTTATATCAATTTTTATGTGTACTTTTGCCAGAGTTTTTAACAGAATGGACCATGAATAGAGGTTTGCTTTTTGTTGTGCTGCTTGTATTCGCCTGCTCCTTGTGCCTCACCAATAGCGGATGTACGGACAAGAAGACCGCGGGGGGCGACTCTCTCGTCACTGACTCCCTGGCGACGGACTCGGCTGCTGCCGACTCTACAGACGAGATTATCGCTGACACTCCCATGCCAAAGGCTGCTGACGAGCTGTTTGATGATTTCTTCTTCAATTTTGCCTCAAGCAAGAAACTGCAACTTGAGCGCGTGGACTTTCCGCTGCCTGTTTATAAAAACGGAGAGTTGATGAAGACGGTGGAGAAGGACAAGTGGAGAATGGAGCGTTTCTTCATGAGGCAGGGCTATTACACCTTGCTCTTCGACAGCCGTAGCCACATGGGTGTTGTCAAGGACACAGCGGTGGCGCACGTCGTTGTCGAGAAAATATTCTTCGATATCAAGACTGTGCAGAAGTTTGTCTTCGACAGAGTAAGGGGAGCGTGGAGGATGAAGTCTATCTGCTACGACCCTGTATACAAGAACAACAATGCCAATTTCCTGAAATTCTATGAGCATTTCGCCACCGACTCCCTGTTCCAGATCGAGAGTATGGCCGACGAGGTGAAGTTCACTGCTCCAGACCCTGACGATGATTTCTCTACCATGACTGGATGGATGATGCCGGGACAATGGCCCGACTTCAAGCCTGCGCTCATTCCTGAGGGAAACATCTACAATATTATTTACGGTAAGGAATACCCTGAGAGCAAGACCAAGATTTTGGTTGTCAGAGGTATCTCGAACGGACTGGAGATTGAGATGGTGTTCAAACGGCAGAAAGCCACTGGACATTGGCTATTGACAGAATTTTCAAGTTAAGCTATGCGCGATATTAGAAATTACTCACTCCTGGAACACAATACCTTCGGCATTGATGCCATGTGCGGCCGTTTCCTGGAATATGCGTCTGTAGACGAGGCCGTGGAAGTGGCGGGGATGATATCCTCGTCGCCATTCCTGATTGTTGGTGGAGGCAGCAACCTCCTGCTCACGGGCGATTATCCCGGCACGGTGGTAACGCCTGCCCCGATGGCCGATGTCAGTGCGGGGGTATGCCTTGACAGCAAGAACCTTACGCTCAGATGCTGGGCCGGACTGGTATTCGATGATGTCGTGAACTACTGCGTCGATAAAGGACTGTACGGCCTTGAGAACCTGTCGCTTATTCCAGGGCAGGTAGGCGCAAGTGCGGTACAGAACATCGGAGCATACGGAGCCGAGGTTAAGGATGTCATCTGTTCTGTAGAGGCGGTGGAGATAGCAACAGGCAAGGTGGTGACCATACCGGCGGAGGAATGTCGTTACGCATATAGGCAGAGCCGTTTCAAGACAGAGTGGCGTAACCGTTTCCTCATAACTTTTGTCACCTATCGGCTATCAACATCATTCACTCCACATGTCGACTATGGCAATATTCGAGCAGAACTGGATGCCAGGGGCATAGCAACGCCTACGGCACGCCAGCTAAGGGATGTCATCATAGACATAAGAAACGCCAAGCTTCCTGACCCGAAGGTGGAGGGTAATGCCGGTAGCTTCTTTATGAACCCCATTGTAAGCAGGGAACAGTTCGAGAACATAAGGCGGGACTATCCCTCAATGCCGTTTTACGAGGTGAGAAACGTTCTGGGTGAATGCACCGCTTACAAGATACCGGCAGGATGGATGATTGACCAGTGCGGATGGAAAGGCAAGACCATTGGCCCGGCTGGGGTACACTCTCGTCAGGCTCTCGTGCTTGTAAACAAGGGTGGAGCCACGGGAAGTGACATAGTAAGACTTATGAAGGCTGTGCAGCATGATGTATGTGAGCGTTTCGGCATCAGCCTGCAGCCAGAGGTGAATATCGTGTGATGAACAAGGCAAAACTATATTTCCTTGGTACAGGAACGTCGGGCGGAGTGCCCTCGCTCGGGTGTACGTGCGAGGTCTGCAAGAGTAGCGACCCTCACGACAGCAGACTGCGTACTGCTGCCATGATAGAGACTGCCAGCACCAGGCTGCTCATAGACTGTGGTCCCGACATACGACAGCAGCTCATGGACAAGGAGTTCCGGCGCATCGACGGAGTGCTTGTCACCCACTCCCATTACGACCATGTCGGCGGTGTGGATGACTTGCGTCCTTACTGTACGCTCGGAGACATAGACCTCTATGCCAACAGTCAGGCTGTCAGGGCTATAAAGCAGATGATGTATTATTGTTTCACCGACAGACTCTATCCAGGGGTGCCACGCCTCCGCCTGAACACAATTTATCCGCACAAGCCGCTCATCATTGGCGATATACAGGTAATGCCCGTAGAGGTGATACACGACAAACTGCCCATTCTCGGATTCAGAATAGGCAGTTTGGCATATATCACTGACATCAAATACATCGACAATGCCAACATGGAGCTTATAAGGGGAGTCGACTGTCTTGTAGTGAGTGCGCTCAGATGGGAGAAGCCCCATCATTCCCATTTTCTTGTCAGCGATGCCCTGGAACTGTCAAGAGCCATAGGAGCGAAAGAAACATGGCTTACGCATCTTACACACAAAATTGGACTTCACAGCCTTGCCAGCTCCATGCTTCCACAAGATGTACATTTGGCATACGATGGCGGTGAGGTAGAGTTCTGTCTGTGATTGCAGCTTGGAGTGTAAGGTAAGCCTCACACACAATGTTTGTCGGAAACGGGTTAGAACTCGCTCGTAAAATGGAACTTTATGTGCTCGAAGTCCTGCTGTGCCATGCTCAGCACGTAGCCTGAGTCTGCGAGGAACACGTCACGTCCCTCAATGTCCTTTGCCATGTACTGGTACTTGCGTTTCTTGAAGTTTTCGAGCTGCGTCTGGTCATCGGCCTCTATCCAGCATGCCTTGTGCAGGTGGACAGGCTCCCAGCGGCACTTGGCGTTGTACTCGTTCTCAAGCCTGTACTGGATTACCTCGAACTGCAGTTGCCCTACGGTGCCTACGATGCGGCGCCCGTTGAACTGGTTTACGAACAGCTGGGCTACGCCCTCGTTCATAAGCTGCTCAAGTCCTTTCTGGAATTGCTTGCTCTTCATAGGGTCGTCGTTCTCGATATACTTGAACATCTCGGGCGAGAACGATGGCAAGCCGCGGAAATGAATCTGCTCTCCCTCGGTGAGCGTATCTCCAATCTTGAATATACCATTATCGGGCAGTCCTACGATGTCGCCGGGATATGCCTCCTCGATGGTGCTCTTCCGTTGTGCCATGAACTGTGTGGGCGAAGAGAAGCGCACGGTCTTGTTCAGACGTATGTGCTGGTAGGGCTGATTGCGGACGAACTTGCCAGAGCAAACCTTGCAGAAGGCGATGCAGCTGCGGTGGTTGGGGTCGATGTTGGCGGTAATCTTGAATATGAAGCCTGTGAACTTCGGCTCTTCCGGCTCCACGGTGCGTTCCTCAGCCTTGGTTGGCTTTGGTGACGGGGCTATCTCAACGAAGCAGTTGAGCAATTCCTGCACACCGAAGTTGTTCAGGGCTGAACCGAAGAATACTGGTGCAACCTCTGCGCTACGGTAGGTGTCAACGTTGAATTCCGGGTATACTCCGTCGATAAGCTCAAGGTCGTCGCGAAGCTGCTGTGCCTCGCGCTCTCCTACATGCTCGTCGAGTTCTGCGGAGTTGATGTCTACGGCCACTTTCTCCGTTACGCGCTGCTTGTTTGGAGTGAAGAGGTTGAGCTGCTGCTCGTAGATGTTGTATACTCCCTTGAAGCGCAGACCCTGTCCTATGGGCCATGACAGTGGTCTGACCTTTATCTGCAGTTCCTCCTCAAGCTCGTCGAGCAGGTCGAAGGGGTCACGTCCCTCGCGGTCCATCTTGTTGATGAAGATTATTACAGGCGTGTTGCGCATGCGGCATACCTCCATGAGCTTTCTGGTCTGTGCCTCCACACCCTTTGCCGAGTCAACGACAATGATGGCCGAGTCAACGGCAGTCAGCGTGCGGTAGGTATCTTCGGCAAAGTCCTGGTGTCCCGGTGTGTCGAGGATGTTCACCTTGTACGGGTCTCCCTCCGTGCCCTCTGGCAGGTAGTCGAATTCCATTACGGACGTGGACACAGAGATTCCGCGCTGTTTCTCAATGTCCATCCAGTCGGACGTTGCCGTCTTGCGTATCTTGTTGCTCTTTACGGCTCCGGCAACCTGTATCTGTCCTCCGAAGAGCAGGAACTTCTCGGTAAGGGTTGTCTTACCGGCGTCAGGGTGTGATATGATAGCGAATGTTCGTCTTCTTTCTATTTCCTTGTTCATGTTGGGATTTGAAAGTTGAAAGTTTGTAGATAAAGGGTGGATGTTCTAAGATTATTATTGGATCATCAGCTGCCTTACACATAGGGCGAGTGAGTCTTCCCAGTATGGCACCTCGATGCCGTATGTCTGTTTGATTTTTGTCTTGTCGAGCACGCTGTAGTGCGGGCGGTGGGCTGGGGTGGGGTATTCGGCGGTGTGCAGCGGCTTGACATGGCATGTGGTTATGCCGGCAAGGCGGTGTATGGCTTTTGTGAAGTCGTACCAGCTGATAACACCCTCATTGGAGAAATGGTAGATGCCGGGCACTATTCCCTTGCTTATTGCCGTCATGATGGCCGAGGCAAGGTCGGCGGCGTAAGTTGGGGTGCCTACCTGGTCGAAGATTACCCCGAGCTGCTCCTTCTCTTTGCCAAGCCTTATCATGGTCTTGACGAAGTTGTTGCCAAAGGTGGAGTAGAGCCATGCCGTGCGGATAATCATGGTGCGGCTGCACTTTTCTGTTGCCAGCCTCTCGCCCTCAAGCTTTGTCTCTCCGTAGACGCTGTTGGGGCATGTTGCCTGGTCTTCCGTGTAAGGTGTATGGTTGGTTCCATCGAAGACATAGTCGGTGGAAATCTGTACAAGCCATCCGTTTCTGCGCTCAATGGCTTCTGCCAGGAATGCCGGTGCCTTGGCGTTGAGCAGATGGCACAGGTCGGTGTTGCTCTCAGCCTTGTCAACAGCGGTGTAGGCAGCGCAGTTTACGATGCCGTCGATAGCGTTGCCGTCAACAAATGCATTGATGGCCTGCGGGTTGGTTATATCCAGTTCTGCCACGTCGGTGTTGAAGAACGTATGCTCTGGGTATTGCTTCTCAAGCAGCTGCATCTCGTTGCCCAGTTGTCCGTTGCAGCCTGTGATAAGTATGTTCATGTTATCGTGTATTATATATAAATATGTGTAATGATTGTTCCCGCTTATTCCTCGTCGAAGTCCAATCCTTCTGTCTTGTCCTTCTTGTAGTAGTCGGAAAGCATGCCGAGAAATGTTGTTATCTCATCTATGGCATGTTTGGTGTCGGGACTGATGTCCTTGTGCTGAAGCCGAAGCATCATTACACCATAGAGGGCGTTGAGGCAGGTTTCTATCTCGGTTAAGTCCTTGTCACCGCGGTTGCGCAGCTCGACGATGAACGGCAGCACCTTGTAGTACTCTGTATTATAGAAAGGAAATTTGGAAGACTGTAGCAGCTGCGCATGCAGTTCGGTAAGGTCCTGAACAACAATCTTGTTTATCTGGAGGTGTCCATGCTCGCGGCATCCCTCTTGGTTCATCATCCTTACCAAGTTGCCCCACCAGTCCAGCTCCTCCTCCTTTTGCTCGTCGTCAAGCTCGAATGAGTCTATGTATTCCTTTCTGATGCGCGACAGCGAGCAGCCGTAGGCTCTGATTATGTCCTCTACCTGCCACATGTAGAGCAGGTATTCGGCTATGGAATTTTTGCGTAATTCTTGTGCTATGAACATGTCTTGCGATGAATAATGTTATGTTGTGAGGTGGTGCGTCGCACGGCGGCAATAGCTTTGTTGCCGTCGTTGTAGCACGCTAATAGAAAGTATAGAGATTGAAGATGGTTCCTATGAGCATAAGCAGCGAGAAGAATATTACAAAGCTGCCAATCACCTTATTGATAATAAGGATGCCGTTCTCGTCGAACTTTCCTCTAACCTTGTCGATAAGCCATGTCAGTCCATACCACCACAACAACGCACCTCCCACAATGCAGGCGTAGCCAAGGGACATCTCGAAATGATGGTCGGGAATGACAAAGGCAAACTGTGCAAAGGAGGCCATAAAGATGAAGATGATTAGCGGATTGGAGAATGTCACCAGAAAGGCCGTCAGGCCGTTGTGCCAGAACGTGCCTTTGTTGTTGCCGCTGTGGTGCATCTTCTTGGTGGGATTGTTGCGGAAGCAGTATATGCCAAAGACGAGAAGCATCATGCTGCCGAAAATCTGCAGCCAAAACTTATTGGTAGGATTGGTGATGAGATCCATGATGAAGCTCATTCCGTAGCCTGTTATCAGCGCATAGATGATGTCGCTTACAGCTGCACCAATACCTGTTACAAACCCATACCAACGTCCTTTCTTGAGGGTGCGCTGTACACAGAGCACTCCCACAGGACCCATAGGAGCCGAAGCAAGTATGCCGATGATGGTTCCCTTGAGCATTACGCCTAATATGTCTATATGAAATGGAAATGGCATATCGTATGCAAAATTAATAATAAAAGTTGAAAATACGCCATTGGAGGGAGAAAAATACATGATAGGATGACTTTTTTGCCCAAATCCTTTGGCTTTCGGGCTATTTTTACTATCTTTGCTTTCATAACACCTATGACTGTAAACTTAAATATAAACAAATAATTTGCAATGGAAACACAATCAGTTTTGAAGCCGTATGTTATCGGCTTGGACCTCGGCGGCACCAATTCTGTCTTCGGTATCGTTGACAGCAGGGGAGAGATTAAGGCTACTACTGCCATTAAGACGCAGGGATATGATAAAGTAGAGGACTATGTGGACGCTGCAGTCGATGCGCTGCAGATAATAATCGACCAGGTGGGCGGCGTAGAAAAGATAAAGGCTATGGGTATTGGCGCACCGAATGGCAACTACTATAATGGTACCATAGAGTTTGCCCCAAACCTGAAGTGGGCGCATAATGGTATAGTGCCTTTGGCCAAGCTGTTCTCCGACAAGTTAGGTGTGCCCGTAGCGCTGACCAACGATGCCAATGCCGCAGCTATCGGCGAGATGACCTATGGAGTGGCCAGAGGCATGAAGAATTTCATTATGCTGACACTTGGTACGGGCGTAGGCTCGGGTATTGTCATCAACGGACAGGTGGTATATGGCAGCGATGGATTTGCTGGCGAGCTGGGACATGTCATCATGCGCAGAGAAAACGGACGTTCTTGCGGATGCGGACGTACGGGATGTCTTGAGGCATACTGCTCGGCTACGGGCGTGGCACGCACGGCAAGGGAATTCCTGCAGACAAGCGATGAGCCAAGCATCTTGCGGAATATTAATCCAGAAGACATCACCTCGCTCGATGTGGCTATTGCCGCAGGCAAGGGCGACGATCTGGCCAAGAGGGTTTATGACTTTACGGGCGAGATGCTCGGTGAGGCGTGTGCTGATTTCGCTGCCTTCAGCAGTCCCGAGGCATTCATCTTCTTCGGAGGAATGGCCAAGGCGGGCGATCTCATTATGAACCCGATAAAGAAAAGCTACGATGAGCATGTGCTGAAGATATTCAAGGGCAAGGCACAGTTCCTCTTCAGCGGTCTTGACGGAAGCAGTGCCGCCGTACTTGGTGCATCTGCCGTAGGCTGGGATATCTGATGATAATCACTAATAACGTTATGGAGCACCATCTGACAATACAAATGGTGCTCCATATATTTTTTTAACAAGCCTTTCTGGATACGTAACTATTCGGAAAATACCGTAGGCAGTACGCGCAAAAAGCACATAGCCCAGGGTAGAACGTAGCGGCACTCTGGGTGTAAGGTTATATCTGGATACAAATCCATACACCCCGTATGCAACTTTAAATAATACAATAAAGTTCTTCCATCTACAATAAAGCCTTCCAATCCTCTTATTCCGCTGACAAATCAGCAACCATTTTCCTGTACATGGCATACATTCGCGTGCGTGATATGAATCCTGTGAGCTTATTGTTGATGTCGACAATAGGGAGGTACTCGGCATTACATTTTTCAAACTTCTTCATGACCTCCTCCATAGGCTCGTTGGTATAGAGCACTGCTGGCAGGGACACCATGAGTTGGCTAACCGTGAACTTGGTATACAGCTCGGTACGGAACACGATGTGTCTAATCTTTGTAATGTCCACAGAGCCAAGAAGGCGCCCTCCATTGTCAAGTACAGGAATGAACACGGTCTGGCTGCGGCTCAGGACATTTACGAGCTTGCCCAACGGCATGTCTGGAGCTACGCTGAGGTAGTCTTTCTCTATGATGCTGTCCATGCTCATCAGTGTCAGCGCAGCCTTGTCGGTATGGTGAGTGATGAGCTTGCCCTGCCTTGCCAGTCGCATGGCGTAGATGCTGTGAGGCTCGAAGATACTCATCACCATCACGGACACCGTGGAGACTATAATCAGCGGCACAAACAGGGCATAGCCACCTGTAATTTCTGCTATAAGAAATATGCCTGTGAGCGGGGCGTGCATAACTCCTGCCATGACTCCTGCCATACCAAGAAGGGTGAAGTTCTTTTCCGGAACATATACTCCAATCTGCTGCATGTTCCATATTCTTGCAAAGAGAAAGCCGCCAAATCCACCTATAAACAATGAGGGTGCGAAGGTTCCGCCGCATCCGCCGGCACCATTGGTACATGATGTCGCAAACACCTTGGTGAGCAGCACAAGAGCAATGTAGACAACAAGCAGGTTGCTGTGACCATAGAACAGTGAGTTGTTGAGCAGCTTGTCCCAGTCGGCCTCGGTACGTCCGTTTAGCAGGATGTTGATGGCAGAGTAGCCCTCGCCATAGAGAGCAGGGAAGAGGAATATGAGCGAGCTTAGCATGATACCTCCCACAGCGAGCTTGCCGTAGGGATGATTCTTCATCTTGGCGAATATGCCCTCGCAGAATGTCATGGTACGAATGAAATATAGGCTTATGAAGGCGCAGAAAAGGCCAAGCAGCACGCAGGCTGGCACGCGCTCTACCTGCCACGCACCGTCCATGTGGAAACTGAACAGTGAGTTGCCTCCCATAAGCAGCCAGGTGAAGACATTGGCTGTGATGGTAGAGACAAGAATGGGTAGCAGGGAAGCCATCGTAAGGTCAACCATAAGCACCTCAAGAGTGAAGACAAGACCTGCTATAGGAGCCTTGAAGATACCGGAGATGGCGGCGGCGGCACCGCATCCTACAAGCAGCATGAGAGTCTTGTTGTCCATCTTGAACAGTTGTCCGAGGTTGGAGCCTATGGCTGAGCCAGTAAGCACTATAGGAGCCTCGGCACCTACAGAACCGCCGAAGCCGATGGTGATGGCAGATGCTATAACCGACGACCAGCAGTTGTGAGGCTTCAGTCTCGATCGCTTGCGCGAGATGGCATAGAGTATGCGGGTGATACCGTGAGAGATGTTGTCCCGGACAATATGCCTAACAAAAAGCGATGTAAGATAGATACCGATGACGGGAAATACAAGGTAGAGCCAGTTGAAGGAGGTCACCTCGAAGCCTTCTGTCAGAATGGCCTGTATCTGGTGGATGAGCGTATGAAGGATATAGGCAGCCATGGAGGCGAGGATGCCTATCATGAATGCCAGTATAACCGTCATCTGCTTGTCGGTCAGATGGGTTTCCTTCCATGCCATTATTTTAGCAAACAAAGCGTTGTCTTTTATGGATTGTTATTAATAATATTATATGTGTAGTTGCTCTTGCCTATTTCCTTATTATTGTCACCTCGCCATTTGCTGTCAGCTTGATAATGCTCGACGGGGTATGCGGCTTGTGTTCCTGCCGTCTTGTCCAGCAGACGTAGTCTACGGCATTGATAATCTCCTCGCTGATGTCGCAGAAGTTCTGTGCCGCAGGCTTACCGCTGATATTGGCGCTCGTGCTCACAATGGCTTTCTGATATCTGTAGCAGAGTTCCTTGGAGAATGGCTCCTTAGTTATACGCATGGCTATGGAACCATCGTCGGCAATGAGATTTGGTGCCAGGTTGACAGCGTTGTCGAGGACTATCGTTGTTGGTTTTACTGAGAGCTCGAATATATCCCAGGCTACATTTGGTATGTCACGGACATAGCGTTGAAGCCTTGACTCTGAGTCGACAAGGCAGATGAGAGCCTTTGAGTCGTCGCGATGCTTGATGTTGTAGACCTTTGCCACAGCCTCGGCGTTTGTGGCGTCGCATCCTATTCCCCATACCGTGTCAGTAGGGTAGAGGATTATACCTCCACGCCGCATGGTCTCAACGGCGTTTCTGATGTCATCTTCTGTTTTCACAATCTTTTTTTTCTGAATATCGCAAATCGCTATAGCGACTGCTGTTGCTTTAAAACACCTGTATCTTGTACCCAACGGTGAGCTGCACCATGTTAAGAACCGAGTTTGGCAATATTTGCTTTGCCTTGTCGCTGTCGGGGAGCTTGTTGAGCTGGTAGTTCCATCTGGCATCAAGCATCACCTTCCCCAGTTCCAAGCTGAATCCTACTGGTACTGTGAGCAGTGAGCCGTGCAGCTCGTCCTCAATATCTACGATTTGAGATCTGTACTCGCTCTTGGCATTGAAGAGTTTTCCACCTGTTACACCAGTATAGAAGCTTAGCCAGTGTGTGGGGTAATAGTGTAGGAGATATGAGGCGTTGATGTAGTCGAGACGATAGTCGTAAGGTCCGGCGTTCTCTGTTGTAACCCATGTTATGTAGGCATTCTTTGTTCCTGCATGAAGATATGCCAGCTCGACGTCGAATGCCAGTTTGGGGGTGAAGTATACTTGCATGGCTACACCACCAGTAAGACCTATTTTGAACTCTCCACCAGAGTGTCGCATGAATGAGCCTGCAGCACCCGCCTTTGGTATGACGAAGATGTCCCAAGGGACGCGCTCGTACTTGTCTGCAGCAGAGACTGTTGCCGTGGCTGTCATGGCAAGCAAAAGTATTAGTATGTATTTCTTCATGACAAAAAAACTAATTTTATGCAAAGGTAGTGCAAATAGTGGACAAAACAAAATTTAACGGCGTTTTTTTTGTTGTATCGCATCATACCTGTAATAGGTGCGCTATCTGTTTTTTTGTTTTGGGTGAGTGAAAATTTTTGGAATGGCTTTGTGGTATCGCCGTTTTTGATTAACTTTGCGCTTATATGGAGAAGAAAGATTTAAGAATTGTCTTCATGGGAACACCTGAGTTTGCCGTGGGGACATTGAGAAAACTTGTTGAAGGAGGATATAATGTCGTGGCCGTCGTTACGCAGCCCGATAAGCCCGTAGGCCGTCATCAGGACACGTTGCAGCCGTCGGAAGTGAAGAAATTTGCGCAGGAACACGGACTGCCAGTATTGCAGCCGGTAAAGATGAAAGACCCGGAGTTTGTTGAACTGCTGAGAAGCTACAATGCCGACCTGCAGGTGGTTGTTGCGTTCCGTATGCTACCGGAAGTGGTATGGGCTATGCCGAGGTTTGGAACATTCAATGTTCATGCTGCGCTTTTGCCAAAATATAGGGGAGCGGCACCTATTAACTGGGCTGTAATTAATGGCGAGACAGAGACTGGGGTCACTACGTTCTTCCTCGACCATGACATTGATACAGGTAGGGTTATCGCACAGAAGGCGTTCCCTATTCCCGATGATGCAGATGTGGAATATGTTTACGACGGGCTGATGGAGCTTGGCGCAGACTTAGCCGTCGAGACAATAGATATGGTTCTCTGTACCGAGGGTAATGTGAAGACCATCGAACAGAGTGATATGACTGATTGTGACAGCCTGCCCGTTGCGCCAAAGATTTTCAAGGAAACGTGCGAGATATGCTGGGAGAAGAATGCTAAGTCTGTTTATGACTTTGTAAGGGGACTAAGCCCTTACCCTGGTGCATGGGGAAAGGTAAGGCTCAATAACAATCAACTGACGCTGAAGATATTCAAGACAGCCAAGACTGAGCGCACGGCTAACGGTGAGCCCGGTGTCGTATATATTGAGAAAGGTAGGATGTTTGTCAATACTGGTGACTGTCTGCTTGAGGTACTGACCTTGCAGCAGTCGGGAAAGAAACGTATGGCAGCCCGTGATTTTGTCAACGGACTCCGCCTTTAACCCAACTCAGACAGTGACTGTAGGGGCTGCATGAATTATGAAATACGAGTTTGGTGCTGTAAAATAATAATTGCTGATAATTGTTGTTCTAAACACATGATGTATTGTTGTTTGTCCGCAAGCGGATGATTTAGCGGAACAGCAATTATCAGCAATTAAACAGCAATTATCAGCAATCATCAATCATTAATCAATAATCATTAATCAATCATCAAAATTGCCACCAGTGTTTCTTTTTTGGAACATCTTCCTCATGAATATGCCCGAATGACTCCTTGATGACCAGTTCGTAGGGTTTATGGTATTTTATCATCTGGTAGATAGTTCCCCAGTCAGGAAGTCCTCCCACCTGTCTGTCGTCAATGAACATGTCGGCCTTGATTTTCCTTGAGAAGTGGTAGTTTTTGGTCATATCTTCCTCAGGATAGTCTTTGTTGATGGCCCAGAATTCCACCCCTCTCTCCCTGCACCATGCCACGGCATCATCAAGCAATTTGTCCTCGCGGCAACTCCATAATATAAGCTGGTGCTTGTCTTTGATCAACATTTTAAGAGTATCGGTGGCGAACGGACGTTCGTCACCGATGTCAGGATATCTGTTCTCTACAATTGTTCCGTCGAAATCAACTGCAATAATCATAACTTTGTGTTAGGGTTTATGTAAAGGTGTTATACCTTTATTGATGTGTCGTTCTTGTCTCCGTAATGACTGTTGACATAACTGCCGTAAGAGCCGTATGCGCCATATGAGCCATAGCGTCCGTACGAACCATATGCCCCATAGCGCTGAGACTTGCTGTTGTAGCGTCCGTAGCGTCCGTACTTGCCGTAGCGACCATAGCCATAATAGTATCCGTACTTCTTCTTCGACATGTCGATGCCATTCAGTACAACACACATGGTGGGGAGTTTCTTCTCTGCTGCGAGGCTGTTGATAAGCTCGAAGCTCTCCTTCGGAGTGTAGTCTGCGCGGCACATGTAGACTGTAACGTCAGCCACGCGGCTTATCTGAAGCGTATCGGTAACAAGGCCTACAGGAGCTGTATCGATGAGTATGTAGTCGTACATCTCGCGTAGGTTGCCCATGATGTCGTCAAGTGAAGTACGGGCAACAAGCTCTGCGGGGTTTGGAGGTATCGGACCTGCCATAAGAAGATCAAGGTTGTTGTTGATGCCCGAGGGTACTATCTGTCCAAGGATGTCATCCTTGTTAGGGGAGTTCTTGACGATGAGGTTTGTAATTCCGTGCTTCTTGTCGTCAATTTCGAAAAGCTGTGCGAGACGCGGCTTACGGATGTCAAGACCAACGAGCACTACCTTCTTGCCAAGAAGGGCGAAGCTCACTGCAAGGTTGGCAGCCGTGAACGTCTTACCCTCACCCGTTGTTGTCGAGGTGAACATGATGGTTTTCTGGTTCTCCTTGAGCATGAACTGTATGTTGGTACGCATGGAACGGAATATCTCCTCCATCTGTGTGTTCTTGTTCTCGTGTACTACGATGTCGGCCTTTGTCTTGGCAGTCTCGCTGGCTACTGCCACATCGGCAATGATTGGCAGAGTGGTAAGGCTTGCCACGTCGTCGTGTCCCTCAATCTTGTAGCGGAACAGCTGTACGATGTAGAGGATTATGGCAGGGATAGCCAGTCCGGCGATAAGTCCTATAAGCATTATAAGCGAGCTCTTGGGGCTAACCTTTCCGCCTGCAGCAGGGTCATCGATGAGTTTTCCCTTGTCGGCAGTGGCGGCAAGCGATATGGAGTTTTCCTCACGCTTCTGGAGAAGCATCAGGTAAAGGCCCGACTTCACTTCCTGCTGGCGGCCAATCTGTGTAAGCATTCTTTCCTGCTCAGGTGTAGATTGTATCTGTCCCTGATACTTGTTGAACTGTGAGGAAATAGCGTTGCGCTGTATCTCAACGTTGCGGCGTGCCTGGCTCATAGCCCTGCGGATACTGTTCGACAAGTCTTCGAGCTGTGAGGTGAGAGGTGTCACAGTTGGTGAGTTCTCGCTTGCGCTACGCAGCAGCCTGTTACGCTGTAGTACAATCTCGTTGTACTTATTAATTAGTGATGTTGCCGACGCATCGGTAAGACCAACGTTCGATGGCAGGGTCTGATACCTATTGTCTGGCTGGTTCATATAGTCGTTGATGCTGTTGAGCAACTCCACCTGAGTACTGATTTCGGCAAGTTTCTGTGAGTACTGGTCGGCATTGCCTACAGCCTGTCCGGCATTCATCTTCAGCTCCACCATGTTGTGTGACTTCTTGTAGTTCTCAAGCTGCCCCTCGGTGTTGCCTAGCTCGGCGTTGATTTTCTCAAGACGTCCGTTGATGAACTCTTCGGTACGTACTGCTATCTCGTTCTTGTCCTCGTTGGCCTGCCTGTTGTAGCAGATGGCGAGCTGCTTGAGGTAGTCTACGGCTCTCTGTGGGCTTTCGTCGCTGATGACAAGCTGAGCAATGGTTGTTGTCTTGCTGGTCTGGCTAACAGACAGTGAGCCTACGTACTTATATGCCTCGCTCTTTGGAGAGTTGATGACAACTTTTATCTGCTGTCCTTCCTGCATCTGGTAGCCAGGATTTGCAGAGAAGCTCAGAATGCCTGCTCGTGTGCCGATTGTTGCGGGCAGCTGCGAGAACGTCTTGTCTATAGCAAATGGGCCGTCAGCCTCGTTGTCGCTTATAGGAACATAGTATGTACCCGTGATATGGTACTTGTTGCCTTCCTTGACAATGTCCAGATTTATGCCGGCGTTTAGTTTCTCCAGGTGTGCCGGATCCACGTCTACGCTTATGGGCTGTGTCTTGTAGAGCAGGTTGTATTTTATTTTGCCCTTGATATAGTAGTTCACGTATAGTTTGAGGTCGCGTACAGCCTGCTCTGCAATAGAGTGCGAGCTAAGTATCTCCATCTCGTTGTCGATACCGTTAGAGTTGGTAATCATACCGAGAGTGGAAGTGTTGAGCATGTTGTTGCGGCTGCTGTTGCCCTCGTTATCTTTGATCAGCAGCTTGGCGTATGCCTGGTAGATAGGGGTGGTGTAGCGTAGGTATATGGCTGCTACTCCAAGACAGATGATGAGAGAGAGAGCAAACCATTTCCAGTTGAGGATAATGGTAGTGTAGATGGCGGCAAAATCGAAAGCGGACTGCTCCTCTTTCTCAAATGGCACATTTGCGTTCTCCATTTCAAGATTCTTTTTTTCTTCCATTGTGTAATTTTATGTGTTTCTTTGTATTAATACCTTTATTATCTTTGCGCTTGTTCCTCTTTAGTGCTTATTTTGGAAGGGTTTTGTCGGCAAGTTTCAGCAGGTATTTGCCGTACTCATTCTTTGCCATGGGCTGGGCAACGACTCTGAGCTGTTCTGTTGTTATCCATCCTTTCTTATAAGCAATTTCTTCCAGACATGCCACTTTCAGTCCCTGTCTCTTTTCTATAACCTCTATGAAGGTGCTTGCCTCGCTGAGGCTGTCATGGGTACCAGTGTCAAGCCATGCGAACCCTCTCTGCAATGTTCTAACCATGAGGCTGTTCCTGGAGAGGTATTCCTGATTGACAGTGGTTATCTCCAACTCTCCGCGTGCGCTTGGCTTGATGTGCTTTGCTATCTCTACCACGCTGTTTGGGTAAAAATACAGTCCCACAACGGCATAGTTGCTCTTCGGGTTGGCAGGTTTTTCTTCTATGCTCAGGCAGTTGCCCTGTTCGTCGAATTCTGCAACTCCGTATCTCTCGGGGTCGTTTACGTAATATCCGAACACACTTGCCTTGCCGTTTGTGGCTGCGGTTACGCTCTCCTTGAGCAATGCGCTGAAGCCTGCTCCGTAAAAGATGTTGTCGCCAAGAACGAGGCATACGTCATCGCTGCCGATGAATTCCTCGCCTATGATGAATGCCTGTGCCAGTCCGTCGGGACTTGGTTGCTCCGCGTAGCTGATGTTGATGCCAAGGTCGTGGCCGTCGCCAAGGAGCCGTCTGAAACCAGGAAGGTCGTAAGGTGTTGATATTACGAGTATGTCACGGATACCTGCAAGCATCAGCACCGACAAGGGATAATATATCATCGGCTTGTCGAAAATAGGAATGAGCTGTTTGCTTATGCCTTTGGTAATGGGGTATAGGCGTGTACCCGAGCCGCCTGCTAATACAATTCCTTTCACTTTGTCGTATTGCTTTAGAGTATGTTGTTAATACTTATTGAACTAGATGAACTAGAGTTCTGGTATACTGTCGTTTTGTTTGAGACGTATATTTTGTTGCAAAACATCGGGTAACGAGATGTTCCCGCTAATTTGTGGCAAATTTAATAATTATATTTGAGATACGAAAACTTGTGGCACTTTTTTTCAAATTTACTGTTGAAATTATGCTGCAAGTCAATTGTGATGCTCTAAAGATGCTGTAAGGCGTAACGAAAGATGGGCTAATTGGCAAAAAAGACAGAGGTAGTCGCAAATAAATTTTGCAGTTTGAATATTTTCTATTAATTTTGCATTTGATAATAGAAAACATGTAATAGATAAATTCTGAAAAAACATTATGAGCTTCATAAAAAAACTATTTGGAAAGAAGGAGGCAGAGAACGGGGCTGGAGGCATGCAGGACTATATGACCCTCATACGTGTCTATTTCCAGGCTTCGCTGGCTTCTAATGTTGGTATAACCAACCTTGCAATGGTGCCGGACCTGAGGGTGTTCAAGTCTACGTTCCATGTGCCGACGGTAAACAATAAACTGGGAGTCGGAGAGAAGAAACATTGCATGAAAATGATGAACGAAATCTATGGTACCGACGAGTCTTTCTTCAAGGAAATCGACCAAAGCATACGCAAGAACTGCCGCAAGTTGCAGGATGTGCAGGTATATCTTGTTCAATTCCAGAATTTCTCCCAGGATATTATGATGCTTACGGGCAATCTGATGAAGTTCAAATTGAGGTTGCCGTCGTTTTTCAAAAAGGCTATCAGGACGATGACGGAAAAAACCGTGCACGACATCTTTACCAAGAACGATTACACCGATGCTGGCGTGCTAAAGACCATCGTTGCCATACGTCAGTATAATAAGCGTCTCGGTTTCAGCGAGAAGTGGATTACAGACTATGTATATCAGCTCGTGATGCTTGCCAAGAAAGAGCCAAGACAGACTGAGGAGTAGGAAAAAATGTCCGAGACGGCAAAAACTCTCGGTCTGCCTAAAAAATATATGCTTATATCTTGCCTTTTTAAAAATAAATTGGTAAATTTGTAGCCAAATAATAATTCTATGGATGCTAATGAGAAAACTTTAAACGCTTTCACCACCAGAGTAAGGCAGATGATTCTTCAGTACAATGAGACGAAGAATGAGAATGCGGAGCTTTACGCAATGGTTGACGAGCGCGACTCCAGGATAAAGGAATTGGAGGCCAAGTTGGAACAGGCACGTAGAGATTATGAGATGCTGAAGATGGCCAAGATGCTTGAGATTACAGACGGCGACATGGAGTCTGTACAGAAGCGGGTGTCGAGGCTCATCAGGGACGTCAACAAATGTATCACGCTCTTGAGCGAAAGTTGATAACGTACTATGGCTGAGGAAAACAAAGAGAAATTAAACATAAGATTGTTTGTCTACGATATGGAAATTCCTCTGCGGTGCAACCGCGACGAGGAGGAACAGTATCGGAAGGCTGGCAAGCTTATAACCGAAACAATGAACACTTATTACTCGTATTTCAAGGGGAAAAAGAGTGATAAGGAGATTTTGTATGCCGTACTCATTGATATAGCGTTAAGATATGAGAAAGAGGCTATGCATAACGACCTTGGACCGGTGGTTGGTATTCTCTCAAAGTTGACTTCGGAGATTGAGGACGCCCTGAAGAAGTAGGAGAATATACACACATATAAATTAATTAAAGAGTTATCCATGACAACAGTTATTATCTCGGCCGTCATAGGAATCCTAATAGGAGGAATTGTCGGCTACGTACTTTTCCGATATGTCATTACCGGAAAATATAAACAGATGATAGAGGCCGCTAATAATGAGGCAGAGGTCATCAAAGAGAAAAAACTCCTTGAAGTAAAGGAGAAGTTCCTGAACAAGAAAAGTGAGCTCGAAAAAGAGGTTCAGCAGAGAAATCAGAAAATCCAGCAGAGCGAGAACAGGCTCAAGCAGCGTGAGATTTCGCTCAATCAAAGGCTGGAGGAACTGGGAAGACGCAAGCAGGAGGTTGAGCAGAACCAACAGCGTATAGAGAACGAGAAGAAGCTCATCGCCATCAAGCAGGAGGAACTTGAGAAGATGCAGAACCAGGAGAGGGAAAAACTTGAGGAACTCTCTGGACTTAGTGCTGAGGAGGCAAAGAACCGACTCGTGGAGAGCCTTAAGGATGAGGCCCGTACTGATGCGGCAAGCTACATCAACGAGATTATGGACGAGGCAAAGCTAAATGCCAATGCACAGGCTAAGAAGATTGTCATTCAGACCATACAGCGTGTCGCCACTGAGACGGCAATCGAGAACTCTGTAAGCGTATTCCATATCGACAATGACGAAGTAAAGGGACGTATCATCGGACGCGAGGGACGTAACATCCGTGCCATTGAGGCTGCTACTGGAGTTGAGATTGTCGTTGACGATACTCCTGAGGCTATTGTCATATCAGCCTTCGACCCAATCCGCCGTGAGGTCTGCCGTTTGGCCCTGCATCAGCTTGTTGCCGACGGACGTATTCATCCGGCACGCATCGAGGAGGTCGTTGCCAAGGTGAAGAAACAGCTTGAGAACGAGATTATAGAGACTGGTAAACGTACAGCCATAGACCTTGGAATCCATGGCCTGCATCCTGAGCTTATCCGTATAGTCGGCAAGATGAAGTACAGAAGCTCCTATGGTCAGAATCTGCTGCAGCATGCACGCGAGACGGCAAACCTGTGTGCAGTCATGGCTGCTGAGCTGGGACTCAATCCAAAGAAGGCCAAGAGAGCCGGACTGCTTCACGACATCGGCAAGGTGCCTGACGAGGAGAGCGAGTTGCCGCACGCACTCTATGGAGCAAAGATTGCTGAGAAATACAAGGAGAAGCCAGATATCTGCAACGCCATCGGTGCCCATCACGACGAGATGGAGATGAATACTCTTCTCGCACCTATCGTTCAGGTCTGCGACGCCATCTCTGGAGCACGTCCTGGCGCACGCCGTGAGATTGTCGAGGCATATATCAAGCGTCTCAACGACCTTGAGGCTATAGCCATGAGCTATCCTGGTGTTACCAAGACCTATGCCATTCAGGCTGGACGTGAGCTTAGGGTTATTGTCGGAGCCGACAAGATGAGCGATGAGGAGACCGAGAAGCTGAGTGGCGAGATAGCTACAAAGATACAGAACGAGATGACATATCCCGGACAGGTGAAGATTACAGTCATCAGGGAGACACGTTCTGTTGCTTACGCCAAGTAATTACCATCTGCAATAGCTCAACTGCGTAATTCTGGTTTCAGCAAGAATAAGAATTTCCAACTACAATACTCGCCCTGCAAGGGTAAAGCGTAAATAATAGCCAATTATGCTTTAGCTCTTGCAGGGCGAGTTATTTGTCAGACAAATGTCAGTTTTGTAATTGCCGAAATGGAATAAAGTCCTTAACGTTGCCGAACAGACGTATGCTGTATGGCGGCATCAGACATTTCGAGTGATTACTATTTTTGCAGTGTGGTCTGTGTATACTACCTTCATTGCCGATATCCCGTTGACAGCGAGACTGCTCTATAACGCATCATCCACGCCATCAGCTCCTGCCAGCCATATAAGGACGCTGGCATGCTAAGAATACGAAAAGAGGGAGCATAGCCCCCTCTTTTCCTGTACTTGATACCTATTGCAGGCTTACTTTCTTTTCCTTGCTGGTGCCTTCTTGTTCTTGGCAGCATGAATTGCGAATTTCTTGAAGTCCTGTTTTTCCAGCTCGTATACCCTTTGTACCTGACGGGCAGAGAGGAACTTTCTGTATTCGCCGTAGTATTTCTCTCTAAGGTCGAGCAGTTTGCGGCTTTGTTTGAATCTGTCCTTCTGTATAGTTTCAATCTCCGCATCCGTCATCTCGCTTCTCTTCTTGCCTTTGTTTTCCTTCATGGCCTTGTTGGCTGCATAAAGCTCTTTTTGGCATGCGCAGAATGTGGTAGTGAACTTCTGGGCAGTGGCATCGTCAAGAGCCAGAGCCTGTGCTATGCGCTTGGCGCGCAGCTCAGTCAGCTGTTCAACGCTCATCCTGCTTCCGTCTTTCTTTTGCTTGTTCTGGGCGTTAGCTCCCATGCTCATACATACCATGAACATGGCAAGGGCCATAATTCTGATAATCCTTTTCATCTTCTTTGTCGTTTTATAAGTTAAACAATATGTCTTGCTCGTATGATTCGAGCACTATTTCCTGATCGGTCTCGCTAAGCTGGCTGTATGCCTCGTCCACTGTCAAGAATGTTCTACTGCCCATGTCTCCTGCCGATTGTCCGAGCATCACCACGCACAACACGGCACACGCAGCAGCATACATCAGTTTTGTTATAAGAGTCCTTCGAATACTCTTTCCTGCCTGGTCGAAGTCTGTTGCAAGCCGGCTGAATACCGTGGACTGCATGTCCTCGAAGAACCCCTCCGATACCATAAATGGCATTTCACATCTTTTCTTTTGCATATATTTACTCCTTCTCCGTTATAATATTGGTAATCTTACTCTTGGCAATGCTATAGTTCACTCTTGCCGTCACTTCGGTTGTACCCATGATAGAGGCTATCTCCTTGAAAGGCAGCTCGTCGTAGTATCTGAGGCTGAATGCCACCTGCTGCTTCTCGGGTAGGGACGATATAATCCTCTGCATGGCCACGGCGTCTGCCTTCGTATAGTCTGTGTACTCGTCGGCGTGAAGACTGAAGTAGTCCGTTCCCTCCAGGTCTGTCTCCATCTGCCTGGCCTTGTTGCGCGCAATGTGGTCCAATGCCTCATTGGTGGCTATTCGGTATATCCATCCGCCAAGCGAGCCGTTGCCACGGTACGAGCTGAACGACCTGAACACTTTTACGAATGTGTCCTGCGTGACGTCCCGTGCCTCCTCATGCCCGACAACAAGCCGCCGGATATGCCAGTATACTTTCTCCTGGTATTTGTCCATGAGGCTTTTGAAGCCGCGCTGTGGGTCGCGCCCCATTAGAGTTGTTATATATGTGTCGTCGATCTCTTTCATTGCTGGTTCTTTTTCATCGGCACACTCGTGAAGCGTTTCAAAGCCTGCGATTATTGCCGTTTCCTATAATATATGACGCAAAAGAGGCTAAAACGTTAAAAACTCAGATGAAATAAAATGTAGCAATGAAATGTTTATGGAGTTTTGTAGGATATGGATTTGCGGAGAGTTGCCACCTCAAATCCTTATCACCGTCTGTCGTTTGCGGGATTGAAGTCCCTGATGGTGTAGTATATGCTCTTTGGTTTGTAGTCTGTGTCGAAGGGTAGGGGACTGTTGCCTGCTCCGAGCCATGAGTCGGCATCAGAGAGGTTCCAGAACGTGACGTTCGTGACCACGTTCCTCCATTTTCGCACAATGCGGAAGATGTTGGCATATTGCCTCTCTTGCATCTCTGCTATATGCTGTGGCACGCCTCCTGCATTTCCCTGGCTAAACTGCAGTTGGCCTCCCATCTCGTTGGTTGTTCTTATGTCCAGCTCCGTCACCTGCACCTCGTCTACAATCTCAGAAAATTTACTTATGGCTGCCTCGACGTCTTCTGCCGATGGCCACCAGGCGTTGTAGTGTCCCTGCATGCCTATGCCGTCGATGGGTACTCCGTCATCCTTCATCTTCTTCACCATATTATATATATGGTCACGCTTTGACGGAACAGCAGCATTGTAGTCGTTGTAGAATAGCTTGGCATCAGGGTCAGCCTCATGAGCAAACTCGAATACTTTTCTAACAAGCTCTTCTCCACATAGCTTGAAGAGCCTTGACTGCCTGTATGGGCTTGGTTCGCCATTGTCATCAGGCAGCCTGTCCCCGTCTCCGTCGGCAATGGCCTCGTTAAGCACGTCCCAGGCGTAGACAACATCCTTGTATCTTCCTACCACGGTGTGGATATGGTTGCGCAGTCTTTGGTAGAACACCTCTTTTGTCACCTCGTTGCCCAAGGAGCCTGTAAACATCCAGTTGGAAAACTGCTCGTGCCAGCACAGGCAGTGGCCTCTCATCTTCACGCCGTTTCTCCGGCACCAGTTGGCTATGCTGTCTGCATCGTCCCATCTCCAGACGTTCTCCTTCGGGTGTATAACTCCTGGCTTCATGGCATTCTCCGCCGTAACGCTGTTGAAGTTCCTCCTCACTATGTCCATCTGCTCTGCGGACCTCACGTTGCGTGCACTTAGCGAGACACCAATACTGAAATAGTCCTTGTATGCGTCCTTGTAACCATATGTGGTGTCTGCAACAGCCGTCTCCGTCTGTTGTGCCGTGGCTGATAGAGCAGCCAGAACAAGCGATAATATGATAATAGAAGATTTCATTCTCTGAATTCCTTGAATTGCCGAATAGTATAACAATCTACCTCTCCCACACATAGTGAAGGACCTGTCGTCAGGGTCGCCCCGCAGCGTCCTTCACTACGAGTCCGGCAATGGTCATGCCGAATATTGCCGTGATATGCATCAGCGAGCCGTTGATTTGCGCCTTGCTTGAGCACCACTCATGATTGAGCAGGGCTGCGTCGCCAGGTCCGTTCTTTGCCTTCGGACACATGCACTTCTCTGTTCCGCACGATGCGTTATGCCCCTTGTTCTCCAGCAGCTCGTCGCTGTATACGCATAGGAATTTCCTTGCGGGTTTACGTTTCAGCCGCTTGAATCTCTGGCGCAGGGCACGGGCCAGAGGGCATCCCTCAACCTTCCAGAACTCTGCAACCTTTATCCTTGTTGGGTCCATCTTCAGCGCTGCTCCCATTGATGAGAAGAATACCGCCTTGGTATTGCATGCCATTTCAATAAGCAACCGCTTGTCCTTCAGCGAGTCTATGGCATCGATGATATAGTCGTAGCTGTCGAGGCAGAAGCTGTCGGCAGTCTCTTCCGAGAATATCTGCTGCCGTGCATCTATCTCTGCCATGGGGTTTATGGTAAGTAGCCTCTCCTTGAGAGCCTCCACCTTAACCTGCCCTACGGTCTTCACCGTGGCCATGAGCTGACGGTTGATGTTAGTTATGCATACCCTGTCGCTGTCGACTACCGTCAGGTGGCTGATACCTGAGCGTACAAGGCTCTCAGCGCACCAAGAGCCTACGCCTCCCACGCCGAATATTATCACCTTGATGCTGTTCAGTCTCTCCATGGCATCGCTTCCCAACAGCAGTTGGGCGCGGTTGAATATACCTCTTTCTATCCCCATCCTCTTTTCCTTGTTTTTGCCTGCAAAGTTACATATTTTTTCTCATAATGCTATTATTGCCTCAGGCTATTTCCTCAGAAACCTCTGCCTCAGGTGTTTCCTTACAGGCTCATCGTAGAGCATCATCGCCGCATAAGCCGTGAGGACGCTTACTGCCACTATGGCTGCCGAGAGGAAGAGTTTCACAGATAGCGGCGCGTCGCCATTGTTGTCTATCCACGTGAAGAACAGGTATACGAAGGGGTAGTGTACCAGATAGAGGCTGTAGGATATGCGACCCATAAAACGGCATACGCCGATGGTGGTCTTACCTTTGGGATTGGTGCCTGCGCCTATGCATACCACGATGGGAAAAATAAGCAGGGTGCAGATCAGGCTGAAGGCTCCGTCAAGGTGGGGCAGGGCATAGCCTCCGACATTCTCCGTGCATATTATCGCCACGATTATGATGGAGCATATCCAGAAGGCACCACGCGCCCTCACTACTAAGCCCAAACGGCTGAGAAGCAGACCGGCAAAGAATGAATAGCCCACGCGCGCCATACCTATATATATATGTTCCGTGTTCCATGTGAAGCCACCGTTGAGTGCCCATGGATAGTCGTGCTCCTCAAGCATCCCGAACATGTTTAGGCTCAGGGCGCAGTCGGCAAGTATCACAGCAAAGACTGCCACAAGTACGGCGAGCCACTTCTTTCCCAAACGGTAGACAAACAGACCATAGAGAAGGTTGGCGATATACTCGTAGATGAGCGACCACTGAGGAATGTTCAGGGAGAACAGCTCGTCGTTGCCTCGTATGTTGTATTCCGGTGTCTGGGGAATCATAAAGAAGCCCAGCACAACATACAACAGCAGCGTCGCAAGGCTGGTCTCTGCTATGCGTGGATAGTAGTTGCCGCTTTGCAGGTAGAAGAATGCAGCACCCAGTAGTAGGCCGAATAGCACCATGGGTTGGAGCCTGATAAGACGGCTCTTCACAAAGTCCCATCGTGTCATCTCGCCGCTAAGCATGCGATGGTCGTATGCGTAGCCAATGACATAACCGGAAAGGACGAAGAAGAAGTCAACAGCAAGGTAGCCGTGATTGAGATGCTTGTACACAGGGTCATAGGAGAAAGCCTCGCTCAAGTGGAATATTACCACCATCAGGGCTGCTACTCCACGAAGCCCGTCGAGTATCTCATAGCGTGGTTGGGTAGTGTTGGTGTTCATAGGATAGGAATGGTGCCCTGGGGGGTAAGGGGGGGTGAGTGAGATTTGCAAATTTAGGAAAAGTCCCTTATAGACACGCATGCTTTATTTATTGCACGCTATTAGTCTTCTATAGAGAGCTTTACTTGTCGCACATCCTGTTCACGGCCTCGATACCCTTGTCTGTGCAGAAACCGCGGAAGAAAAGGAATATTACGTTGGTGAAGAGGTAGTCGAACTTAACCGTTGTAAAGTCTGTATTGTATATTGCGTAACGTACACACTCGCGCATCATTTTTGCTACTATCGCGAAGTCAATCTCCTTACGGAAATAGCCCTGCTCGATGCCAAGGTTGAAGAATGCCTGCGTTAGGTTCTCGTCTACGGTGTCTTTCTCGTCAAGGTAGTTTGTTACCTTGGGGTATTTCTTCAACTCCTGATAGAACAGTGGGTTGACGTTGTCGTATGCCTCGGCATGCATGCGATATAGCTCAAAGATAATCTCCATGACATTGTTGTCTACTTGCTCGGCAAAGGCAGAGATACGGTTGTGCCTGCTCTCTTCTGCTTCCTTGAGAACTTCCAGGAGCAGGTCTTCCTTGTTGTCGTAAAGCTCGTAGAGAGTACGCTTGGAGATACTCAGCGCGTTGGCGATGTCGTCCATCTTGACTGCGCGGATGCCCTTTGCGAGGAAATGCTGCATGGCAACCTCGCGTATCTTTGTGCGTAATTCCTTTCTGTATGCGGACGAGAAGTTGGCTTTATCCATATCTTGTTTTTGCTGCAAAGATACAAAAAAAACATAAAACTCTGTCACGTTATCGTGGTTTTTTATTAACTTTGCGCTTGATAATCAATAGGTGGCTCGATGATGGCATGGTAAGAAAGGTTTGAATACATCCAGCTTACAGCCGCTTACGTAAGGGAAAAAGAAAACTTAAACAAAATACTTCTTATGGTAAAGATAACTAAAGAGGCGGCGCTGGAATACCACAGCAATGGCCGTCCCGGCAAAATAGAGGTTAAGCCTACTAAGCCGTACACAACACAAACAGACCTAAGCCTGGCATATTCACCCGGAGTGGCATATCCATGTCTGGAAATCCAGGAAACCCCCGACGATGTCTACAAGTATACCGACAAGGGAAACCTTGTAGCTGTGATATCCAATGGCACTGCCGTACTCGGACTGGGCGATATAGGTGCGATGAGTGGAAAACCCGTTATGGAGGGTAAGGGGTTGCTGTTCAAGATTTATGGTGGTATTGACGTCTTCGATATTGAGGTTGATGAGAAAGACCCGGAGAAATTCTGCGAGGCTGTAGAGAAGATTGCGCCAACGTTCGGCGGAATAAACCTTGAGGACATAAAAGCTCCTGAATGTTTCTATATTGAGGAGAGGCTCAAGCGTACTCTCGACATACCCGTCATGCACGATGACCAGCATGGCACAGCCATCATATCGGCTGCCGGACTTAAGAATGCGCTGGAAGTAGCAGGCAAGGATATATCTAAGGTACGTATCGTTGTCAACGGCGCAGGTGCCGCTGCCATATCGTGTACCAAGCTGTATGTGGCCATAGGTGCCAAGACTGAGAATATCGTGATGCTCGACTCAAAGGGCGTAATCACGTCTGACCGCACAAACCTTACACCGCAAAAGGCTCTCTTTGCTACTGACCGCCGTGACATACACACTCTGGAGGAGGCTGTGCGCGACGCCGATGTCTTCGTAGGACTGTCCAAAGGCAACGTGCTTACTCAGGACATGGTGCGCTCGATGGCTCCCAAGCCAATAGTGTTCGCACTTGCCAATCCTGTGCCGGAGATTAGCTACGAGGATGCCATGGCAAGCCGTCCCGACGTGCTTATGTCTACCGGTCGCTCTGACTATCCGAACCAGATTAACAACGTTATAGGCTTCCCATACATATTCCGCGGAGCACTCGACGTTCATGCACGCAGCATCAACGAGGAGATGAAGCTCGCTGCCGTACATGCCATTGCCGACTTGGCCAAGCAACCTGTGCCTGATGTTGTGAACGAGGTCTACCATGTCAACGACCTTTCGTTCGGCCCAAGGTATTTCATTCCGAAACCTGTAGACCCACGACTTATCACCGAGGTGAGCGCAGCGGTTGCCAAGGCTGCCATGGAGAGTGGGGTAGCGCGCACGCCTATCACGGACTGGGATTCGTATAAGCAGAATCTCCGACAGCTGCTCGGACAGGAGACGAAGCTCACACGATATATCCACGCCACTGCCGCTGAGCACCCGCAGAGGGTTGTCTTCGCCGAGGGTGAGCACAACACCATGATGAAGGCTGCCGTGCAGGCTAAGATGGAGGGTATCTGCCATCCGGTACTTCTAGGTAATCCAGACCGTCTGCGCCGTATGGCCACACGTCTGAAGCTCGACCTTACGGGCATTGAGCTTATCGACATGCGTGCAGACCAGGAGCAGGGCAGACGTGCTACATACGCCAAGCATCTGGCTGAGAAGAGGGCACGCGACGGATATACGTTCCAGGAGGCGTACGACAAGATGTATGAGCGAAACTACTTCGGTATGATGATGGTGGAGACGGGCGATGCCGATGCTTTCATTACAGGTCTGTATACCAAGTACTCGAATACCATCAAGGTGGCAAAGGAGGTTATAGGCATACGCGAAGAGAATTCTACCTTCGGCACCATGCACATCATCAACAGTCCGAAGGGAGTTCTGTATCTTGCCGATACGCTCGTCAATGGTGACCCGAACACCGACGACCTCGTGGACATTGCCAAGCTTGCGTCAAGGACGGTCAAGTTCTTCAATGAGACTCCAAACATAGCCTTGATTAGCTATTCCAACTTCGGCTCTGATACTGCTCCTGGGTCATTGAAGGTGAAGAATGCCGTCAAGCGTGTACAGGACGAAATGCCCGAATTGTGCATTGACGGTGAGATGCAGATAGGCTACGCTCTCAACCGCGAGCTCAGAGACCAGAAATATCCGTTCTCGAAGCTGGTTGGCAAGGATGTCAACACACTCGTGTTCCCCAATCTTACCAGTGCGCGCTCGGCATACAAGCTCTTGCAGATGCTCTCTAACGACGTGGAGATCATCGGTCCGATACAGATGGGACTGAACAAGCCTATCCACTTTACCGACTCCGAAAGCTCCGTCCGCGATATTGTAAACATCACGGCCATAGCCACCATCGACGCATACGTGGAGAAAATCAAGCAGGGAAAGAAATAAGCAAGCTCCGCATATCTATGACTCGCTGTCAGTTAACAGGTTCTATCTAAGCAGAACCTGTTAACTGACAGCTTTTTTGTAAACTTTAGTAACAATCTTGCAGAGGGCGTATAATGGGCCAGAGGAATGTCCCTATGACCCATATAAAAAAGAATTATTTTCCTCAAAATCCTTTGCCGTTTCAGGAATAATGAGTATATTTACAGCGGTTAAACTCGATTAATATGGCAAGCAATGAATATATCATAGACAGCATCAAGAAAGTGGCAAGGGAGACATTGCCGCCAAAATCTTCATTGTTGCTATTTGGGTCGAGGGCTCGCCATGAGGAACATGCAAACAGCGACTGGGATATTCTTATCCTGTTAGACAAGCCTCAACTAACATCTGAAGACTATGAATACGCATATCCCTTCAGGGTTTTGGGGTGGGATATGAATGAAGAAATCAATCCGCAAGTGTATTCTAAAAAAGAATGGGAGGGTTACTCATATACCCCATTCTATATGAATGTTGAACAAGATAAAATGGTGCTGATATGAGTAAGGGAACAACAGATATATGGCTGATTGCAGAGGGTATTGAGGGAATACTTAGCCGAAATGCACAATATAAGCCACGAGCCATTCTTTTTGGCTCTAGGGCAAGAGGCGATGCACGACTTGACTCAGACTGGGACATCTTAGTTCTTCTTGATAAAGAATGCATCACTCTTGAGGATATGGACAACATCACCTACCCCATCAGAGAACTTGGTTGGAACCTCAATGAGATGATAAATCCCATTATGTTCACCGAAAAGGAGTGGAAAGCAAAAAGTTTTACTCCATTTTATAAGAATGTCACAAAGGAAGGAATAACGTTATGAGTTTAAGCAATGAGGAAAGAAAAGCCATTGTCGAATTCAGAATTGAAAAGGCATTAAGGGCTTACGAGCAAGCAAAAGGTGTTCTACCTTTAGGATATTGGGAAACAATAGCCAATAGGTTGTATTATGCTGCATACAATGCAGTGTCTGCATTATTGATTGCAAATGGAGATAATGCTCAAACTCACGCAGGCGTTACCCACCTATTTGGAATGCGTTTTGTAAATACTGGCATTTGTTCAAAAGATGACGGAAGGCTTTATCACAAACTCTTCACCATGCGCCAAACCGGTGATTATGACGATACATACGGCTTGTCGGATATTGATGTTTTGCCATTAGTAGAACCAGCTGGAGAGTTTATCAAAAAGATTGTTGATATGGCAAAGGAGAAACTTCTGGATTTGCCAGACAGCCATGACGAGTAAACAAATGACAAAAGCTATCGGGGGTTGCGACACGATTGGTGAAGGGTGAAGGATAAATGCACTGATTCATTTTTGGGGGGATAATAAAGCAGATAAAAGGCAAGATTGAATCAATATACTTCCATCTGGCGCAAGGTTATTAATTAGGGAGTCCAGTTCTATGTTCCACTTTCTGATATTACAATATAATTCCAAAGCTTTGATATTTAAAGTGTTACTTATTTGAAATGGACTAATTTTTAATCATAAAATAGCGATGTATAATTGAGGGGGTATTCGTTGTTTGCATAACATCTGATTCTCATAATGTTAGAAGAAGTACAAGCTTCTTTTTAACTCGAAAATTAGAACACAGAACTGGACACCCTAGTTAATAACCTTGACTATATAGATAGTTGTATGAGGTCTTTCTATTAATAATCGGTAATCTTGGCTGAATTAGAAACAATACTCTGTATTACTTGCTACCATTGCCTCGACCTCATATCCTTGGGGCATCTGTGCCTTTGTGCCAGGAATAAAGATACATGGCCAAACAAAACAGCCTAACACAACCGCAAGCGGTGTTTTATTTTTTCCATATACACGTACATTTGTATCGGAAAAGAAAAGGGGTGTACCATTAGGCAGAGTCATTTTTTGTATGGAGATAACAAGTCTTCCTTTTGTTCCAGCAATTGTACTCTTTTTTGCCTCTATAACTTTACCTTTTACAATAGCACCTCTTTCGAAAACTGTCTTCCCATCAATTGTCAAAGGAGATACAGTTACAAAATCTACAACCTGCCCCTCATTGAGGTCTGCAGCTTTTACAGTTTGGGCAGCTTGAAGGGGAACAATAGTACCAGCTTTAATTACTACTTTTTCTTGAGCAATTGCAATTGTGCTCATACATAATGCAAAGATTGATAAAATTAACTTTTTCATAAGTGTTTGATTTTTATTGTTAAACGTTACTTACTTCCTTTTCTTCTATTACACTCCCTGCAAAGCATTTGGCAGTTGGATTCTACAGTCCTTCCGCCTTCGCGCCATGGGGTTATGTGGTCGCCCTCCATCTGTTCGAGGGGATATTCCTTTTGGCAATGGGGGCAGATGTGGTGCTGCTTTTCCCATACGGCAAGTTTGATGTCTTCGGGGAAGGAGCGTAGGTCGAGATGACGTTCGTCACGGGTGAGGACATAGGGAATGATGCCGAGAGACTTCTGAATGTCGCTATCTCGCATGAGACGGGATATTTCTTCCTCTATTGCAGCGATGTCAAGCGTCTGCTCATGGAAGGTGTCGTAGAGAAGTGCCCAATCGAGACCTTTCATTATCTTCTTGAACTTCTTCATGCTGAAGTTGGTCATTGCCCAATTCAATACGTTTTGGAAATATGTCCAAAGGTTGTTGGCATTGGGGTCGTGCTGATGTTGCGACATATAGCCTACAAGTGTTTGTGGGTTTCCATTGCGAGTCTCGTGGGCAACCATCCATTCAAGAGCCTTTTTGAGAAAGTCCTGACGGATGGGAGTGCCATTTATCAAGTCCTTGCCCAAGCGATAGGCACCACAATTAGACTTGGAGAAATGGCGCTTGGCATCACTCACAAAAGGACCGGCATAGACGGCATTGTGAATCTCCTGATCGTTGAGCGGTTTGCCTGCAATGTTGATGGTTTTAAACCATTCCAGTTTCTCCGATTCTTCTCCTTCGCATACATAAACTGTCAACTGATAGTTTAGGATTCGCTTCTGTATGTCAGCCGGTTGATTGAAATAATTCTTCTCGCCTACACTGAATTTTCCTGCAACATATTGGCAAAGCGAGAGTGTGCGTTGCTGTCCGTCCATCACTTCATATGGACATTCTGCATCCTCGCTCCTTTTCACCCAATACATCACATTCAGCGGATAGCCCTTTAAGACCGTCTCAATAACGGCTTTCTGTTCTTTATCACTATATATAAACTCACGCTGGTATTTTGGACGGATGTCGAGAAGACCGTTATACCCTCTCACTCCTTCCTCTTCGTCGTTGACATAACCCTTGGTTATCTCGCCAACGGTCACATTGATTTGCTTTATTGTCATCATAGGCGTGGATGTTTGTTGCGGATTAATACTCGTGCATAAGGTTTCTCAGGAATACCATTCTTCATATAATACAACTGACCGTCTCGAAGACTCTTATTATATTTCTTCAAAGCTCTATCGTATGGTCTGAGACCTAACTCTTTTCCAGAATCTCCCTGAGTCTGACCAATTATCTCAAATTGTTCAGGATTATATTTGTCCAAGAATGTAATCGGCACTCCCATCGCTCCTGCAAAATCGTATGGAATGTCAGATGTTTTGCTTACTTCTATTGCATCATAATTTTCGTATGTAGGATATTCTTCTGGTGAATAACGGCAAACTAAATCAAGTTCCTCATTACGTTTTGGGATTTCCATATTAGTAAACCAATTTACGCCAGAAACTCTAATCATGTCTTCACGATGGTCCCCTGCTGTTGCGATATCTTCGTATGGAGAAAAGAAGTGAGCAGCTCCACCTTTGAAACCATACCCCAACCATATTCTATTTTCTTTAATTAATGGAAATACCTCCTTATAGGTAATTGCATTTTGATGTCCAATTATCAAGAACTTCTTCTCATACTCCATCAACTGAGCGATATATTCCCTAAACAGTGAGAATGGAGGATTTGTCACGACGATATCTGCCTCTTTAAGTAACTCAATACATTCCTTAGAACGAAAGTCGCCTGTTTCGAGAGTGGAGAGTACATTCTTGTCGTTTTGCAGAAGTATTCTTACATCCGAGAGGTCAACTGCTCCATCGCCGTTAAGGTCTTTCACTTCTGAGATTACCACCTTATGGGCAATTTTCTTGGGTTCTTCATCCTCAAAGTCGAATGGCAAAGACAATTCATCTCCTTGAATGGGAGAACCATTATAACAAGTGCAGATGAGTTTCTTCAATCCGAGATGATTGAAGTGAAGAGCGAAATACTTGAAGAAATTGCTTTCATAAGGGTCGTCGCAGTTGCACAGCACAACTTTATCATGGAAATGCTGCCAATAATGCTGCAACTCCATCTCTATGTCAGACATCTGAGTGTAGAACTCATCCTTCTTTGCCGTCTTGGCTGCATTAAGGTTTTTGTTTGCCATAAAAATATTGATAGTCGTTTGGCACTCAACTATCAATCACGCCGAGACACAATAATGGCGCGATGCACCTTATTGCGTTCAGCTTTGAGGTAGCGTAGGAAAGGAAACCTCAGACCGTACATAAGAATGCACCACGCCTATTGCGTGATTGCATTGCTAAATGTACGGTCAGAGGTATCCATAAATATCTACGGACACCCTGTCACATATTATTCTTGTTACGTTATATCCATGAAAGTTTCCTACGCTTTTGGCTGAACGCGAATAATAGCGAATGCTTTGTTTTACCCACAATGTCATTGGAAATCATCGGAAGGAACCATTGGCTCACCGGAATGAAATCCGCACCAAAGTTACAAATAATATCTGAAACGAGAAAGTATCTTTGGAATATTTTAATGCGAAGAATTTGTTTTATTTGAGCCTAACGCACAAAAAAGGTTCATCAGAAATATGGAGTGACGCATTATTATATATTATTCCTGAAGTATATTATTAACTGAAGTGGGTGAAATAGTTTGCCATAGGACATGAATACGTTTGCATCCCTGATAAGGTTAATAACCTTACGGCTGAAAGGTTATTAACCTTACGGCCTTAAGGTTATTAACCTTATCAGGGATGATATATATATGCATAGACCACGCAACAATATATTGTCACTCGAGATATAGCATGAACCGCAAATATGAATACGCCACAGACAAGATTTATAACCTTATCGGCAATGAAGGTAACAAATACAGAGCACACTGCTATAAATGGTAATCACTCGAAATGTCGGATGAACACAAAAAAAGTGCGTCATACATGTGTATGACGCACCCTAACTCTCATTTTTTCATTCGAGCTTACTACAATTACTCAGCGGCTGTAGTGTCAACAGCAGTAGTGTCAACTACAGTTGTGTCAGTTGTGTCAACAGCTGTTGTGTCAACGTCAGCTGCAGGAGCCTCTGCCTTGTTACCACATGATGCGAAAGAGATTGCAGCCATAGCTACGAACATAAAAACTAATTTCTTCATTTTCTTTGCTTTTTAAATCTGTAAAACAATCATTTGTTTATTAAAACGATGCAAAGGTAATGCTTTTTTTGATAAGTCGTACACTTTTTATAGTTTTTTTTTAGGCTCTTTTTGTAACCTTTTCGTAATGTATTGATAATTAGCAGTTTGTGGATAGTGAATAAAAGTTAAAAACCGAGAAGGTTGTCTTGGAACATTAAAAATGGTGCTTTTTTAGGTGTTTTTGGGTGCTGTTGTGAGCGGACACAACAGGTGTGTTCTTGCTTTGATTTATGTCATGTTAGCTTCCAGATGACATGGAATAAAACTGGCAAAATTTAAGAAGGTATCTTCGTTGTCCATCGAAGATACCTTCATAATTTGCTGTACTTTTATTATTCCTCGTTTAGGGCGGCTGTACGCACGCGTGAAAGAGTTTCGGGAGTCATCTGCAGATAGCTGGCTATGTAGACGAGTGGTGCACGCAGGACTACCTGTGGTGCGAGCTTGCACATTCTCTTGTACTTGTCCTGTGCGGTCTCAAACCTTACGAGGTCTGCATGAATCTGTGACTGTATGAGGCTTTCCTCCAGAATTTTCCTGTATAGTATCTGTATGTTGACATTGTGCAGTGCCACCTCTTCCAGCCTCTGTTTGGGCAGGAAGTACATTATGGTAGGTTCGAGAGCTTCTACCTGAAGTTTGGTCGGTTCCTCCTTGAACAGGCTCTCTATACACATTATCATGCCGCCCTCCACGCTCATGTGCTCGGTAACCTCTTTTTCTTTCTTGAAGTAGAACTGTCGCACAAGGCCTTTGGCAATGTACATTATGTTGCGGCACACCTCGCCTTCAGCCAGGATAGTCTGCCCCTTGGTGAATTTCATAGGCACGAGGATGCTCTCGAGTGTGTCAAGCTCGTCGTGAGTCATCGTACTGTATTTTCTTGCCAATTCTCTTGCAATGTCTCTGGTTGTGCTTGTTAGATCTTTCATCGGGTTCCTCCCCTTATATAATTAATGTGTGATTTTTAGTTTTATGTCATTTTAGGTCCATGGGCTTGTCGTCAGTCGAGCTTGAGTACGGCGAGGAATGCCTTTTGCGGTACCTCTACGTTTCCAATCTGCTTCATTCTCTTCTTACCCTTCTTCTGTTTCTCAAGTAGTTTGCGCTTTCGGCTGACGTCTCCTCCGTAGCATTTTGCGGTAACGTCCTTGCGTACGCACTTGATGGTCTCGCGTGCCACAATCTTCGCACCTATGGCAGCCTGTATGGCAATGTCGAACTGCTGTCTCGGTATGAGGTCTTTCAGTTTCTCGCACATCCTTCTGCCGAGTGTGACGGCATTGTCCTGATGAGTGAGTGTCGACAGGGCGTCTACTGCCTCGCCATTGAGCAGTATGTCGAGCTTGGCGAGTTTAGATGGCCGGAAGGAGTCGATATGGTAGTCGAATGAGGCGTAGCCCTTGGAGATGGACTTCAGCTTGTCGTAGAAGTCGATGACTATCTCACCTAATGGTATCATGAAATGCAGCTCTACGCGGTTGCCGCTCACGTACTCCTGCTTGATGAGCTCGCCTCGCTTGTCGAGGCATAGTTTCATTATCGGGCCTATGAATAGTGCGTCGGTGATGATGGTTGCCCGGATGTATGGTTCCTCGATATGCTCTATCATGGTGATGTCTGGCAGTCCGGAGGGGTTGTGAACCTCTTTGGAGTTGCCATGCTTGTCGTATACCATGTATGATACGTTGGGCACCGTTGTTATGACATCCATGTTGAACTCCCTGTCGAGTCTTTCCTGAACAATCTCCATATGGAGCAGTCCGAGAAATCCGCAGCGGAAGCCGAAGCCGAGAGCTACCGATGACTCGGGCATGAAGGTCAGCGAGGCATCGTTGAGCTGCAGCTTCTCAAGCGAGGCGCGAAGGTTCTCGTAGTCGCTTGGGTCGATGGGGTAGACGCCCGCGAACACCATGGGCTTCACCTCCTGAAATCCGGCAATGGCTTTCTGGCAGGGGTTGGCAACGTGCGTTATGGTATCGCCGACCTTTACTTCCTTGGCGTCCTTGATGCCGCTGATGATGTAGCCTACCTCGCCCGTTGATATTGTAGTGCGTGGTATCATGTCCATCTTGAGCACTCCTACCTCATCGGCGGTGTATTCCATGCCTGTATTGAAGAACTTCACCTTGTCGCCTTTAGAGATGTGTCCGTTCTCAATCTTAAAGTAGGCTATGATGCCTCGGAAGGAGTTGAACACAGAGTCGAAGATGAGTGCCTGCAACGGAGCCTCAGGGTTGCCCTCCGGGTGCGGTATGCGCTCTACGATGGCCTCGAGTATTGCCTCTACGCCCTCTCCGGTTTTACCCGACGCACGCAGTATCTCCTCTCTCTTGCATCCTATAAGGTCTACAATCTCGTCCTCCACCTCATCTGGCATTGCGCTCGGCATGTCTATCTTGTTGATGACAGGAATAATCTCCAGGTCGTGCTCGATGGCCATGTAGAGGTTGGAGATGGTCTGCGCCTGCACACCCTGAGTGGCATCCACGATTAGCAATGCTCCCTCGCAAGCTGCGATGCTCCTTGACACCTCGTATGAGAAGTCGACATGCCCGGGAGTGTCAATGAGGTTCAGAATGTATTTCTCGCCATGTGACATATATTCCATCTGTATGGCGTGGCTCTTTATGGTGATGCCTCGCTCGCGTTCGAGGTCCATGTCGTCGAGCATCTGTCCTCCTGTAATCTGAATAGTCTTGGTGTACTCAAGCAGACGGTCGGCAAGCGTGGACTTGCCGTGGTCTATGTGTGCTATTATGCAGAAATTCCTTATGTTGTTCATCAATATGCTTTCTTTAAGTTGCAAAGATAACAATAATTTCGGATATTATTTGTATCTTTGCAAAAAAATATGGTTAAACTTATGCAGAAAGTATTTTGTTTTGTTGTTATGGCATTGCTTATGGTATCGTGCCATGACAGTCTTGATGACAGGGCGGAGAAGGAAGCCAAAAACTATACTGAGCGATATTGTCCCACGCCAGTGCAGCAGAACCAGCGCACAGACAGCCTGACTTTTGACCGCCATACACACACATACAACTATTATTATACGCTGACGGGTCCTGCGGACAATGCAGACGTGATAGGCGAGAACAGGCAGAAGCTAAAGGATGTGCTGGTGGCAGGAGTGAGGAACGACACGAGGATGAAGGCATACAAGGATGCGGGTTTCGGTTTCCACTTTGTCTACCGCTCGGAAAGTACTGGCAAGGTGCTGCTTGAGGTCAGCGTGACGTCAAAGGACTACTGATGCCCTGCACGTCACTGTGTGAAGAATAAAACGGACGTGGCGCATACCCAATTTATCAGGTATGCGCCACGTCCGTTTCCAATCGGGAATAGCTCCTATGGTTACTTGTACAGATACCGCTTGATAGACTTCTTCGGTGTCTTCTCAAATTCCTCCTCCAGTATCTCTACTTCTGTTATCTTGGAGTATGCAGGCAGAATGTTGTTCAATTCCAGCCTGTTCTGTTCCATTACGTTCTTGAGGTCGTCAGTCGACAGTCCCATTACTGAAGCCTCGTCGTAGTCGGGGTATATCAGTGCGGCAAGCTTCTCGCCTCTCTGCACCACCAGACTCTCAGTGACGAGTGTCATGGAGTTGAGCTTGTCCTCAATCTCCTCGGGGTAGATGTTCTGTCCGTTACTGCTGAGGAGCATGTTCTTGGAGCGTCCCTTGATGAAGATGTTGCCATCGGCATCCATCGTTCCGAGGTCGCCAGTATGATACCATCCGTCAGCGTCTATTGTATTTCTGGTAGCCTCCTCGTTCTTGTAATATCCTAACATTACGTTAGTACCCCGTGCCAGTATCTCGCCAGGCACATTAGCTGGGTCGTGGCTGTCTATTTTCACTTCCATGTGTACGACGGGGCGTCCACAGCTGCCTGGCTTGAAGGTAGAGTAGTCGGCATAGCTGATGATAGGTGCGCACTCTGTTGCTCCATAGCCTACGGTATACGGGAAGTTGATGCGTTTGAGGAAGCTCTCCACCTCCTGGTTGAATGCTGCTCCACCGATGATTATCTCATAGAACTTTCCGCCAAACGCTGCCTTTACCTGATCGCATATCTTCTCGTTAACCTTCTTGTTGATTACGGGCATGTTCAGTAGCAGGCGCATGCGGTTGGTCTGTATTTTGGGGAATACCTTCTTGCGTATGATTTTCTCAATTACCAGTGGTACGGCAATGATTATAATAGGCTTCACCTCAGCAAAGGCCTGGGCTATGATGGCAGGAGATGGTACTCGGGTGAGGAAGAATATGTGGCAACCTGTGAGGAACTCGAATATGAACTCGAAGGCCATGCCGTACATGTGTGCCATAGGCAATATGCTGATGATATTGTCGCCGGCATGCACCTTGTCGCCAAGTACTCCTATGGCAAAGTCGTAGTTGCTCCACAATGCACGATATGGAATCATCACTCCCTTGGAGAATCCTGTCGTTCCGCTCGTGTAGTTGATGAGAGCCATGTCGTTGGCATTCTCCTCAGCAGGATAGCTTACGTGTTCCTTACGGAAAAATTTGGGGAATTTCTTTCCGAACATCTCGTTCAGATGCTCGCGTGCATATGTCAGCTTGTTGGTACGTGACAGTACGAGAGAGTAGTCGGGAATGTATATCACTCCTTCCAGTCCCGGCATCTTTGTAGTGTCAATCTGTGTCGCCACGATGTCGCCAACGAAAAGCAGCTTGGCGTCAGAGTGATTGACGATGTTATGGATTTGGTCTGCTGTGAACTCATGGAGTATTGGTACGGCAATGGCTCCATAGGTTAGTGTTGCCAGAAAGGCTACCGCCCAGTTTGCGCTATTGCGGCCAGCCAAGGCAATCTTGTCACCTTTCACTACACCAGAGTTCTCGAACAGTATGTGCAGTTTTTCAATTTTCCTTGCCACATCATGGTATTGTAGTGTGGCTCCCTTGAAATCGGTGAGAGCATCTCTGTCCCAATTCTTGACGATGCTACTCTCAATAAGTTTTGTGAAGGATGGTATTTCCATATAAAGTCCAAATTTGGTTACAGGTCCTGTCATACGTTCTTGTACAGGTACCGTTTGATAGATTTCTTTGCTGTTTTCTCAAATTCCTGGTTGTGGATGCGTATCTCCGCAAGACGGCTGAAGTGTGGCAATATGGCGTTCAGCTCAAGGCGGTTTTGTTCCATTACGCTCATAATGTCCTCCTCGCTGAGTCCCATTGCCGATGCCTCGTCGTGGTCTGGATATACCATTCCGATTAGCTTGTCGCCTTTCTGGACGATGAGGCTCTCTGACACCATGGCCATGGAGTTGAGCTTGTCCTCTATTTCCTCCGGATATACATTCTGTCCGTTGCTTCCGAGCAACATGTTCTTGATGCGTCCGCGGATGAAGAAGTGGCCGTCCTCACTCATTGTTGCCAAGTCTCCGGTATGGAACCAGCCATCCTCGTCGAGGACAGCCTTTGTGGCCTCCTCGTTCTTGTAGTAGCCGTGCATGACGTTCAGTCCTCGTGTGACAATCTCTCCTGGCTTGTTGGCTGGGTCGTCGCTGAGTACTTTCACCTCCATGTGCTTTACTGCCGTGCCGCACGAGCCTGCAACAAAGTCCTTATAGTCGCTGAATGTAATCATTGGAGCAGTCTCGGTGGTGCCATATCCCATAGTTATTGGGAAGTTGATGTCGAGAAGGAACTGTTCTATTTCACGGTTCAGTCCTGCGCCGCCAACCATTACCTCATATGCGTTGCCGCCCATGACCTCCATCACCATGTTGTACACGTACTCCTTCACCTTCTTGCCTATTCCCGGCATCTTCATAAGAATCTTGGCCTTAGGTGTCTGCACCTTGGGGAATATTTCCTTACGGATAATCTTCTCTATTACCATCGGAACAGAGATTACAATGGCAGGCTTTACTTCAGCAAATGCCTGCGCCACTACAGATGGACTCGGGAGTCGGGTGAGGAAAAATATATGGTTGCCGAAACAGAATTCTGCTATGAACTCAACCATCTGCCCATACATATGCGCCATAGGCAGTATGCTCAGTACGTTGCTTCCCTTCTTGATGTTCTTGCCAATAACGTCGTACATCAGGTCGAGGTTGCCCCACAGGGCACGGTAGGGTAGCATTACTCCTTTGGAGAAGCCTGTTGTGCCGCTGGTGTAGTTTATCATAGACAGTTCCTCAGCGCTGTCATGATGATATTTCACGTGTTCCTTGCGGAAATATTTCGGGTACTTCTTGCCAAACATCTCATTGAGATGCTCACGTGCGAAGGTCAACTTCTGCGAGCGTGACACAACGATGGAGTAATCGGGAATATAGATGATACCCTCAAGGTTGGGCATCTGGTCTGCATCGATGCTTGTTGCCACAACGTCACCGACAAAAAGCAGCTTAGACTCTGAGTGGTTTACAATATTATATACTTGGTCGGGAGTGAACTCATGCTGTATGGGCACTACCACGGCACCATACGTAAGGGTAGCAAGAAAGGCAACTGCCCAGCATGAGCTGTTCCTGCCACACAAGGCTATCTTGTCTCCTTTTTGCACGCCAGAGTTTTCAAAGAGAATGTGTAGTTTCTCTATCTTGCGGGCTACATCATGATACTGGAGAGTGGCTCCCTTGTAATCTGTCATGGCATCCAAATCCCAGTTGTCAATAATGCTCTTTTCTATGTACGAGTTAAAGCTCGGTATATTTTTCATTGCACATTTTTCAAATTCATGTGCAAAGATACAATCTTTCATGCACACACCCAAACGTTTTGTGCAGAAATTTTATATATCCCCAAACTTTTTTCGATTTTCCCGTTTCTTGCACATTGTATGAGCGTGTGCATTGTTCTGAATAGGCATAAAAGTATCCAATTATTCAGAAAAGACTGCCTATCTGGTAGACTGCTGCTGAGACCACCCAGGCAAGCAGGGTGGTGTAGGTTGCGGCGAAGATGGCCCATCGCCACGAGCCGGTCTCGCTCCTTATGGCTGCTATAGTGGCTATGCATGGGAAGTAAAGCAGTACGAACAGCAGGAAGCAGTAAGCGGAGAGAGGTGTGATACCATCGCTGAGCATTCTGTTTCGCAATAGTGAGTATTTTGTGTTGTCATCGGCGAAGCTGCTGTCGTCAGCATATAGTACACCCATGGTTGAGGCTACAATCTCCTTAGCTCCCACGCCTGATAGCAGGCCCACATCAAGTTTCCAGTCGAAGCCCTGCGCACGGAACAGCGGTTCCACGCTTTTGCCAATCATGCCGATATAACTCTGTTCCTGTTGTTTCTGTGGTGAGAGACTCTCATCGTGTGGAAAATATCCCAAGGCCCAGACAATTATGCTGGCTACTAGGATGACTCCTCCCATTTTCCTGAGATACTGTTTTCCTTTCTCCCACGTGTGTCTTGCCATGGCCTTCCATGTTGGGAAACGGTAGGGTGGCAGCTCCATCACGAACGGGGTGTCCTCGCCCTTGATGAGATAACGGCTGAAGATGCGGCTCATGATTATGGACATGGCTATTCCAACCATATAGAGCGAGATCATTATTGCCGACCTGTATTCCAAGGCGAAGAACGTTCCGGTAATCATGATATAAATAGGTAGTCGGGCGGAGCAGCTCATCATCGGAAGAATCATCATCGTAATGAGCCGGCTGCGCTTGCTCTCTATGGTTCTGGTTGCCATCACGGCAGGAACGTTGCATCCGAACCCCATTATCAGTGGTATGAACGACTTGCCGTGCAGTCCCATCTTGTGCATTATCTTGTCCATGATGAATGCTGCCCTTGCCATGTAGCCGGAATCCTCCATGAAGGATATGAAGAAGTAAAGAATCAGAATCTGTGGCAGGAACACGATGACAGAACCTACACCACCAATAATTCCGTCGGCAATCATAGCCTTGAGCGGTCCGTCGGGCATGTAGCTGCTTACGGCTCCTCCTATCCATCCCACGGCAGCCTCAATCCAGTCCATGGGATATTGTCCGAGCGAGAATGTTGTCTCGAACATCAGCCATATCATGGCTATGAAGATAGGAAAGCCGAGGTATCGGTTTGTGATAACCCTGTCTATGAGGTGCGTCATCTGGTATGTGTCCTTGTTCTGGCCCGTAGCATACGAGGCCTCGCTCAGGGCACCATGAATGAAACCGTATTTAGCATCCATTATGGCCGTCTCGCTGTCCTCCTTCATTTCCTCCTGCACTCTTTCAGCAGCCAGGTCTCGCTCGTTAAATATCTCCTTGGCGTTTGGTAGGGTGTTGATGAATTTCTCCACATCGCGGTCACGCTCCATAAGCTTAATGCCAAGGTATCGGGTAGAGTAGCGTTGGCGTATGACGGCATCCTCCTTCAGATATTTCTGTATGCGTGATATGCCGTCCTCAATCTCATGTCCGTGGTTGATGTGTATATGCCTGAAGTGTGCCTCCTCGTCCTCTGTTCCCTCGTATAGTTTTATAACAGCAGAGAACAGATCGTCGACACCTCGTCCGGAGGTGAACACGGTGGGCACCATCGGTATGCCGAACAGTTCCGACAGCTTGTCGTAGTTCACTACGTCTCCTCTCTTCTCAGTCTCGTCAAACATGTTCAGGGCGCAAACCATCCTCAGGTGCATGTCTACGAGTTGTGTCGTGAGGTAAAGGTTGCGCTCAAGGTTGCTTGAGTCTATGACGTTGATGATGATGTCGGGTGTATGCTCTATAATCTGCTTGCGGACGTACAGTTCCTCGGGCGAGTAGGCTGACAGGGAGTAGGTGCCCGGCAGGTCTACGATGTTGAACTCGTAACCCTCAAAGTGGGCTGTGCCCACCTTTGCGTCTACTGTCACGCCAGAGTAGTTGCCCACTCGCTCGTGTGCTCCTGATGCAAAGTTGAATAGTGAGGTCTTGCCGCAGTTGGGATTGCCGACAAGTGCTACGTTGATGCACTTGCGGCGTTTCATGGCCGCGTCTACCATCATCTTGTCAGTGAGTGGCATGTCGCATGAAGCAGGTGTGTTGATGTATGAGGGATGCTCGCTTTCCTGAATGTCGCTGAGCATCTTTGCCTCTTCGGTCGATACAACCTCAATGTTATCAGCTTCGGAGCGTCGCAAAGACACCTCGTAACCCATAATCTTGTATTTCACGGGGTCTTGGAGCGGGGCGTTGAGCAGTACGTCAACGCTCTTGCCCTTGATGAACCCCATCTCAACAATTCTTTTCCTGAAACCTCCGTGGCCTTTCACTTTTACTATTACGCCACGCTCGCCAGTCTTTAAATCGGATAACCTCATCTGCTAATAATTTCTTTTATTGCAAAGATAGTAAAAAGTTGCGTCATAACGGCATTATGGATGAAAATACCTACAAATAATGAGCCTTTGGGTACTTGTCCTATCTGCTGCTGCGAAATCCCTCCATGTTTTCGTAACGGCGTGCCATCAGCCTGGTATATATGTTGCGTATCCACAGCTTGTTGGTTATGACAAACGACATTCCTATGACAGCCATTATGCCGTAAGCAACCATTTCGCTTAGGAATGACTGGAGAATTTCAACAAATGTGATAGGGACTATAAATACAGACAGACTGATGACAATCTGCAAGTAGTTGTTCTCCACTCCGTTTTTGCTCGTAAATTTGGTATTTAGCGGAATAGAGGTCTTGTTGTATACAGCCATCTGGAAGATGACGAAGTACTGGAATCCTATGGTGAACAGGGCGTATGACAGAATCATCCACAATGTCCATTTACCCATGATGACCGTTGGCATCAGCAACAGGGTGGGGACAAGTATCAGTCCGCAGAAGAATATGTACTTGGCTCTGAGCAAGGAGAGGATGTTCTCCTTGTGTACCATCAGCGCATCGATATAGTTGCCCTCGTTGCCCATCACCTTAATCAGGAGCATTGACGCATATACAACGAGGTTGTACAGACACCAGAAGTTTGTCATCCCTACTCCGTCGTAGACGTCAGAGAAGGTGCATATGAGAGTTATCAATACCACCAGCACCGTAGCGCTGATGAAGCTCTTGCGCGGGTTCTTGTTGCGCAGAAGGCTCTTTATCTCCAGTTTCAGGTATTCGCCAATCTCGCCATAACTATTCAGGAAGCTGAACTCAGAAACGTGCTTGATGGTAGTGGCCTTTGGTGCCCGTCCTATTTCTGCCATGACGTTGTCGTATTGCAGTTTCCTGTTGACGGCCGTCAGTGCTGCCAGCAACAATAATGCGGCAGCCAACGGCAGGAGACTACCCTTGTCGAGCAAGGTGCCGATATGGCTGTAAAAGTCGAAGAACTCGTCAAAACTAAAGTACAGCGGAGAGAATACCAGGGCATAGACACCTAAAGGCAGCAGCCACCATAGCTGATGGTTCAGAACGAGCGTTCTCACTATGGAGTACCACTGGCTGTCGGCAAGCACCAGTATCATGAACATGCAGATCAGCAGCAGGCACGAGCCGAGACCATAGGCGAAGAATACCGACATAAGGCAATAGGGTAGGAGCATGGCGAGCCATATCGTATTGCCGGAGTTGAAGAGTGACCTGAAGATGAACGTGTCTATGCAGGCATACCGTGGCAGGGGCAGCAGGATATACGGCTTGATGATCTGCGAGGGAGTTTGCTGTGACAGCCACCTTACTCCGAAGTCTACCGCCATGACGAAAGGCATGATGCCAAGCATCATCTCCAGGGCTGTAGTGTTGCGGCTGGAGTTTACCGCCAATGCGAATATCACGGCAAAGAACATCAGGTAGGCGATGATGAACAATGACATGAAGCCAATAATCCATTTTGCCGCCTTGTTCTGTGAGTACATGGGGTCACGTTTCTCGGCAAGTCGTCTGTGGCGGTACAGAGCCTTGAATATCTCGATTTTGTTCATCTCGCGGCTGTTTTTATATATCTGTTATGTCTTTATTTCTGCGTGTCCTCTTACCTTAGGTCTACAACTTCGGCTGTAGGATAGTCCTTGGCATTGAAGGTGAATGCAGAGTCGGGCAGCTTTGCTGCCTTGAAGTTGCTGATGTTGATGGTAGTCCATGTGTTGCCTTCTCTCATCCTTACCTGTACAGGGGTATACTTGGTCTTGTTCACGGTAACGTACAGCTCCTGCACGCTGCGTTGCTTGTTCTGTGCCGTCAGGTGAACGACGTAGTTGTTGCCGGAAGTCTTCACCCCCATATTGTAGCCGCTCTTGTACATCGTAATGAAGGTATAAGGGTTCATCTTCATTCGCTTGGCCTCTGTGGGAGTAGTGATGTTTACCTCGTTGGTCGACTTCAGGTAGCTCCATTGTGTCTTTCCGTCGAACCACACAATAGCCTTTGGTGTGGTAGCCTGAAATTTCTTTCCCTTTATGGCGATGGTTCCCGTTGCCGTGCCTATTTTCTCGCTCGACATCTTGAAGTTTGCGCTTGCTCCGTTCTTGTTGCCCACTACGGCAGCAGTCTTGTCGAGTATCTTCTTTGCCTGCTCTGCATTCTGTGCTGTGGCGTTGATGCAGAACAGGACCATTATGAGTGAAATCAGTTTAGTTTTCATGTCTTGATGTTGTTATATATATTAATGTATGTTTTGTTCTTGTTTCGCCTGGCTCCTGCTTATCCTCTGAGCTTGGCGAGAAGTGTGTTCAGTGTGTTCTCGTCTGTGATGAGCACGTCACGCGGCTTTGATCCCAATTGTGCGCCAACAATGCCTGCGGCCTCAAGCTGGTCCATAAGTCTTCCTGCCCTGTTGTAACCTATAGAGAAGCGCCGTTGTATCATGCTTGTCGAGCCTTGCTGCGATACCACAATGGCATGGGCTGCCTCCTCGAAGAATGGGTCGAGGCTCTTCAGGTCGGCAGAGCCGTCACCACTGAAGTCACCGCTGCCCTCATCGGCAGGTTCTGGAAGCTCCATTGGAGCGACTGGTCCTGGCTGGTTGGAGATGAAGTCATTGACGTTTTCTATCTCCGGTGTGTCTATGAATGCGCATTGCACGCGTATGGGGTCGCCACCGGCAAGGAACAGCATGTCGCCCTTGCCCACCAGTTGCTCGGCTCCCTTGCGGTCGAGGATGGTTCTTGAGTCAACTACTGATGTCACGCGGAAGGCAATACGTCCGGGGAAGTTGGCCTTGATGTTACCTGTGATAATCTTCGTTGTCGGTCGCTGGGTGGCTATCACCATGTGTATGCCTACGGCACGTGCCAGCTGTGCGATACGTGCTATTGGCAGCTCTATCTCCTTGCCGGCGGTCATGATGAGGTCTCCGAACTCGTCGATGATGACCACTATGTAAGGCATGTACTCATGCCCCTTCGTAAGGTCGAGGTGGTGGTTGATGAACTTGTCGTTGTATTCCTCAATCTTCTTTACCTGAGCCATCTTCAGCATGTCGTACCTGTGGTCCATGAGCTTGCACAGGGAGTTGAGAGTCCTTACAACCTTGTTGACATCCGTGATGATAGGCTCGTCCTCGTTTTCGGGCAGCGATGCCATGTAGTGCGATGTTATCTGGTTGTATATGGAGAATTCCACCTTCTTCGGGTCTACAAGTACGAATTTCAGCTCGTTGGGGTGTTTCTTGTAAAGCAACGATGTGATGATGGCGTTAAGACCAACAGACTTTCCCTGTCCTGTGGCACCGGCCACGAGAAGGTGGGGCAGCTTGTGCAGGTCGAACATGAAGACATCGTTCGAGATAGTCTTTCCAATCACTACGGGCAGCTCCATCCTCGACTCCTTGAATTTCTTCGAGTTTATGACGCTCTCCATGGAGACAATCTGCGGTTTCTTGTTTGGAACCTCTATACCGATGGTTCCGCGTCCAGGTATTGGGGCGATGATACGTATTCCCAATGCTGCCAGGTTCAGGGCGATGTCATCCTCAAGATTTCTGATCTTGTTTATTCTCACGCCCTCGGCGGGAGTAATCTCATATAGGGTGATGGTTGGTCCGACGGTAGCGCTTATCCGGCTAATCTTCACGCCGAAGCTGTCGAGAACCTCTACGATGCGGTTCTTGTTGGCCGTAATCTCCTCCATGTCAACGACGGGTCTGTTGTTGTCCTCGTATTTCTTTAGAAGGTCAAGTCCTGGCTTCTTGTAGTTGACAAACGGTTCGAGGGGATTTATCGGGGTTTTCATTATATCCTCTATTGTAAGGTCACGTCCTTGTCCTTGCTCCACGGCAGGTGCCGCTGTTACCGTCAGGTCACAGTCCACTTCCTCGTTCAGCGTGTTCTCTCCGTCCTGTTCATCGGGCTGCTCAACCATTATGGCCTGTGTCTGCACACCCTCGGTATCAGTCAAGTCAACAGTCTGTGCCTTCTCCCCGTCGCTACTGTTGTCTATGCTGTTGTATGTGTCTTCGCTGTCGCCATAGTTCTGCTCATAGATGGGTTCCACTACTCCTTCCTCGTCTTTGTGCAGGGTATTGGTGACGCTGAACTTTATCTTTGATGTAAGGTATTCCACGGGGTTCAGAGTTTTCCTTATCACCTCAATGGTCTCTGCGCTGAGGTAAGCCAAGAAGGCTGTCGCAACAAGGAATAGAATGGCTGTCAGTCCGGGAGGACCTATGAGGTTTTCCAGTTGCTGTACGCAGTATAGTCCGTGGTTGCCTCCGGGATTGAATATCAGCCCGCTCATGATGGGAGTCAGTATCTTGGCGAATGTCACCGACGACCAAATCATTACGAGAGCCATTCCGAAGAACCACTTCCATAAGTTTACGTTGTATGCCCGTAACAGTTTCAGTCCTACCATAATTACGAATACGGGTATGATGAATGCCGGTAAACCGAAGTTTACTGTCATAAGGTAGTATGCCAGCAATGCTCCCAAGGAGCCGCAGTAGTTGGTGAATTGCTTGTCGCTGTTGAGCCACTCGCCAGGCCGCATGTTCTCCAGGATGCTCTGGTCGGCCGCTCCTGTAGCGAAAAATGACCCCATGGCGATAATCATTACTATGGCTATCGCTATGAGTATTAGGCCAAACATGGCATCAGTGGTCTCGTTGGAAATAATGCTTCTGATGCCTCGTGTCTCATTTGTATTTTTGTTCTTTCGGTCTGTCTTTTTCTTTGCCATTTGTCAAATGTTTCGTTTTTTAACTGCAAAAATAGCGTAAAAAACTCAGATTCTTCCATAATTTGCTAACTTTTTTCTAATTTTGCAAATCGTAACATCCATTTGGCAATGAAAAGAGTAATATATAATAAGTTTGACAAGCATTCCATAACAGCATTACCTTTGGTGACGTTTCCTGGCAGGATAGTGGTTATCGTGTCTGCAGGAGAGACTGAGAAGGCTGTGGACTATCTTCTGTCCCGTGACATTCTTGGTGTGGACACCGAGACTCGTCCGTCGTTCAAGCGTGGCGAGATGCACAAGGTATCGCTGCTTCAGGTGTCGAGCCGCGACATCTGTTTTCTGTTCAGGCTCAACTATACAGGTATTACTCCTGCCATAAAGCGCCTTCTTGAGGACAAGACTGTAAAGAAGATTGGTCTGTCGTGGCATGATGACATACTGATGCTAAAGAAGCGCGAGGACTTCAAGCCCGGACTGTTCATTGACCTTCAGGACATTGTAGGAAACATTGGCATTGAGGACCGTAGCCTGCAAAAGCTCTATGCAAACATCTTCGGACAGAAAATTAGCAAGCGGCAGAGGCTCACCAACTGGGAGAACGATGTACTCACGGATAAGCAGAAGGTGTATGCGGCTACAGATGCGTGGAGTTGCATAATGCTCTATGAGGAGATAATGCGGCTGTTGCAGTCGGACGGTTATGTCCTTGAGGTCGTGTCCGAGGAAAACATGCAGCAGGAGGCCTCCAATGTGGAGGATGCGTCGCAAGGAGAGAGAGTAGAATAAATAGTAGCACTGATCATATTAGACAAAGACTTATGTATAGAAACATATATTTGAAACGGGGCAAGGAAGAATCGCTCAGAAGGTTTCATCCCTGGATTTTCTCTGGTGCCATACAACGTAGCGATGAAGGCATAGCTGAGGGCGACATCGTCAGGGTGCTGTCCTCGGACGGTATGTTCCTGGCCGTAGGCCATTATCAGATAGGTTCCATATCAGTCAGGGTCCTGTCGTTCCGCGACATCACCATCGACCATGAGTTCTGGACATCGCGGCTTGCCTCGGCATTGGAGGTAAGGCGCAGCCTCGGCATTGCCGACAGCGATGACAACAATACCTATCGCCTTGTGCATGGCGAGGGTGACAACCTGCCGGGGCTTGTCATCGACTGCTATGGCAAGACGGCAGTAATGCAGGCGCATAGCGTTGGCATGCACGTGTGCCGTATGGACGTGTGCGCAGCACTTGTCGAGGTTATGCAGGACAGAATCGAGAACGTATACTATAAAAGTGAGACTACGTTGCCCTTCAAGGCAGACTTGGGACAGCAGAACAGCTTCATACATGGAGGTAGTGACGAGAATACCACCAAGGAGAACGGGCTGTTGTTTCATGTCGACTGGCTGAAGGGACAGAAGACAGGCTTCTTTGTCGATCAGCGAGAGAACAGACTGCTCCTTGAGAAATACTCCAAGGGCAAGAGCGTTCTCAACATGTTCTGCTATACGGGGGGCTTCTCCGTTTACGCCATGCGCGGCGGTGCCACGCTTGTCCATTCTGTCGACAGCAGTGCCAAGGCCATAGAGCTTACCAATGCCAATGTAGACCTCAACTTCGCAGGTGACAAGAGGCATGAGGCATTCTGCGAGGATGCCTTCAAGTTCCTTGACGCCAACGAGGGCAAATACGACCTTATCATCCTCGATCCTCCAGCCTTTGCAAAGCATCGCGGTGCCCTGCATAATGCGCTGAAAGGATACACAAGGCTCAATGTTAAGGGATTTGAGAAGATAAAGAGTGGAGGCATTCTGTTTACATTCAGCTGCTCACAGGTGGTCACCAAGGATAATTTCCGCAATGCCGTCTTCACTGCTGCGGCCCAGGCTGGACGCAAGGTGCGCATCCTGCACCAGCTCCATCAGCCTGCTGACCATCCTATCAATATCTACCATCCGGAAGGTGAATATCTAAAGGGACTTGTATTGTATGTCGAATGACAATATTGCGAAGGACGTCACCCTAAAAGTGGCGTCCTTTATTAAGGAGAACACTCTGCTCGACAAGGACCGTAAGCAAGTTGTCGCCTTGTCGGGAGGTGCTGACAGCGTGGCCTTGCTGCTGTTGCTGCATGGTCTTGGCTACGATGTCGATGCTGCCCATTGCAATTTCCACCTGCGGGGTGACGAGTCCGTACGCGATGAGGAGTTCTGTGTGTCGCTATGCCGGAAATGCGGAGTGGAGCTCCACAGAATACACTTCGACACAAGGGAATATGCCTCCCTGCACAAAGTAAGCATAGAGATGGCGGCACGAGACCTGCGCTATTCTTATTTCCGACAGCTCTGCCGTGACCTTGATGCCCAATCGGTATGTGTGGCACACCATCGGGATGATAATGTAGAGACCATCCTGCTGAACATCATACGGGGTACGGGACTGAACGGTCTCACGGGCATGGCGCCCCGAAACGGACTCGTTGTAAGGCCGCTGCTCTGTGTGGACAGAAGTGAGATAGAGCAATACCTTGCAGCCCTTGGTCAGGATTTTGTTACGGACAGCACAAATCTTGTAGCCGACGTCCAACGCAACAAGATAAGGCTTAATGTCATACCCATGCTTGAGGATGTAAATCCGGCCGTGAAGACCAACATTCTGAATATGGCACGCTGGATGGCCGAGGCACAGCGGGTTGTGGATGCCTCTGTCAGCTCGGCCGCAGGCTGTATGGAATGGAATGATGGGCAGGCAATAATCAGCACAAGCCTGTTGCGCTCGTTCCCGTCTGTGGAGTATTATCTGTGGAACATTCTCAGCGCCTATGGCTTCAATTCCGCACAGGTGGCGCAGGTGTCCCAGAGCCTCGACGGAGAGCCTGGACGCACATGGCTGTCTGCCACCCACGAGTTGTGTCTTGACCGTGGACGGTTGTTGCTGTCAGAAAAGAGTGGGGAGGCTATCAGGCCAATGACCATTCCAGAACCCGGGCTTTACGTCTGTCCTTTCGGAGCGAGGATTCGTGTGTCCTCGTCCGTCATCAATAGTGACTATGCCATCTCTCGCGACAGGTGCCACGCATGCCTTGATGCCGACAAGGTGGTCTTCCCGCTTACGGTACGTGGCGTAGAGCCTGGCGACCGCTTCGTGCCATTTGGCATGAAGGGCAGCAAGTTGCTAAGCGACTTCCTTACCGGCCTGAAGATGCCTTTGACGGCCAAGCGTCGCCAGCTTGTCGTTACGGATGCCTCAGGCAAGATAGTATGGGTTGTGGGATGCCGTCCCGATGCCCGGTTCTGCCTTACAGACCGTTCGCGTGCTGTGACAGAAATATCTCTGCTTTCCTAAGGTCCTCGGGCGTGTCTATTCCGATGGTCTCCACATCCGTGAGCCCAACCTTTATCTTGTAGCCGTTTTGCAGCCAGCGCAGCTGCTCCAGGCTCTCGGCAATTTCCAGTGGCGATTGTCCGAGCTTCGTTATCTCCTTGAGCACCTCGCTTCTGTAGGCGTAAATGCCGAGATGTTTCAGGAAGCAGAAGTTGTCTGTCCATTCTGCCTGTTCCTTGCCGCGGACGTATGGTATCGGCGAGCGAGAGAAATACATGGCATATCCTCTGTTGTCCGTGACTATCTTCGGCGAGTTGGGGTTCAGCACGCCCTCCATGTCAGCAAACGGCTTGCCAAGGGTGGCAATCTGCGTGTCGGGGTCGTCGAAACACCTGCACACCTCCTCAATCTGGCTCCTGTGTATGAAAGGCTCGTCGCCCTGAACGTTCACTACAACGTCCCATTGTCCCTCAATCTTTCCCAGCGCCTCGGCAATACGGTCTGTTCCGCTCTTGTGGTTGGCGCCGGTCATTATCACTTTGCCGCCAAAAGCTTTTACTGCTTCCTCTATGCGGCTGTCGTCGGTGGCAACGTAGGCGTCGTCGAGTACCTCGGCGGCCTTTCTGTACACATGCTCTATGACGGGCTTGCCGCCAAGAATGGCCAGCGGCTTGCCTGGAAAGCGGGTAGAGGCATATCTGGCTGGAATGATAGCAACAAATCTCATAACTGTTGTATGTTTTGGTTTATGTTTTCGTATTTTCTGGCACCGCAATTTGCCTATGCTCCTTGCGTATGTGCGGCAAAGATAATAATAAAAAAACACAAAATACTAAAAAATACTAATACATTTTGCTCGTTGGACTAAATTTGCTACTTTTGGAGTTGATTTTAACAATGAAACTGTATTGATGAGAAAACCAATAATATTTTTATTTTTCGCCTTGCTCCCTTTTGGTGCCGTAGCACAGAAAGTAGTCCTTGGCTCATGCAATATCGTCATGGACAATATACATGGTGTCTACAAGGGAGAAATCTCGGCCGGCAAACCCCATGGCAAGGGCAGCGTGACCTTTGACAACGGAAACATATACGAGGGAGAGTTTGTCAAGGGAAAGAGACATGGCTTCGGAGTATACACGTTTGCTGACGGAGAGAAGTATGAGGGCGAGTGGTTTCAGAACCAGCAACACGGACAGGGAACGTACTATTTCAACAACAACAATAAATATGTAGGCCTATGGTACCGTGACTACCAACAGGGACATGGTATAATGTACTACTACAATGGCGACAAATACGAGGGCAACTGGCTCAAGGACAAGCGTCAGGGTAAGGGCAAGTATACTTATTCCAACGGGGCGTTCTACGACGGCAACTGGAGCGATGACCAGAAGTCGGGAAAGGGATTCTTCGACTGGGGCGACGGTACGACATACGAGGGCATGTGGGCAAACAACCAGCGTACAGGCAAAGGTACCAACCACTATGCCGATGGCGACATATACGTAGGCGACTGGCTCGACGACATACAGAACGGACGGGGAATATATAAGTTCCAGAACGGAGATGTTTACGAGGGCGAGTATGTGCAGGGCGAGCGTACGGGCTTGGGCATTCTAAGATATGCCAATGGCGACAAATACACAGGCCATTTCGTTGAGGGCGACAAGTCCGGTCAGGGCACATTCGTATGGAGTAATGGGGATATCTATACGGGCGACTGGAAGGCAGACAAGCAGAACGGACACGGAAAGCTTACCAAGAAGACGGGCGACATATTCGAAGGCTCGTTCCTCGATGGTAGGGTAGAGGGAGAGGTGGTGATACACTACGCTGACGGCTCCCGCTTCAAGGGTATTTACCATAATGGACAGCGCAATGGCAAGGCCATAGAGGAAGACAAAGACGGCAAGCGTTTCGAGGGAACATATGTTGACGACCGTCGTGACGGCAAGTTCGTAGAGAAGGACCGCAACGGCAAGGTGATATCTTCCGGACATTACGAGAGCGGTAAGCGCTTCAACGACTAATCCTCATCTCTATCGTCCATCACTTTTTTAAATCCTCTATCTCTCTCTATCTCCCCCTATCTTCTCTATCTTCTCTATCTTCTCTATAAAAATAAGTAAATACATTAACCTCTTAAATACAAAGAAATCATGGTAGTTGATACAATGGAAAACCTGGAGAAATATGTTTCTCTGAACCCCCTCTTCGAGGAGGTTGTCAAATTCGTCAAGGAGCACGACCTGATGACCCTTGAGGTTGGCAAGCATCCAATCAAGGGCGACGACCTGTTCCTGAACATTGCAGTTGCCAAGGGCAAGACCGATGAGGAGGCCGTCTTCGAGACACACAGGCGTATGCTCGATATTCAAATACCCCTCGACGCACCCGAGGCATACGGCTACATTCCACTCTCCGATCTGCCAGAGGCCGAATACAACGATGCCAAGGACGTCACAAAATATCCTGGCGTGGCTTCCCCGACACTCGTCAACTGCAAGCCGGGCGACTTTGCCATATTCTGGCCACAGGACGGCCACAAGCCATGCGTTGGCTCAGGAGAAATACGTAAGGCCATCTTCAAGGTAAGAGCCTGACGCCGTCACGGATGAATCTAAACTAAACGTTAGCAACTTAATATTTATTACCAGACAATCTATGGCTACAAAGAAGAAAACTGTTAAGCCCGCAGCTCCTAAGCACATTGGGCTTGTAAAGAGTGACGCCTATCTCGAGCCGTTCGAGCAGGCCATACAGGGCAGACACGACCACGTATTGTGGAAACTGGCACAGCTCACCGACAATGGAAAAAGAACACTCTCTGATTTCGCAAGCGGTTACGACTATTTCGGACTGCACAAGACACCGCGGGGATGGGTGTTCCGTGAGTGGGCGCCAAATGCTACTGACATCTATCTTGTAGGAGACTTCAACGACTGGAAGGAGAGCGACAAGTATAGAGCCAAGAGACTAAAGGGTACCGACAACTGGGAGCTCAAGCTGCCAGCCAAGGCCATGAAGCATGGTGACCTCTTCAAGATGCACGTCTACTGGGAAGGCGGCAACGGAGAGCGCATACCCGCATGGGCACAGAGAGTGGTGCAGGACGATACGACGAAGATATTCTCCGCACAGGTGTGGGATGTAGAGCCTTACCAGTGGTCGAAGAAGAAGTTCAAGCCGTGCACGTCTCCCTTGCTCATCTACGAGTGCCACATCGGTATGTCACAGGACGCCGAGAAGGTAGGAACTTATACCGAGTTCAAGGAGAATGTGCTGCCACGCGTCATTGCTGACGGCTACAACTGCATACAGATCATGGCCATACAGGAGCACCCCTACTATGGCTCCTTCGGATATCATGTAAGCTCGTTCTTCGCTGCTTCCAGCCGTTTCGGTACACCAGAGGAGCTGAAGTCGCTCATAGATACTGCCCACCAGAACGGCATCGCCGTCATCATGGACATCGTACACTCACATGCCGTGAAGAACGAGATTGAGGGACTGGGCAACCTTGCCGGAGACCCCAACCAGTATTTCTATCCTGGAGGCAGGCGCGAGCATCCGGCATGGGACAGCCTCTGCTTCGACTACGGCAAGGACCAGGTGCTGCACTTCCTGCTCAGCAACTGCAAGTACTGGCTCAATGAGTTCCATTTCGATGGATTCCGCTTCGATGGAGTAACCTCAATGCTATACTACAGCCACGGACTCGGAGAGGCATTCTGTGGCTATCAGGACTACTTCAACGGACATCAGGACGATAACGCCATCTGCTACCTCACGCTTGCAAACCTGCTCATACACGAGGTGAACCCCAAGGCCGTGACAATTGCCGAGGAGGTAAGCGGCATGCCGGGTCTGGCCGCCAAGTTCAAGGACGGAGGATATGGCTTCGACTACCGCATGGCCATGAACATACCTGACTACTGGATTAAGACCATCAAGGAACTGCGCGACGAGGACTGGAAGCCAAGCTCCATATTCTGGGAGGTGAAGAACAGACGAAGCGACGAGAAGACCATCTCCTACTGTGAGAGCCACGACCAGGCACTCGTGGGAGACAAGACCATCGTCTTCCGTCTCATCGATGCCGATATGTACTGGCACTTCAAGAAGGGCGACGAGAACTTCATGGTGCATCGTGGCATCGCCCTGCACAAGATGATAAGGCTTGTAACGGCATCCACCATCAACGGAGGCTACCTCAACTTCATGGGCAACGAGTTCGGACATCCCGAATGGATAGACTTCCCACGAGAGGGCAACGGATGGAGCTACAAGTACGCACGCAGGCAATGGAACCTTGTCGACAATAAGGAACTCGACTACCACTACCTCGGCGACTTCGACCGCGAGATGCTTAACGTCATCAAGAGCGAGAAAAACTTCAACAAGACACCCGTGCAGGAAATATGGCACAACGACGGAGACCAGATACTCGCCTACATGAGGGGCGACCTTATCTTCGTCTTCAATTTCTCGCCCAACCGCTCGTACACAGACTATGGCTTCATCGTTCCGGCTGGCGCCTACAAGGTGGTTCTCAATACCGACAACCCCGACTTCGGAGGCAACGGACTTACAGACGATACCATCACACACTTCACAAACTTCGACCAGCTATACGCACAAGACCACAAGGAGTGGCTTAAGCTATACATCCCCGCACGCTCGGCCGTCGTTTTGAGGAAAGTATAACTCAACTTTTTACAAGTAGTAAAGAGGAGGTAAAGGAAGATAAGAGGAGGTAAATGACGTATGTTTAAGCAGGGCTTTTACAATTGTCTTTTACCTCCTCGAACCCCTCACCCCCCTCAAACCCTTCAAACCCTCGACCTCAGACCTTCGACCTCAAAGCGAAACTTAAGTATATATAAATATGGTAAGGCAAAAAGAAAACAGCATCACGGCTACACGGATAACATGCGCGCTACTGTTCATTATATTCACATTCACATACCTGTATTCCTATCAGGCAGATGTGCTTGCTATGGCACAGCACGTACTGTCCGAAGGTAAGACGCACTATAATGCTACAGTCGGAGCACTACTCATAACCTCCGTGCTTTACCTCCTGCAAGTGGCTGTCATGGCTGTCTCGAGACTCGTTTCCCGAAGTCATGCCCTGACCTATTTCCCCTCGCTGCTGATTCTTGCCGTGCTCACAGACATAAGCCCCGACATCGACCATGGCTTCACCTTCGGACATTGGCTGTGGCTATGTCCGTTGCTTCTCCTTCTGTGGGCATGCGCCGTATGGGTGGCAAGACAGATACAGCCCTACGAGCCCGACTCCTTCTCCTACGGCCTGTTCTCAAGAACTGTATGGATAAATGTTTTAACCATGACCGTCATGATGACTCTCGTGGGACTCACAGGTAGCAGCAACAATGTCTTCCACTACCGTATGACAGCCGAGAGATGCATAGCCGGAAAGGACTACGAGGGAGCACTAAATGCAGGAAGCAAGTCTCTCGAAACAGACAGCAGCCTGACAATGTTGCGCATATACGCACTCGCCGCACAGGGAAAACTGCCAGAGAGACTCTTCGAGTACCCACTCGTTGGAGGATCTGAGGCAATGCGTCCAAATGGCACGTCAGTCAAGATGATGCTCCATAACGACCAGCAGCTTAAGCTCGTCGTACGTACAACGCCCGACTACAGAATGTGCGGACATCTGCTCGACCGTAATCTTGAGGCCTTCGCATGCGAGCTGGTCAAAAGATACGACATGCGACGCCTGCCCAAGCACTACCGCGAGGCCATGACCCTCTACTGCCATACAAGGTCAACACCCATAGTCGTTTACAGCGACCCTGCAACCGAGGCTGACTATAACGAATATAAGGAAATGGAAAAGAAATATACCAATCCACACGAACGGCAGACTGCCCTCCGCGATGCCTTCGGCAAAACCTACTGGTACTATTATGACTACCCTGCTATTTAATTGATAGCTTATAATTGCCTGTGCTGTACTCAATATATTTTGCCAGGAGTTAATGGGCTGCGATGTATCTGTATCCCATTTCTTGTGTACTTTAAGTATCCCCATCCTTTTACACAGAGCCGATTTAAGATCTATTGACGAGGTTACCTCATTTGATGGTACCCTCGTCAGTTTTTCTGATATCTCCATCCCTGCTTGCCACAAAAACCAAAATAAACATTTCATTTACATTGCACCTTTGTCAAGCCACAACTAAAGTTGCATTTCCTGACTTCGTCAATGCGCCACCCGAATTAAGGTTCGTTGTTAGATAGGTCAAAATCATCGTAGTATGACTTCAGGTAATCTCTGTATAACCGCCATGGATGTGAGTTTCCGCCAGTACATCGTGGCCATGCCGCATGTATCAGAAGCGTTTTGAACGTACATTGTCTTTGCGCTCTTTGCGCCTTTGCGAGAGCTTTTTCTCGCAGATGTTTATTGCGTGATATTTTTCTCGCCAAGCCGCCAAGGTCGCAAGGAGATATTGTTCACCCACAGCTAAGACCCTTACGTTCAGCTTCCAAGATACGCCTTCGGCTATTGGAAAGCCTGAAGTAGAAGGGGCAGACGTCACAAATGCTCCAATCTTCGACCTTGCTGGTCGCCGCATCACGGGCGAGGCTTCAAAGGGAGTATATATCAGAAACGGCAAGAAGTTTGTCGTAAGATAATCACTTCCCCGTAACAGAAAGAGGTGGGTACATCCGTTTGTTGGGTGTGTCCACCTTTTTGCATTGCTTGGTATGCTTCATGTATCCCTGACCTCATCACTTCCTCGTACCATCATATCCCAAAAAGAGTTTATTTATCATTATGTTTTGGTAATACAACTATTTTCTGTAATTTTGTCTCAGCTTTTGCTAAAATAATAGAATGACAGGCAATTGAAATAATGAATGTATTACATATATGATAGACGAGATTATTGACTACAACAAGACATTCGTTGCCGAGAAGGGCTACGAGAAGTATGTCACAGACAAGTACCCAGACAAGAAATTAGCAGTGTTGTCGTGTATGGATACCCGACTGACCGAACTTCTTCCTGCTGCACTTGGACTGAAGAACGGTGACGCAAAGATTATTAAGAATGCGGGAGGGCTGGTTATCTCCGCTTTCGACTCTGCCATGCGCAGCCTGATAGTCGCCATCTACGAGTTAGGAGTGTGTGAAATAATGGTTGTGGCACATTCTCATTGCGGAGCCTGTCATATGAGCTTCGACCATTTCCGCAATGAAATGATAGCCCGTGGAGTAAAGGATGAAACACTCGACACCATTCAAAAATGCGGAATAGACTTGCATCACTGGCTTGAGGGGTTCAAGGATACTCCCACATCGGTGAAAAAGACAGTCGAGACAATAAAGACGCATCCGCTTGTGCCAAAGGATATTGTGGTACGTGGATTTATCATAGATTCCGAAACGGGAGAATTAGAGGAGGTCCTGTAATCGAAGCATTGCATCCGCCTACGCAAAGCATTGCACCTGCCAACGCAAAGCATTGCATGTAGTGTACTGAATAAGTTGACACTTTTAACTTATCAGTATGAGACAAAACAAGAGGAGGGATGATTCGAAAAAACTATCTCTTTTGGAGGAGTATCTTTCATCCACATTATTAAAAACGACCTTT
>NZ_NPJH01000038.1 GCF_002251365.1 Prevotella sp. P3-122
AAATGTAACAGGCAGCATCCTGTTCAACGGAAAAGGCAATAAATACAGATGTATGCCGCTTGACGAGAACATAATGATCCAGATATCATTGTTTATCAAACGTATTCATGGCACAAATCCTAATCCTGATTCTTTTCTGTTCTTTTCTCCTTCGAAGGGAAAAACAAGCAAACTTTCATCTCGTGCGATACAAAAACGATTGAAACAGCATGCATGTTCTGCTCATGAATCTTGTGACGAGGTACCTTTGGACATGCATTCACATCTGTTCAGACATACAAGAGCCACCAACTGGGTAAAGGAACGCCATCGATTACCAGTTGTATCAAAGTTATTAGGACATGAACATATAGAAACCACAATGCAATACCTTGATATAACTTTGGAAATGATGGACGAGGCTGCTGCTTCTGTGAGAAATCCTGCGACCAACTCGATTCAACAAAACTGGAGCGAAGAAGATATTGATGAACTTTTTGTTTTCTGACAATCATATTTTTTATGCGAACTTCTCATTGCAGATGTCTGCCTTTAACAGATATATTCAACAAGAAGTTCGCATAAAATGGAAGTTCGCATAACACACCTTATGCGAATGTTCTCATAAGGTGTGGGAGGTCGGTAAATGTGAAAGTAGGAGGCAAATGCCTTTCTGTGATTAGCATTTACCTCCTACCCGATTCCATGCTTTTATGGATAGGGAGTATATATGTTTGAGTTGTTATCATGCAGTCATGAAATGCGCGCCATAAAAAAAGTGGGTTACCACATCTGCCAATCCGCTACTTAGGCCCTGAGAAGCCTTCCCTTGAACTGACAGAGTGATACCCACATCGTATGTGTAGTGTACCTATAAAGTGTGCGTGAGGACATGGTGAGTCCTCGCAGCACACCCCGGGATACAGTTATAGCATACCCGTAAGCATTCACTATAGACCTTATCCGTGGGAATATTGAGTTTCTCAGGTTCAAGCAGCCCGGAACAGATCGTTTGTGACGCGTTTCTCAAAATTCATTGTCCGCCACCGATTGTAAGCACATGTCATAGCCTCATGGCAAGCGGATTGTGCAAAGGTAATTGTTTTATCCGAATTGACGAAAGAAAGGTAAGAAAAAAAGTAGGTATTATTCTTTTATCTGATTTTTTGTACTATCTTTGCATAGACATTCTGCAAATGTAGTGACCCTAAACAGATAGTTATGCGAGAAGCTATATATTCCGGAGACATCCGTGCCGTGGTGTTCGATGCCGACGATACATTGTGGGACTGCCAGTCTCACTTCGAGAGTGTGCAGGACCGTTACGGCCGTCTGCTGTCTTCCTACGGTCTTGCTCCTGAGTGTGTAGGCGAAAGCCTGTTTACCACCGAATGCCGCAACATGCCGTTGTTGGGCTTTGGTGTGAAGGCGTTTACTATTTCCCTCATTGAGAATGCGTGTGCAATGACGCATGGCACCATAAGCGGTTCCGACATCAAGGAGATAATAGATATGGGGCGTAGTCTGTTGACATTCGAGGTGCGTCCGTTTGCTGGTATCTGCGACACGTTGTCGTGGTTGTCCCGGATAGATGGTGTCAGGGTTGCGCTGTTCACAAAAGGAGAATTGCTTGACCAGCAGTCGAAACTTGCGCGCTCGGGCTTGAGTGGTTATTTTGATGTTGTCGATATCGTTAGTGACAAGACACCGCAAGCCGTGCTCTCCTTGTGTCAGCGAATGAATGTGGAGCCATGCCGGACGCTCGTTGTCGGCAACTCCTTCAAGAGTGATGTGCTCCCCGCAATTGAGGCTGGAGCAAAGGCGGCATACGTGCCGTCGCAATATCTGTGGCAGTATGAGTCGGCAGAAGAGTTTGAGCATCCTGAAGTGAGGACTTACCGAAGCGTGGCTGAGATATTCGGGATGACTTATTAGCGGGCTATTGGGTGATAGAGAACTCGGGTGCTCGAACATTATCGGAATAATAATAACTAAACAATATATATTATGAGAAAACTAATTACTACATGCTGCCTGTTTCTGTCGGTTATGGCGGCATTGGCACAGGACGAGATGAGCACGTTCCGCACCTGGGCGCTCACGCCGCCTATGGGTTGGAACTCTTGGGACTGTTACTATTCGTCAGTAACCGAGAAGGAAGTGATGCAGAATGCCCGGTATCTTGTCGACAACGGCTTGGCAGAGCGTGGCTGGCAGTATGTGGTCATAGACATCCGCTGGTATTGCAACCATCCCTCGCTTGGTGGCGGACAGTATAACGAAACAGGCACTCAGGGATATGTCCTCGATGATTATGGCCGTTACCTGCCCTCGCCCAGCCGGTTCCCCTCTGCCATGCAGGATGGTGTGAACTGTGGCTTCAAGGCCATCGGCGACAGCCTCCATGCCATGGGACTGAAGTTCGGCATACACATCATGCGAGGCTTGCCTAAGGCCGTTGTCGGCTCTGCGTACAAGCTGAAGGGTGCTGAGCAGACGGAATGGAGCAGTGTATACACCAGTACTGTTCCGGCCTGCACTTGGCTAAAGGATAACCTTACAATCCGTGACAACGAGTATGGACAGCTGTACTACAACAGTATCATGGACCTCTACGCCTCGTGGGGTGTCGACTTCATCAAGGTCGACGACCTCTCGCGTCCGTTCCATGCCGACGAGCTGCGTATGATCAGAAAGGCTATAGACCAGACAGGCCGTCCGATAGTATTGTCGATAAGCCCTGGCAAGACCATGTACCAGTATGCCACCGACTGCCTTGAGAATGCCAATATGTGGCGTATGATGGATGACCTGTGGGACAACTGGAGCCATGTGGATGCCGTCTTCAACGAGGCCAAGGCGTGGGCACCTTACTACCGTCCCGGAAACTATGCTGACTGCGACATGTTGCCGCTGGGACAGATTGCCATGACCATAGGCGACCCGGGATATACCTCAGCGCAGAGTGGCCGTTGGACAAACCTGACTCAGGACGAGCAATACACGCTGATGACGCTCTGGGGAATATGCCACTCGCCACTGTTCTTTGGCGGCGAGATGACGAAGAATGATGACTTCACGCTGTCGCTCCTCACCAATGATGAGTACCTATACATGCACGCTTATGGAGAAAATGCACATGAGGTGATGTGCGATGAGGACCTTGGACAGGTGGCATGGACATCGGAAGACCCTGCTACCAACAACAGGTATCTGGCACTTTTCCAGCGTGACAACAACAGATGGGTGGTTGGAGCCAAGGCACTATATAAATCGGAAACCGTAGCGTATACCACCGACGGTCATGCCGTCGATGTTGATATAGAGTGGCCTGAGGGCAGCAAGACCCTTGTGCTGGTAGTCGATGATGCAGGCGATAACTACAATTACGATCATGCCGACTGGATTAATCCCACGCTGGTGCTCAGAGACGGTACCGAGGTGGACCTCACGGGCACCTATCGCAGCCGTGTGTATACCAACTCCTACTTCAACAGAGTATACGAGAACAAGAATGTTGAAAGTGGAGGAAAGATGAAGGTATTGGGAACGACATATGACCGCGGCTTCTCTACCGATGCCAATGCTGCCATCTTCTTTACCATCCCCGAGGATATGGATGTTGTAAGATTTAAGGCTATGGCAGCCGCTGACGACTCCGGCATCAATCAGACTGGCTCCACAACGAGCATCCGCTTCATGGTCTTCGACAGCAACCCTCTCACTGCCGAGCAGGATGACTATGCCGCCCGGACGGGACTTATCTCAAGGTCTGGGACGAAGAGTGCCACGGTAGATGCCGACATAACAGGTGCCGACCAGCTCCGCATCGTTGTGAGCAACTGGGGAGACGGCTTTGCATACGATAGGGCCGATATCGTCAATCCGGTACTTGTGGATGCCGAAGGCAACGAGACCAAACTGACAACGCTGAAGCCAACGTCGTACACCTCAGAGTGGGGAACGCTGCACACCAATGCCAATGTTGAGGGTGGGCCGCTGAAGATTGAGGGTAAGACCTATTCAAACGGTTTGGGTGCCAACGCGCAATGTACCATCATCTACGACTTGCCTCAAGGGCACAATTTCGTTAGGTTCAAGGCCCTTTGTGGCTACGACTCCAGTTGTGACACCGATAATACATCGTCATCGGGCACGACAATGGAATTCATAATATATGCTGACAGGAGCAACGATGACTTTGCGTTCGACCTTACGCTGTTGGGATATGGCGCAGGAGAGTCTGTGCCTGTATATGATGTATGGGGTGGCGAGTCGCTTGGCACGTTCACTGGTACCATCAATACTACGGTCCGCAGTCATGGTGCCCGTCTGCTGAGGATTGGCAATGAGAAGCCGACTGGTATCCGTCTTCCGCAGACTTCCGCTTCTACGGCAGGAAAGACCACTGCTGACGATGGATGGTATAACTTGCAGGGAGTGAAAACCGACAGCCCTAAAAGTGGTATATATATAAGGAATGGTAAGAAGATTATTAAATAACAATGACACAGGAAAACCCGTATATAATACAGTTCCCCGACCTGATGAGGGGAAAGAAGATAATGTATATCCACGGCTTTGGCTCGTCAGCCCAGTCTGGAACGGTGAAGCGCATCAAGGATGCGCTTCCCAATGCCGTGGTGATAGCCTACGACATGCCGCTGCATCCGGCCGATGCCATGGCTCTGCTGCATGATGTGTGCGAAAGGGAAAAGCCCGACCTCATCATAGGAACCTCTATGGGTGGCATGTATGCCGAGATGCTCTATGGCATCGACCGCATATGCGTGAACCCGGCTTTCCAGATGTTCGAGACGATGAAGGAGCATGGCATGACAGGAAAGCAGCTGTGGCAGAACCCGCGTGCCGATGGTGAGACGGAGTTTATCGTGACAAAGGCTCTTGAGAAGGAATATCGTGACGTGTGCATGAAGTGTTTCGAGCATGCCGCCGAGGACAACGACCATGTATACGGACTGTTTGGCGACAACGACCCTGTAGTGCATACTTTCGGCCTGTTCTGTGAGCATTATACCCAGGCCATGCATTTCCATGGCGAGCACCGCATGGATGACAGCGCCTTCCTGCATGGTGTGGTGCCGGTGATAAGATGGATTAGCGACAAGCAGGAGGGTAGGGAACGCCCGTGCCTGTACATTGCCGCCGACACCCTGAAAGACAGCTTTGGACGTCCTAAGTCGAGCATGGTGAAAACATACGAGCAGCTCATAGAGACCTTTGATGTCAGAATAGTGGCTCCATGTCCTACCAACCGCCATCAGGACATAGAAGCAATGATGACGTGGGCGGAAGAATATCTCTCCACCCCTGCCCATGACCGGGTGATATTCACCAATCAGCCCCAGAATCTCATTGGCGACTACCTCATAAGCGCAGCTCCGTGCGACAACTTCATGGGAACGGTGATAGAGTTTGGCAGTGACACGTTCAAGACATGGGAGGACATAAAGGTGTTCTTCAGCCGGATAGTCAATACTCCGTCTTGACGGTAGACTCACGCCACATCCTGAATGCTTCCTGAGCCTCCTCGGGCAGCAGCGCCTCCATCTGCTTGGAGCGTTCGGCCGGATTTAGTGCCAGCTCCTGGTAGATGAAATCGTCATCAAACCCTATTGCCGCAGCATCCTTGCGGTTGTTGCCATAGAATATTCTGTCGAGGCGTGCCCAATATATGGCGCCAAGGCACATGGGACAGGGCTCGCACGAGGTGTAGATGTCGTAGCCAGAGAGATTGAATGACCCGAGCTTGGCGGCTGCTTTCCTAATGCAGTTCACCTCAGCGTGTGCCGTAGGGTCGTGGTCGATGGTTACGGAATTGGATGCCTCGGCAATGATTTCTCCATCCTTGGATGCTATGACGGCTCCGAAGGGGCCGCCCCCGGAGCGCACGCTGTCCTCGCTCAAGGCGATGGCTCTGCGCATGAGTTGTTCTTTGTCCATGATTTCTGTGTGTTATGTATCCTTTGTTATGGGGACAAAAATAACGAAAATGTGGCAAACAACTCTGAGTCCTTTATAATCTTTAACGTGATTTTTACCACTTAACATCAATGTCTCATAAAACACGACGATATACCACTTCTGACGAGCTATATGGAAGAGTAGTGACGATACTCGACACAGCGTCTTCCGACAAGTCCGCTGCATACCGTATGATGCATGAGGCCCTGCTGCTGGTGTGTCAGGAGGGCACGGTTGGTTGTGGGCAGTCGTTCGGCAACCTGTTCTCGCAGGTAGACTATCTGTGCCGTAAACTGTCTATCCAGCGTGCCGACGCTGTAGCCATGCAGCGTATGCGCCGCAATACCAACCATCCGCCTGAGGCTGCAAATGTTGGCGATGATTGCAGAGCCCTTTCGGTGCTTGTCTCTGCAGTCTTTGGCGATGCCATACCATCATATCTTACTCCGCGCCTGCCGAGAGTATATAGTAACGTGAAGTCTGTCGCGGCTATTGACTATCGCAAGCTCCGTTGTGTTGTTGCCGGAACCGAAGGCTATACCATGACTGCCAAGGCTGATACCGATGGGGAAGGCCTTGTGCTGAAGGTGGATTTCGGCAACGACCAGCAGCAGTATCTTGCCAAGATACTTACCAGCGGCACTCAGGTGAACCTCATCGGTGTGAGGAAGGGTGAGGGAGAGATGTTCACGGCCGACTACATCATTGTTGAGCCCGACTATCTGCTTGACATCAGTACCATAGCCCGTTGTTTTACGGATTATGGGCACAGTCCGCTTGCATATCTTGTCGGACGTATGATGCCCGTTGCCAACAGCCAGGCCATATTGCTGGGAAATTATGCCGGGGCATTGCTTGACGATGCCGTGTGCGGTAATGTTGAGTGTGACTGGAAGACAACGCTCTGGAACAACGTCAGGGAAAAGGCACTTGAGTATGCCTCATGCCGCGACCTCAATGTGAAGGAACAATTCGCTGTAGCGGCAGCACGCCAGGCGAGCAATATAGTGCAGGTGGCCGACCAACTGTTTGGAGACGAGAGCCCGTTTGACCGTGGCAAGGCCATGTTGGAGCCGTCGTTTGTGTGCGAGGCGTTGGGCATACAGGGTAGGGTAGACCTGATGACGAGCGATTTCCGGCTGCTTGTGGAGCAGAAGTCGGGAGCCAACTGGAACATACAAAGACAGACACCGAACAGCTATGGCAGTTTTCAGAAAGAAGACCACTACGTGCAGGTGCTCCTTTACTATGGGGTGCTCAGGCATAACTTCAACCTCCCATCCGACAAGACCGACATACGCCTGCTCTATTCCAAGTATCCGCTACCGGGTGGACTCGTTGTTGTGAGCTTTTACAAGCGGCTGCTCGCTGAGGCACTGAAGTTCCGCAACAGGGCCGTAGCACTCGACTATATGGTGGCAAGACAGGGCTTCCAGACAGTGATGCCACTGCTGAAGACGGCCAATCTCAATGAGAAGGGCATCACTGACAAGCTCTGGACAAACTATGTGAGGCCGCAATTGGAGGGCATCATCTCTCCTGTTACCACCCTGGAGGGGGCCGACAGAGAGTATTTCTGCCGTATGATGACCTTCGTCTTCCGGGAGCAGCTATACAACAAGACTGGAACCTTAGGACAGGGAAACAGCATCGCCGACCTGTGGAACATGCCTCTGGAGGAGAAGGTGGAGACAGGCAACATATTCTGCGGACTGACGCTTGATGGCATGGAACGCTCGGACGAGAGCAGGGGGTATGACAAACTTACACTTGCTGTCCCTGACAGGTTGGACACCTTTATTCCCAATTTCCGGCAGGGCGACATGGTTTATCTCTATGCCTACCGTGGCAAGCCCGATGTGAGGAAGGCCATATTGTTCAAGGGCACACTGGCGGAGATGCGCACGGGCACCATCGTGGTGTGTCTGAACAACGGTCAGCATAACGCCGACAATTTCTGTGTCTGCCCTCCGTCGCCCGACAACACTGGTACAGATAGCGGCACTCCAATAAGATATGCCATAGAGCATTGTGGCAGCGACAGCTCGGCAACGGCAGCCATACGCAGCCTACATAAGTTCGCTGCGACGGCACAGGCAGACCGCGATCTGTTCATGGGACGTCGGGAACCTCGCCGCAACGCCGAAAGATGCCTAACACAATCCTATAATCCGTCTTACGATGATATAGTGCTGAAGGCAAAGCAGGCCAATGACTACTTCCTGCTGGTGGGGCCGCCTGGAACGGGCAAGACGTCAATGGCGCTGAGATTTCTCGTTGCAGAGGAACTCACCTCGTCATGCGCATCCATACTGCTCACGGCATACACCAACAGGGCAGTCGATGAGATATGTGGTATGCTTGCTGACAATGGATACGAATTCCTGCGCATAGGCAATGAGTATACCTGTGACGCGCGCTTCCGCAACCGCCTGCTGTCCAAGAGATTTGCAGGCGGGGAAAATCTGAGCGATATCCGTCACGCCATCTGCGAGGAACGCATTATCGTCGGTACGACCAGCACCCTCGCATCCCGTTCCTACCTGTTTGACATAAAGACGTTCTCGCTCGTCATTGTCGATGAGGCAAGCCAGATATTGGAGCCTGACATTATCGGACTGCTATGCTCTGCACGCAGGCCATGTGATGACGGCAGGCAGCGTGAAATGTCAAGGTTTATACTCATTGGTGACTACAAGCAGTTGCCGGCAGTGGTAAGACAGGATGCCTCGGAGTCGGCTGTGGAGAGTGGGCTGCTCGCTGGAACCGGACTTAGAGATTGCCGGGAGTCGCTTTTCGAGAGGCTGATACGAAACGAACGCCTCCATAAGCGTAGCCACTTCACGGGCACGCTAAGCAAATACGGACGCATGCACCCGGACATTGCACAGTTTCCCAATAACTGTTTCTACCGCAACGAGCACCTGACGCCAGTGCCGCTGCCCCACCAGACTGAACCGTCGCCATCGCCAAGGGTTGTTTTTATTTCATCGGCTGAGGAGTCACCGCAAGGACATCCTGATGCTATGTCGTCGGAGAAAGTGAACGTTGCCGAGGCACGCATCGTTGCCCGTCTGTTGGCTGAGACATGCAAGGAGTATGGCAGTAGCTTCTGTGCGGAGACAACTATTGGAGTTATCGTTCCCTACCGTAACCAGATAGCTATGATACGCCGCGAGGCCGAGACCTATGGCATTCCGCAACTTGCCGATGTGTGCATAGACACCGTAGAGCGATACCAAGGTTCGCAGCGTGATGTAATCATCTATTCCACTACAGTGCGGCATCTCAGCCAGCTTGACTTCCTTACAGCCAACAGCTTCGAGGAGGATGGCAGGATTATAGACCGCAAGCTGAATGTGGCCATCACGCGGGCACGCAAGAAACTGTACATCATCGGTGATGAGCAGATACTGCGGCACGATGCCCTGTACGCCGCGCTTATCGATATGGGCAGTAAGGCCTAAATAAAAATAATCTATTATAAAATAGACAAATTCTGTTTGCATGCTGTCTGAATATGTGATACCTTTGCAATATCAAAAACAATTCATTAACTAAAAACAATAGGAGGTTTAATTATGAGAAGTATCACAACATTCGATTTGCAGTATGCACACAGGTTCTACGGCTTCCAGGGTGAGGCTCAGTATCTTCATGGCCACACAGGTACTCTGACCATTGAGGTTGAGGATAGTGTCAACGAGGGAGTGAACATGGTTTACCCATGTAACGAGATACAGAAGATAGCATGGGATGTTCTGAAGAATTTCGACCACGCACTTGTGCTCAGGGAGGACGACCCACTGTTGCCCGCCGTGCTGGACGTTTACGAGAAGCAGGGCATCAAGGACGGACATCCGCGCAACACCATGAAGGGCGAGGCTTTCAAGACTGAGTTGGCAACAGCCTATCCCGACTGCCGTCTTGTCGTCACCAAGGAGACCATGACCGTAGAGGGAATGATAAAGATTGTCTACGACCTGCTCAAGGACAAGCTTAACATTGCCAAGCTCACATTCACAAGTGGTGTCAATGCCGCATCGGCGGAGTTTGCCGACAGAAAGCAGATTGACAGGTGCCCGCTATGCGGTATCTCCCTTGATGAGAACGGTGTGTGCCCGAAGTGCGGCTACCGCAAGTAAATGCCCTCAGGCACAGCGTCATGGTAAGCCGTAAAAAATGTTCCGCGGCTTAATTATGCCGAAAAATTTGGCCGTTCCGAAAATAATGCCTATCTTTGCAGCAGAGATTGATAGGAGAAACAGGAAACAGAATTCCGACATTGTGAAGAAAATGTCGGAATTCTCGTTTTTGTTATCTCATTATATTAACAAGAAAACCTAAAAACACTTTTCGATTATGGCTTACATGTCACAAGAAGGCTACGACAAACTCGTGGCAGATCTCAAACAACTCGAATCTGTGGAGCGCCCAAAGGCTTCAGCAGCTATAGCGGAAGCGAGAGACAAGGGTGACCTGAGTGAAAATGCGGAATATGATGCAGCACGTGAGGCACAGGCACATCTCGAGGATAAGATTAACAAACTCAAGCTTGCCATAGCAGAGGCAAAAATCGTTGATGTCACAAGGCTTAGTGCAGACGCAGTACAGATTATGTCCAAGGTGGAGATGACTAATCTCGCAACCAAGGCAAAGATGACATATACCATTGTCAGCGAGAGCGAGGCAAACCTCAGAGAGGGAAAAATATCAATTCAGACTCCTATCGCCCAGGGACTGCTCAACAAGAAGGTTGGCGACGAGGTGGAGATAAAAATCCCTCGCGGCACCATCAAGTTGCGCATAGACAACATAACCATAGCTTAGGCTTCTGCAGGCTTAAGACTCTGTGAGGACTTTAGGAATACAGCAATACAACAACACACATATTTTTCTTATTATGACAATTTTCTCAAAGATAGTAGCAGGTGAGATTCCGAGCTACAAATGTGCCGAGAGCGATAAGTTCTATGCGTTCCTCGACATCAGTCCCCTTGCTAAGGGACATACATTGGTAATACCAAAAAGGGAGGTTGACTATATCTTCGACATGGAGGACGACGAGATTGCCGAGTTCCAGGTCTTTGCCAAGCGTGTTGCCGTGGCTCTGAAGAAGGCTTTCCCGTGCCGTAAGGTGGCGCAGGTAGTGTTGGGGCTGGAGGTTCCTCATGCACACATACACCTCATACCCATGCAGAGCGAGGCTGATGTAGACTTCCGCAAAGAGCATCTGAAATTGGAACCAGAGGAGATGAAGGCTATTGCCGAACGCATTCTTGCCGAATTCTAATGTAGCGAACATGGGGGCAAGAAGTCAGCAATGGGAAGATAATTATAATAAGGTGTGGGAGTTTGTGACGGCGAACCATAGGGGACCGTCACGTCACCACATCGAGGAGCACAGGATGCTCAATTGGATGAAGTTCAACAGGCGAAAGCTGAATGCCAATGTCATGGACGATGCCCAAAAGGAGCGTTTCCTGCGCTTGCAGGAGCTCATCCATTCTTTCCACCGTGTCAATCAGTATGAGTGAGCGTCTGCTGTGGCACCATTATGCGCCGTGCGAACTCCCATACTATGATGCCTGCCGTCACTGAGACGTTGAGTGAGTGCTTGGTGCCGAATTGTGGTATCTCTATGCAGCCGTCGCAACTGTCGACGACATTCTGCTGCACTCCCTTCACCTCATTACCGAACACCACGGCATAGCCTGCTGCTGACGGCTCCAGCTCAAGGTTCTGTAATTTTGTAGAACCTTCGGCCTGCTCAATGGCATATACCATCCGACCCTGTGCTTTCAGCTCTCTTACTGCTTCTGACGTATCAGCGAAATACCGCCACGTCACTGAATCCTCACCGCCCAATGCAGTCTTGTGAATTTCTGCGTTGGGCGGTGTTGCTGTAATGCCGCACAGGTATACGGCCTCTATGCGGAAGGCATCGCCCGAGCGGAATACCGAGCCGACATTGTAGAGCGACCTCACGTTGTCGAGCACTACGATGACGGGCAGCTTGTCGGCCTGCCGGAACTCGTCAAGGCTTAGACGCTCCATCTCTATGGTCTTGAGCTTCCTCATGTTTCTGTTTTCTATTGCTGATGGTTGTTGTTGTCGCCCTTGAGCGAGTATGCCAGGGCATACGACTTTATCTGCTTCACCATGGCGAGCAGGCCGTTGGAACGGGTGGGGGAGAGATGGTCTTTCAGCCCTATGGCCTCTATGAAGTAGAGGTCGGCATGCAGAATCTCGTCTGGCGTGTGCCCGCTCAGCACCCTTATGAGCAGCGCAATGATGCCCTTTACTATAAGGGCGTCGCTCTCTGCCGTGAATACGAGCTTGCCGTCGGTGCAGTCGCATTGCAGCCATACGCGGCTCTGGCATCCGTCTATGAGGTTCTGCTCGGTTTTGTATTTCTCGTCGAGAGCACCAAGCTCGTTGCCCAGGTCTATAAGCATCTGGTATTTGTCCATCCAGTCGTCGAAGTCAGCAAACTCGCTGATTACTTCGTCTTGTATCTCGTTTATTGTCATAGTCGTTATCAGTTGTTTTCAACTTTTTCTATTCGGAACAGCTTGTCGTTGGGGCGTACCTTTTCCGGCACGGGTATAGACACCCGCTGCCTTTGCAGCGCGCGTTCTACAGGCTTCAGGTCGTAGCGTATCTCATCGGCTGTCAGCCATAGGGCTCCTGTGGCATTGCCCGTGATGAGGAGCTTGTCGCCCAGCCCGAACTCTGATGCCTCTACGGCCACCTCGGCCACGCCGAGCTTGGAGAAATACTTTATCACCTTGCCGACGAGAACCTTGCGCTCGGTGGCGTTCGAGCCGTAGTGGCGGTTCCACTCGCCAAGCGTCTGCCCCTGGTAGTAACCGTCCCAGAAGCCGCGGTTGAACACTGTTGCGAGCCTCTGGTCCCACTCGTCCTTGCGCTCCTCGGTGAAGGTGCCGTTGATGACGCTGCTCACGGCCTCCTTGTAGCAGCTCACCACAGTATGTACGTATTCCGGTCCGCGTGCCCTGCCTTCTATCTTGAACACCCTCACTCCTGCCTTCATCATCCGGTCCATGAAGCGTATGGTCTTCAGGTCTTTCGGGCTCATTATATATTTGTTGTCTATTTCCAGCTGGTTGCCAGTCTCGTTATCCGTGACGGTATACGAGCGACGGCATATCTGCACGCATTGTCCGCGGTTGGCACTCCGGTTGGCGTCGTGCAGGCTCATGTAGCACTTGCCGCTCACGGCCATGCACAATGCCCCATGGCAGAACATCTCTATGCGCACCAGCTGCCCGCTCGGTCCGCATACGTGCTGCTGTTCTATTTGGCGGTATATCTCTGCCACCTGCTCCATGTTCAGCTCGCGTGCCAGCACTACCACATCGGCAAACTGGGCATAGAACTTCAGTGCCTCTATGTTCGAGATGTTCAGCTGAGTCGACAGGTGTACCTCCACGCCCCGCTGACGGCAGTAGGTCATCACGGCCACGTCTGAGGCTATAACGGCACTGATGCCGGCCTCTGCAGCGGCGTCCACAATCTGGTGCATGGTGTCGATGTCCTCACCATATATTATTGTGTTGACGGTGAGGTAGGTCTTTATGCCGTGCTCCGAGCAGATGGAGGCTATCTCCCTGAGGTCATCGATGGTGAAATGGTTGGCCGAATGGGAGCGCATGTTGAGCTGCCCAATGCCGAAGTATACTGAGTCGGCACCGGCGTTGATGGCGGCAGCCAGCGACTCACGGGAGCCTACTGGAGCCATTATCTCGAAATCGGATGGTTGTGCGTTCATGGGTGCAAAGTTAGACATATTTTTCGTAATATCATCCCTCTTTCCAAAGTTTTTGGACATTGCTGCTCCTGCATGACCGTACTTCATGCCTTGTACTTGTTTCATAACGTTTTTTTTCGTAACTTTGCGCTGTATGAAGAAGATGGCTTTCTTGCTCATGGCGGCTGTGCTGCTGATGGGCGGCTGCGGTGCCGGCGGCGATGATCGGCACGATATTGAGGACGACGGTTACCGGATGGTGTGCAAGGTGAGGACAACGACCGTGCGCGACCAGGGTGACAGCGAGCTGTGCTGGGTCTACGCCATGCTCTCCACCATAGAGAGCGAGCGGCTTGCCATGGGCGACTCCGTGAGCCTGTCGGCCGACTATCTGGCCCGTATGCTCATTGCAGACAAGGGACGCCGGTGCCAGCTAAGCGGCAAGATGCCGGGCATGAGGGGCATGGCGCAGACGGCTGTTACGATGATGATGAGATATGGCATGATGCCCCATGGCTCATATCACGCCCGCGAGGGCATGAGCTACAGGGCACTGAAACGGAAGGTGGCGGTAATGGCACGCCAGAGAACTACATTCCGCAAGTTCGACACCATGCTTGGGGACTTGCTCGACCGTGAGATTGGGTATTTACCAAGGGCTGTCTATATGCTTGGTGCGGAATATACTCCTGTGGAGTTTGCACACAGTGTTTGCCTGCCTGATGACTGGATGGCGGTGACCAGCTTCACTCATCATCCCTACGGTGAGCGTTTCGTTCTGGAGACTCCCGACAACGTGCTGGCCGACAGCTTTCTGAATGTAAGGCTCGACACTATGATGGCCTGGATAGAGCGGAGCCTCATGCAGGGGCACCCTGTGTGTTGGGAGGGTGACATCAGCGAACCGGGATTCAGTATGGACAAGGGTACGGCTGTACTGGAGGGAATGACGCCACGCATAGATAGCAGGATGCGGCAGCTGGCATTCGAGAGAAGGGAGACTACCGACGACCACTGCATGGAGTTGATAGGCATAGCCACCGATGCCAGGGGTAGGAAATTCTTTGTTGCCCAAAACTCATGGGGCATCGCTGGCCGCTATGGTGGTTATATACTGATGAGCGACAGCTATATGCGCTTGAAAACCATTGCCGTGATGATTAAGGCTGGCACATAGGAACGCACCGCTGTTCCGAACCCTCACGCCCACTCCCTCGCCGTGACAACTGAAATAAAAAGGGAGGTTTTTCTTTGATATTTCCTTTGTTTGCACTACCTTTGCAAAAAATACCAATACATTACAGACAACAATGGGAAAGATTATACTCACAGGCGACAGGCCAACAGGCAAGCTCCATCTGGGACACTACGTTGGCAGCCTCCGCCGTCGCGTACAGTTGCAGAATGCCGGCGATTTCGACAAGATGTTCGTCTTTATGGCCGATGTGCAGGCTCTCACCGATAATGCCGACAATCCGGAGAAGATTAGGCAGAACATCATTGAGGTGGCTCTCGACTACCTCGCAGCAGGCCTCGACCCAGAGAAATGTACTCTGTTCATACAAAGTCAGATTCCTGAGCTCGCTGAGCTGACAACATACCTCATGAACCTCATCACGGTGAGTCGCGTGCAGCGCAACCCAACTGTTAAGACAGAGATAAAGATGCGCAACTTCGAGGCTAACATTCCGCTCGGCTTCTTTTGCTACCCTGTGTCGCAGGCTGCCGACATAACGCTCTTCAAGGCTACCACCGTGCCTGCCGGCGAGGACCAGGAGCCGATGCTGGAGGTGACAAGGGAGCTTGTGCGCCGCTTCAACCAGACTTACGCCCCTATACTCGTTGAGCCGGAGATTATGCTGCCCGAATGTGCTACGGCACGAAGGCTGCCGGGTACGGACGGAAAGGAGAAGATGAGCAAGAGCCTCGGCAACTGCATATACCTCAGTGACTCGGAGAAAGACGTATGGAAGAAAGTCAAGAAGATGTCCAACGGTGAGCCGAGAATGAGCATGGATGAGCCCGGACACCTGGAGGGCAACGCTGTGTTCACTTACATGGAGGCGTTCTGCTGTGATGAGGACTTCGCCAACTACTGGCCGGAGTTCAAGAACCTCGACGAGCTGAAGGCGCAGTATGTGCAGGGGGGTATCGGCGACGGAACATGCAAGAAGTTCCTCAATACGGTACTCAACAACATGCTTGAGCCTATGAGGCAAAGAAGGCACGAGCTGGAGAAGGATATTCCCGAAATATACAATATCCTGCGCAAGGGCACGGAGAAGGCCAGGGAGACAGCGGCACAGACCATGGACGAGGTGAGGAAGGCCATGCAAATAGACTATTTCAACGATGCCGAGCTGATAAGGCAGCAGGCTGAGAGGTTCAGAGGAGAGTGAGCTGCTGATGACCGACCGTGCAACGAAACTCGTGATACTCGACTTCGACGGTACCATCGCCGACACACAGTCGCTTATCACGACAACAATGATGCAGACCATAGAGGCTCTCGGACTGGAAAGCCGCACGAGGGAGGAATGTGCGCGCATGATAGGACTGCCACTGAAAGAAACCTTCACAAGGCTCATTCCCATGAGCGATGAGATGGGTGACATGTGCGAGGCCACATACCGCAGGCTGTTCGACTGCAACAACACCGAGGGTGCCGTAACCTTATATCCAAAGGTTAGGGAAACGATAGAACATCTGCATGACGAAGGCATAGCAGTGAGCATAGCAAGCAGCCGCGAGCGCAAGTCGCTCGACAGGTATGTGGACGTATTCGGTCTGAGACCATTCATTGACCTCGTGATTGGTGCAGACAATGTCTGTCACGCAAAGCCGCATCCGGAACCTGTCCTGCTCACTCTGCGCCACTTTGGTGTGGACGCATCGGAAACACTCGTCGTGGGCGACACGGCATACGACATCGAGATGGGAAAGCGTGCGGGATGCCGCACCTGTGGAGTGAGCTACGGCAATGGCAGCGTAGAGGAACTGCAAAACGCTGGTGCCGACTACATTATCGAACGGTTCGATATGTTGGAAGTATAAACAGAATAACCTAAGCGTGCCCGGCACCTTTCAGTCAGAAAGAGTCCGGGCACGTTCTGTTTGATACATTTCACCCCAAAACCAGTTTTTTGGAGTTAGCAGATATATCCTGAGAGGCTGCTGTGCCCCGTATGGTGAGTCGTTCCACCCTTTTCTCTTATCCAGAAAAGTCAGACGATTTCTGCAGCCAGTTTTGAACATCTCAGACGCAAAGCTTTGCATCCGCCCACGCAAAGCTTTGCTTGAAAACCACCTTGCTTCATTCTTTGCCTCGACCATGACGAGTGGCGCACTTTTTTGTTCGCCACACCACAGGAGCGAAAGAGAATGGCATTAACCAAACTAAACAAAACCTATCTGCTTGGAGCAACGAGAGAAATGGTATGGATTCCATACGAGGCTCAAAACATAATCAAAATCATCGGCGAGGCATGAAGACAGTTATTGTCAAATCATTTGCCGATGACTATGATTGCGACCATCTGCAATCCGATGAAGACATAAACCCACCTTAAAAGCAGAGCAAAATGAGGCAAAGGAAGTTTTAGGCCTCTCTGCAAATTCGTTATAAAAGCATAAAAAGAAAGCCTTTATCACGGTTCTTCCGAGAATTGTTAATATCTTTGCATTGAACTTAAATAAAATTACGATGGACGATTTGAATCGATTAAAGGTTGTGCTGGTTGAACAGAAGAAAACTGGCAAGTGGCTTGCAGAGCAACTTGGTGTTAGCACTACAACCACAAGCCGATGGTGTTCCAATGCATCACAGCCAGATCTTCAAACATTAAACAAAATTGCGAAAGTTCTTAATGTTAACATGAAGGACTTGCTGACAGATAACAAAATAGAATAAAGGCGAATCGCATAACGTCTAAGAAATGACGCAAGAAAATAAAGACATACAGCCACAGGCTGAACCACATATCGTGAAGTCGCATGACATTCACATTGACAATGACTATGCAGACTGGATAGCGGACATTAAGAGTCGCTATCGTTCCGCACAGGTGAAGGCAGCTGTCAAGGTAAATGCTGAGAAACTTTTGTTCAACTGGCAACTTGGTCGTGACTTGGTACAGAAAAAAGCCGAAGAACGCTGGGGAGCAGGAGTTGTAGAACAGGTAAGCTTAGATTTGAATCGTGAGTTTCCTAACAGTACAAACTTTTCTGTGCGCAATTTGTGGTATATGAAACAGTGGTATCTGTTCTATGCCGAGAATATGGAAAAACTGAAACAGCTTGTTTCAGTAATGTTGCCAGAAGATGACTACGATAACAAAATCAAACAAATAACAGATGAAGAAAAACTGAAACAGTCTGTTTCAGAATTTCCTTTGCCTTTTGCTTGCGTGCCATGGGGACACCATGTTCGTATAGTCCAACATTCGGAAACAATTGAAGAAGCCTTGTTCTATGTGGGGTACACTATTCGAGAAGGAATTAGTCGTGACATATTGACGCGAGTAATGAAAGATGATATTTACAAAAAGCAAGGTACTGTTCCCAACAATTTTTCGCAACACTTGACACCACAACTGGCACAACTGGCACGGTATGTGGTAAAGGAAAACTACGATTTTGGCTTTGCAACAGTAGATCACGAAACCTACAACGAAAGCGAATTGGAGAAGGCTCTTCACGATAACATTACAGCACTGCTGCTAGAAATGGGCAATGGTTTTGCTTTCATCGGCAAACAGAAAGAAATAATTGTTGGCGGAAGAACAAGAAGAATCGACTTGCTTTTCTACCATATTCGACTACGCTGCTACATTGTATGCGAACTGAAGGCAAGAGCGTTCGAACCAGAGTTTGCTGGCAAGTTAAACTACTATGTAAACGCTGTTGACGAAGTTTTGAAACAACCCGATGACAATCCGACTATAGGTCTTTTGGTATGCACGAATATGAACAGGGCTGATGTCCAATGGTCATTCAAAGGTATCAGCACTCCAATGGGGGTAGCAACGTACAACAACATCAGAATCAAAGATGCCCTCCCAAGCCAAGAACAATTGGCTGAGCGTGTGCGCCTCTTGCAAAAGGAGTTGCAGGAGACCAAACGTTTGATGAGCAAGGTAGGTAATGCTGAAAACTCACAAAGTTGAAAGAATGCTTTTTAACATTGAGAGAATCAAAATGAAGTTGAATCACATAACGTCTAAGAAATGACGCAAGAATATAAAGACATACAGCCACAGGCTGAACCACATATCGTGAAGTCGCATGACATTCACATCGATGCGGATTATGCTGATTGGATAGCGGACATTAAGAGTCGCTATTTGTTCTATGCTGAGAAGATAAAAAAACTGAAACAACTTGTTTCAGTAATCAATGCAGAGAAAATGCACCAAGCTGGTGCAGAATTGATAAATCCCAAACTCCAACAATCTGTTGGAGAATTACAGTTCACTGTTAATCATGGCATAGCGTTCCAAGTCAAGAGCAATTGGCATAGCGTGTACGCCTCCTACAAAAGGAGTTGCAGGAGACCAAACGTTTGATGAGCAAGGCCGGTAAAGCTGAAAACTCTCAAAGTGGAAAGATTGATTCTTAACATTGTGAGAATATAAATGAAGTTGAACCTAATAAAGAATAATATATAATATGCCGAAGAAGCAATACAAAATGATTGACCTATTTGCGGGTTGTGGTGGACTTAGCCTAGGCATGGAACAGGCAGGCTTTACGCCATGGTTTGTTAACGAAATAGTCGAGACATTTTGTAATACATATAAAGCAAATCATCAACTTAGCGATGAACATTATTATGTTGGTGATATTAATGAACTGAATGCACATTTAGATGAATACGAACAGTATTTTTCAGATATAACATTGGTTTGCGGTGGACCTCCATGTCAAGGCTTTTCTATGGCAAATCGTCAAAGGATTCTTGACGACCCAAGAAATCAACTATATAAGGCATACTTGACATTTCTTAGCAAAGTGCGTCCAAAGTTCTTTGTTATGGAGAATGTTAAGGGCATGTCAAATAAGATAGACGAGATAAAACAGAACTTCAAGGATTTCCTTGGAGAAGAATATCTGTTTGACTATCGTTTGTTGCGTGCCCAAGATTTTGGCGTACCTCAGAATAGAGAGCGATTTATTATGATTGGCAATCGTCTTGGAATTGAACCGTTGGATATTTTCGATACAATATTTGAAAATAAAAGAAAACCTTTTGTTTTAAGAGACGCATTAGAAGGTCTTCCCCACCTTGAAGCAAGAAAGCAAAAGGGTGCAAAAGATGTTGAAAATGCAGAATCGGGCTTTACTATATGTGATTTTACATATCCAGATACAGATTTTTATCATTTCATAAATGGAGATAAAAACATAACAAAACTTTATAACCATAAGAATCGTTACAATAACCCTCGTGATATAGAGATTTATCGAAGATTGCCACAGGGGGCAAATTCTCTTCATCCATCTATTGCAGATATTATGCCTTATAAAAGTCGAAATGACATATTCAAGGACAAATATTTCAAATTGGATGAAACACAGATATGTAAAACTATCACTTCACACATGAAGTTTGATTGTAACATGTATATACATCCTTGGGAATCAAGAGGCTTAAGTCCCCGAGAAGCGGCAAGAATACAGACATTTCCCGATGATTATATAATAACTGGGGCTCAAAATATGTGGTATGCACAAGTTGGCAATGCTGTTCCAGTAAAACTGGCCAAAGCCATTGGTGATGGTATAATGAAATTTATCAAGTAATATGACACACTTAGAATTATTCTCTGGTATAGGTGGATTCCGTCGTGCATTAGATCTTCTTACTCAAGACGGAATAATGCCTTTTGAGTGTGTCGGATATTCGGAAATAGACTCAAAAGCAAAACTTACATATCAATCAAACTACAATGTAGAAGGCGAAGTTGATATGGGCGATATTGTTGCGTTTACCGCCAATCCAAACAATATAGAAGGATTGCCAGACTTTGATTTGTTGACAGGAGGATTTCCTTGCCAAACTTTTAGTGTTATGGGAGACCAAGCTGGGTTCAATGAAGACCGTGGCCAAATGTTCTTTAGAATAATAGACATTTTACAAGTCAAACTTCCGCGATATGTCTTATTGGAAAATGTAAAGAACCTTTATAGACATGATAATGGGAACACTTATGCACGTATTCAACAGGAACTTGAAGGCTTAGGGTATCATGTTTTCCCGAACATTTTCAATACCGTTGATTTCCATCTTCCTCAGAAACGAAGCAGAGTTCTAATCTTTGCAACTACTGAAAATGTTCCTGCCGATTTCGTGGCTCAATATACGCCAGACAATGTAAAAGCTCTTTTTGATGAACATTATCAGCAACTTGGTGTACTGAGCTATAATACCACCTTGGATTTATTGGAGGAACATGTCGATGCAAGATACTTTTTGTCAGAGCGAATGAAACCTACGATTTTGGCTGATGGTTCTGCTAATTTTAAGTCGCATTCGGATATTAACCAATTGATAGCGAGGACACTTACTGCTTCTATGCATAAAATGCATAGGGCATGTCAAGACAATTATTATAGTCAAGACTTTATAGAATCGCATGGAGCCATAAATCATGTTGAGGACTATACAAAGGAACAATTGGCACAACTGGACATCCGAAAATTGACCCCACAAGAGGCATTCATGCTTCAAGGTTTCCCTCCCGAATTTGCGACTAATGGGCAAAATGTAGGTGTAGCGAATGGCTCGTTATATAAGCAAGCAGGTAATGCTGTAAGCGTAAATACAATATATGCAGTTCTTTATTATCTTATCGAAAACCATATAATACATGAATAGTATGGAAGAAATTGTAAAACATATCAATGACACTAATGCAAGCTATCGAACTCCGAATGCTGGTGATGCCAAGAATACCGACTTGTTTCTTGACAATGAACATTATGAGCTATTCCGCGATGCTGGAGAACAAATCACGGTAAGGTTCAACAAAGAAAACCTTCAAAAGGCCATTTTGTTCATAGCCTCGATTTTGCCTCGTAAGTATGACAATTCTTCTATTCATAGAACAGAACCGTTTTCTTCGACATTTGTTTTCGACCAATTGGCTTTGTTGGATGCATTCTTTTCTATAGATGGAATTAAAGTTGAAGCTCGTACCCAGACTTGGAATTCAAGAAAAGAAGTAATGAAAAAGAGTGGCGAAATAGATAATCGTTTCTATTTCAATGGTCTTTTGGAGGATGTTACCTACATAAATAATAAAGGAGAGCATAAGACTGCAAAATTTACAATTCGTAATTATCTTGCAGGAGGTTATTCTGACCTTCACATTAAGAAGGCAGATAATGGAATCTTTGATGTGTGGGTCACAAACACATTTGAGTACAAAGATGACGGGAAAGAAAGCCGATATGAAGAGGTTGATAAAACTTCTACGTCAGACTCTCGCCAGCAAATCTTCTATGGTGCCCCAGGTACTGGAAAGTCACATCGCATTAAGGAACAGTTGAAAGCATTGAATGTGCCCAAGGAAAACATTTTCCGCACAACATTCCATCCTGATAGCGATTTTTCGACTTTTGTTGGAGCTTATAAGCCAACAATGAAGAGACAATATCGTTATGATGGAAAGGTTAAAGCCAAATATTACGAGGATGATGACTTAGCTGGAGCAAAAAAAGATGAAGTCATCATTGATAAGGTTATTCAATATGACTTTGTTCCTCAAACCTTTATAAAGGCTTATGTACGTGCTTACCAAACGAACGAAAATGTCTATCTGATAATAGAAGAGATAAACCGAGGTAATTGTGCTCAAATATTTGGAGACCTTTTTCAATTGCTTGATCGAGACGAAAATGGAGTTTCGGAATATACGATAAAAGCTGATGCAGATATTCGAGCATACCTTGAAGATGTACTTGGTTGTGATTCTGAAGGAATCAAGGATGGGGAACTTTGCCTTCCTTCCAACTTGTATATCTATGCAACGATGAATACAAGCGACCAAAGCTTGTTCCCTATCGACTCTGCCTTCAAACGCAGATGGGACTGGGAGTATGAGCCAATTAAGTACAAGAATGCTGATTGGGTAATTAAGATAAACGGAAATCAGTTCTCATGGACTTCATTCCAAAAAGAAGTGAACAATAGAATCTTTGAGTCCACAAATTCCGAAGACAAGATGTTGGGCGATTTCTTTGTAAAGCCATATGATGGAATTATAACAAAGAAACTATTGCTAAACAAGGTTTTGTTCTATCTATGGAATGACGTTTGTAAAGATGGCGATGGCGATATCTTCAAGACAGAAGACAATAAGGATGTTAAATTCTCAGACCTCTATGGTGAGAATGGTACAGTTATGCTCCTTTCCATGATGAAACATCTTAATGTGGAACTATTGTCAGAGAGTGACGTTGATGTTGAGGATGATGAAAATGGCAAAGATAATACTAAATATTCTATAAATGGTAGTGGCTCATATGCAAAAAGGTCTCTATCTACGGAGCTGGTAAAAGCGTATATTAGTCAACATCCAGAAATGCCTGCTACAGAGGTGGTAAACAAGTGGAAAAGTCTTGGGAGATTTGTTTCTCATTTCATTGAAACACAAGATGAATATGACACACGGACAGATCGTAATCCAAGAGTCAATATCATTCAATGCAATGGGGAAAATATATATGTCTCCACTAATGGTTGGGGAGGACAAGGCGTTATGGTTAGACTAATAAATGCAATTCCAAAAGATTGGAATTTAAATGTTGAAAAGATATAATAAGTAGTTATGCTGCTATTTATAGAAGGATATCCATATAATCTGGATGCCATCGTAAAAGATGGGCTTTCGATTAGAGAAATACTCAAAGATGTAGTGTCTGTACCTGTAAAGGAAGATAACTACGCCTTTGGGTATGTGGGATATTGTTATAGCAAAACTGCTAAGGATGTCATTTTCTTTTTACCCAAGGTCGTGTTGACTGGTGAACACAATGACGAAAACGTAGCAGATACTATCTTCGGTGCAACTCCGCAAGATATCATTGACTTCAATTCAGACTCAATCAAGTTGAAGTTTACAGAAGAAGGCTGTAAGGAATATAAGGAATTCCTTTCTACGCTTTCAATCTGGATATATAGAACCATTAGTGTTTATAAGGAAACTCACGATGACAACATTCTAGAATCCAAAGAATACCAAGGCGAAAGTCGTGGCAAGAAAGTCAAGCACAACACCTTGCTCGATGTAATAATAGCACTTCGAGACTTCAACAAGAACAATCAAGACTACTTTACATTTATTGCCAAGAACATACACTCGGGATTCAATAAAATTCAGTGGCAAAAGACTATCACCTCTACAAATCCAATTTTTCTGAAAGGTCAACCCATATATTCAGACCCTGTCAACAGAAAGAAAATGGTGAACTTTGATGAGGAATTGCTCGTCATCTTTTTCTCCATATTAAACTATATTCGAGAGGAACATGGCTTTTCTTTTGACATCAATATTCACTATCAACTGATTAGCCCTGAAAAAATAAAACGCTCATATATTGACAAGAATTTTGGATGCCGTCGTCTGAAACAAATCAAATACAAGTATTTCTCAGATAAGGCTCTGCGAATTTGGGATTTATGTTATGCTTTCTTTGATAGAGAGTATAAAATTTCCATCAATAGACAAGCTGAAGACTTCTTATTGGCAAAGAACTTTAATCTTATCTTTGAAGCAATGATTGATACGCTGATAAGTGGAGAGGATAAGCAAAAATTGCCAAAGGAACTGACAGACCAACGTGATGGCAAGTTAGTTGACCACATGTTTATTGGGCAAGGACTGATAGAGCAATCAAATTTGCCAGCAGAACTGACATATTATATTGGTGACAGCAAATACTACAAGCGTTCAAAGGATGATGCAACAGTACTTGGAGATAAGTCTATCTACAAGCAATATACCTATGCAAAGAACGTTATCCAATGGAATATGAACTTATTCCTTGATGACAATGATGATGGTGAGCAGCCACAGCTTCGTGATTCATTGACCGAGGGTTATAATCCAATTCCAAACTTCTTTATCAGTGCCAGAATTCCAAATAAGAAAGAAGGAAAGAAGTTCCTATCGTTTGACGAGGCACAATTGGAAACACAAGCAAATGGAATACAATTCAATCGACAGTTTGAAAACAGACTGTTTGACCGTGACACATTGCTTCTTTGTCACTACGATGTAAACTTCCTCTATATCGTGTCACTCTATGGTCGGGCAAACAAGAGCAAACAAGCGGCATGGAGAGAATACGTGCGTAAGGAATTTAGGGAAAAGATACAAGACACATTCAATCAACTCTATACATTCCGCACAATTCAACCTCGTGATGGTATGGATTGCTATCGTTTCTTGAAAGAGAATTTTAGTCAATTAAATGGCAAGTTATATCGTTCAAAAGCAAATAAGAACTATTTAGTTCTTGCTTTGATGAAGTGCGATGACAATAGCAAGAGTATTTGGAATTCTCTCAATGTCAGACAAGCATCCATTGAGCAAGAGATGACAGATAATGAGGCTGTATTAAAAAACATCCGAAGCCATTTTTATGTAAGTGAACCTTTTGCACTTGACACCGAGTTACAAGTAGAAGATTTGCCGAACGTTGGAACATTGGAACCACTGCCATCTGGTTCTAACGAATTGGCATTGCTGGTTACCAAAGAAGGGACTCACTATGAACAAGCTATTGAGCAATTGCAGAATACCTCAAAGGTCGGAATAGCCCTCAAGATGGATGGAGCTGTTCTTCAATTGGTAGAAGGTTTTACAAAGGCTAAATACTTGATAATTCACAACAAGAGTTCCAAATTCGTAATTTATGGCTTTGACGGAGTCGGTCCAAAATTAATTCCAGCACAAGGTGCTGCACCAATGGTGGTGACGAAAAAAAATGAGGATCTTTACCTTGTATATCAAGTTGACCTTCGCTTGAAATATTATCTTGGAGATTTGGATTTCAGCTCTGTAACAAAAGGTGGTGATAGTTATTCGCCAAAACTATTACCATTATCAAGATTGTTCAAAAGAAATAATAAAACGCAAGAGGAATAAACAACATATGAGCTACGAACAGAAATATTCGATTCTTGGCTTGGATTAATACATACGCCATGGCGAACCACAGAAGCGTGAACGTAGCGAAGCTTGGAAGGTTGCTATTGGGCTTCAACAGGTTGATAGACTTCAGACTTCTGAATATCTGCTTGATACTGCCAAACGGCATATCGAGGGTTATATAAGCATCAATGAAGCAAAGCAACTTATCGACTCATACTACAAGTCTGCATCTGGCCGAAAGGTTGTTGAGAATGACAGAACGGAAGAGGCAGATAAGGTGAATGTAAACGTCACAGAAAAGGTGAATGCCACAGAAAACGTCACAGATGTGTCACAGAAAACGTCACAGAAACGGGGTGAAAGGTTGACAGAAAACCGCCATGGGTTGATAGATAAGCATCAAAAGTTGATAGAAAAGTTGATAGAAAAGGCTAAAATGAATGGCGATAAGTTGATCAGGAAAAATGACTACCTTTGCAAAGTCATGTTCAAAGACCCATTAGGAAATACCTATACATCGTATGAAGAGTACGTCAATTCGCCAAACCTTGATACGGGTTTAATCTGGCTCAAATTGTGGAGTGGTGAACGTACACCCCAGAACGATGAGGAAAGGCATATAAAGATGGAGTTAGACGAAATGGACAGGAAAGGGATTGTCCCAGAATTTAATTTCGATTGATTCAGCATCATGGAAGATGAGTTTACAGCAAAAATGCACAGCGAGTTTACCGTTGACGAAGAGACAGATCAGAAGCACCGAGCAGGAACTACATGGGGGCTTATTGGATTTGATGCCGATGAAGCATCAATAAGACATTGGGCAGAGTGTTACGGCACTACCTATGAAACGTGTATGAAATGGAAATCCTATTGGCGAACCCTATATAAGAACAGCAAATGAGGCTATATAAATAGCAAAACTATATTTTTTGGTTATGGTGTGGGTGTAGTGTTACGCTTGCACCATTTTTACATAAAAAAGGGTGTAGTGTTGCTTTTTGCTCGTTTTTTGCTCGCAGTAAAAATAAAAAGTGTTGCAAATACTTGATTTGCAACACCTTCTGAATAATTTAACGTACCCAGAGCCGGGGTCGAACCGGCACGGGTTGCCCCACTGGTGTTTGAGACCAGCGCGTCTACCGATTCCGCCATCTGGGCTTAGTACGGGTGCAAAGGTACGTGTTTTTTCCGAATTAGCAAAGATTTAAGGAAAAAAAATATAAAAAGCTTGGTGCTTTCGTTATTTATGTGTATTTTCGTTGCCGAAAACCGAATGCTTAATCTGTATCTGATATGATGACAAATAACAGAAACTACTATTGTGTGATATTGGCTGGCGGCAAGGGCAAGCGTCTGTGGCCGTGCAGCCGCGAGAATAAGCCGAAACAGTTTATTGACTTTTTCGGTAGTGGAAGGACGCAACTTCAACAGACATACGACCGTTTTGTCGGCATCGTGCCGAAGGAGAATATCTTCGTAAGCACCAATGTAGTCTATGCCGGGCTGGTGCGCGAGCAGTTGCCAGATATTGCTGACGACCATATATTGGCCGAGCCAATATACAGGAATACTGCGCCGAGTCTCTCATGGGCTAACCATAGGATAGAGAACATGAATCCACAGGCGTGCATCATAGCGACTCCTTCCGACCAGATTGTTGTCAATGAGGAGGCGTTCAGGGATAATGTCCTTGAGGGTTTGCAGTTTGTAGAGAACCATGACAGGCTGCTGACCATGGGGGTCAAGCCGTCGAGGCCTGAGCCGGGCTATGGTTATATACAGATGGGTGATCCTGTGGAGCACGACGTGTACAAGGTGCAGTCGTTCACAGAGAAGCCTGAAAGGGAGTTTGCGAAGATGTTTATGGAGAGCGGCGAGTTCTATTGGAATACAGGCTTGTTTCTGGCAAACTGCCGTTATCTGCGAGAGTGCTTCACCAAGTTCTTGCCTCCTGTGCTACGTTCTTTTGATGCCGCAGAGGGACTGAGCGGCGTTGAGGCAGAGACAAGGTATATGATGGAGAACTTCCCCTCGTACCCTAACCTCTCTGCTGACGAGGCTATTCTTGAACGTTCGGAGAATGTCTATATGATGAAGTGTGACTTTGGCTGGGCAGACCTTGGCACTTGGCACAGCATATATGAGGCTATGCAGAAGAATGACGGGGACAATGTCATAGTAGACTCTGAGGTTATGCTTGACGACGCGAGGAATAATGTCATTAAGCTGCCAAAGGGCAAAATTGCTGTCATCAACGGACTCGAGGGCTTCATAGTAGCCGAGGAGGACAACGTGCTGTTGATATGCAAGAAAGAAGACTCTTCTGCCCTTGTCAGGAAGTTCGTCAACGAAATCCAGATGAGGAAGGGCGAAAAATATGTATAAGTAATTTTCCAATAAAAAAAGAGGCATCTACCTTCACAGGTGGATGCCCCGGCAAACTTAAACAACCAATAAAAGAAATAGATTGTCTTTTTTCTTTATTTGACAAGTTGACAAGTAAACAAGTTAATGTTTTATTGCCTTAGTTCATTTGTTAACACGAAGACAATTCTTGTCTGCTCGTCAACTTGTCAGCTCAAAGGCCTATCTGATAAACAGCAGCTCGCGATACTTGGGTAGTGTCCACAGCTCGTCTGCTACAACCAGCTCGAGCTTGTCTATCTGATAGCGGATTTTCTCCATCTTTGGCTCAACGGTGTCGTGGTAGGCAATAGCCTTGTCATGCTCGTTCTCGATCTTGTTGGCCACCTTGCGTGCAGCAACAAGTTCCTCGACACCAGTCTTTATAATCTGAGTGCGCTCTGCTATCTCACGGATTATCTTTACGTTACGATCTGTCAGGGCCTTTCCTTCCTCTTCTCCGAATATTCTCATCATACCTTCGACATTCTTTGTGAGCTGGCTCTGGTAGTGGGTAGCAACAGGGATGATATGGTTCAGTGACAGATCACCCATTACACGGGCTTCTATCTGTATCTTCTTGGTATATGTCTCCCATTTAACCTCGTTGCGTGCCTCAAGCTCGTTCCGCTTCATGACGTTCATGTCCTCGAACATCTTGACACTGCTGTCATCGAGATAGCGCTCGAAAATTACAGGGCAGCTCTTCTCGCAGTCGAGTCCTCTGCGCATAGCTTCTTCTACCCATTCGTCGCTATATCCATTGCCGTCGAAGTGGATAGGCTTGCATGTGCTGATATCCTCACGAATGATATCGATGATGGCGCTGGTCTTGTCCTCGCCCTTGGCTATGAGAGCGTCCACACGTGTCTTGAAGTCTGTGAGGGCTTCTGCAACAGCGGTGTTGAGAACAATCATTGCGCTGGCGCAGTTTGCCTCGGAACCTACTGCGCGGAACTCGAAGCGATTGCCGGTGAAGGCGAATGGTGATGTGCGGTTACGGTCGGTGTTGTCAATCATCAACTCTGGGATTTCAGGAATGTCAAGTTTCATTCCCTGCTTTCCGGCCATGTTGAAGAGGTCTTTCTTGTCGGCCTTCTCAATGTGGTCGAGCAATTCGCTGAGCTGCTTGCCGAGGAACGAGGAGATGATTGCAGGAGGTGCCTCGTTGGCTCCTAGTCGATGTGCGTTTGTTGCGCTCATGATGGAAGCCTTGAGCAGTCCGTTGTGACGGTATACTCCCATGAGGGTCTCGACGATGAATACTACAAAGCGCAGTGTCTCCTCTGGTGTCTTGCCAGGTCCGTGGAGCAGTACGCCTGTATCAGTGGAGAGGCTCCAGTTGTTGTGCTTGCCTGAGCCGTTGATGCCGTCGAAAGGCTTCTCGTGAAGCAGGGCGCGGAAGCCGTGCCTGCGTGCAATCTTCTTCATGAGGCTCATGAGCAACATGTTGTGGTCTACAGCAAGGTTGGTCTCCTCAAATATTGGAGCAACCTCAAACTGGTTGGGGGCAACCTCGTTGTGGCGTGTCTTGCAGGGGATGCCCAGCTCCAGAGCCTGTATCTCAAGGTCTTTCATGAAAGCCTGTACGCGCTCTGGAATAGTTCCGAAGTAGTGGTCCTCCATCTGCTGGTTCTTTGCAGAGTCGTGTCCCATGAGGGTACGTCCGGTCAGTACCAGGTCTGGACGTGCCGAGTAGAGGCTTTCGTCAACGAGGAAGTACTCCTGCTCCCATCCAAGATTGCTATGCACCTTCTTTACGTCGGGATAGAAATAATGGCAAACCTCGGTGGCGGCAACACTTACGGCGTGCAATGCGCGCAACAGCGGTGCCTTGTAGTCGAGCGACTCTCCAGTGTAGGAGATGAAGATTGTCGGTATGCAGAGTGTGTCGTCGATGATGAATATCGGTGATGTCGGATCCCATGCTGAGTAACCGCGTGCCTCAAAAGTGTTGCGGATACCACCTGATGGGAAGCTTGATGCGTCAGGCTCCTGCTGTACGAGCAACTTTCCTGAAAACTCCTCAATCATTCCTCCCTTGCCGTCGTGCTCTATGAAGGCGTCGTGCTTTTCTGCAGTTCCCTCGGTGAGTGGCTGGAACCAGTGGGTGTAGTGTGTAACGCCATTCTCGTCAGCCCACTGCTTGATGCCTTTGGCAACAGCGTCAGCGATAGAGCGGTCGAGAGTAGCACCGTTGTCGATAACGTCAACGAGTTTCTCATAGACATCACGTGGAAGGTACTTGTACATTTTTGCACGGTTGAACACGTTCTTTCCGAAATACTCAGAAGGACGCTCTACTGGTGCCATTACGTCGAGGGGCCTTTTCTTGAAAGCCTCTGCCACAACCTCAAATCTTAAATTTGCCATAGTTGTTTAAATTTTTTAATAAGCCTCCCCCTATCCCCTTGCCTCGGAAGGCAAGGGGGATAGTTTGTATTTTAATCTGTTGGTTTGGCTTGGGTTTAATTTTTAATCCTGTTATTAATTGTTTTTTCTGTTTTACAGTGAGAAACCGAAGATGAAGAATGCCTTTTCTGTGCTTGGGTTTGCAGAGATGCCGGCAAATACAGGTACAGAGAATGTTTCGGTAATCTTCAGCTCCTTAGTTGCCTTCAGCGAGACATTGGTTACAGCGAAGCCGTTAGCGTCGGCATAGAAGCTTGATGCGAAGGGTACTGCACCTACTGTTGCTGTCCAGTCGCAACCACCAAGAGTAAATGGTGCGCTTACCTCAAAGTATGAGGAATATGCACGGTCACCGTCCTTGTTCACACCGTCGTTACCAGCAAAGTTTGTGTACCACTGTACGGAAGCAGGTCCGAAGTCGTAACCTATGTTGGCTTCAAATACATGGCTCGTCTTGTGCGAGTCGTAGAGGAAGTAGCGTGTTGATGGGCTGTTAAACCAATAGTCCGTAACGCCAAAGTTGAATCCTCCAACGCTGTAGGCGGCTGTGATGTCAAACTCCTTGGTATCGGAAGGCTCGCTGAGTCCGACACTTCCCCAGGCAGTAAGTGAAAATCCCTTGTAGGCTACGCCAAGTGTCGGCTGCAGCGATACGCTTCCCAATTCCTGACCACGCCAGATGTACTGATTTACAACATCTGCGCCAATGGTTGTCTCTACGTTGTCCTGAGCCTTTGCGGCTGTAGTGGAGGCGATTATCGCCAGTGCCACCATACTCAATCTTCTTAACTTTTTCATGTGCTTGTGTTGTTGTTGAAATTGTGATTTATGAGTTGTAGGGGTGTCGATGATGCTGCTTCAAAGTCTTGTTATCCTGTCCATGGCCTCGGCCACATCCTCATGGTTGCCGAAGGCTGTTAGTCGGAAATATCCCTCACCGCTGGGACCAAATCCCACGCCAGGCGTGCATACCACTCCAAGGGAGTAGAGCATTTTCTCGAAGAATTTCCAGCTGGGCTGGTTGTCGGGAGTCTTCACCCAAAGGTATGGCGCGTTCTCTCCACCGTATACCTTGTAGCCGAGTTTGGAGAGTGTACTGCGCATCAGGCGTGCATTCCTCATATAATAGTCAATGGTCTCCCTGATCTGCTGCTTTCCCTCCGGGGTGTATATGGCCTCTGCTGCCCTCTGGCTGATATAGCTTGTACCGTTGAACTTCGTGCTCTGGCGGCGGTCCCAGATATGGTTGAGCTCTACACGCTGGCTACCGTCTATGGTTATGGCTGTCAGTTCTTTCGGGATGACGGTATATCCGCATCGAACACCCGTGAAACCAGCAGTCTTTGAGTAGCTCCTGAACTCTATGGCCACCTTGCGCGCGCCTTTGATTTCGTATATTGAATGCGGTATGTCTGGGTCCTGGATGTATGCCTCATATGCTGCGTCGTAGAATATTATGGCGTCATTGCGGATGGCGTAGTTCACCCACTTTCGCAGCTCTTCCTTGCTGAGCACAGTGCCCGTGGGGTTGTTGGGGTAACACAGATAGATCATGTCCACGCGGTGATCGGGCAGTTGTGGTATAAAATTGTTCTCTGCCGTACATGGGAAATAGGTGACATTGCTCCATTTTCCAGTCTCGTCCATGACTCCTGCCCTGCCAATCATCACGTTTGAGTCTATGTATACAGGATATATGGGGTCTGTGACACCGATGGAGTTGTCCCAGCGTACAATCTCCTGAATGTTGCCGGTGTCGCTCTTCGCGCCGTCGTTGACGAATATCTCGCTTGGGTCGAGGTGAATACCTCTTGGCGCATAGTCGTTCTTGATGATGGCCTCGCGGAGGAAGTCGTATCCCCTCTCCGGACCATAGCCCCTGAAGCTCGCACTTGACGACATCTCGTCGACGGCCTTGTGCATGGCCTCAATTACCGCGGGGCATAGCGGGCGCGTTACGTCGCCTATGCCAAGGCTGATAACCTTCTTGTCGGGTTTTGAAACCTTGAAGGCGTTGACCTTTTTTGCTATGTCAGCAAACAGGTAATTGTTTGAGAGTTTTAGGAAATGTTCGTTTACTAATGCCATAGTTCTTTTTTTTCTTTTATTTGGTTGTATGTTCTGTCTTAGGCAGCTCTATGTCACCTTCAAAGGCGAAGGCGGCTGGCCCTGTCATATATACGTGGTTGTCGTTCTCGTTCCATTCTATCTCGAGCGTTCCTCCGTCCATGACGATGCTGCTACGCCTGCGTGTCCTCCCTGTCACTGCTGCTGCAACAGCCGTGGCGCAGGCACCAGTACCGCAGGCCATTGTTATGCCGCTTCCTCTCTCCCATACTCGGGTACGTATGGTGTCTGGGGCCGTTACCTGTGCAAACTCTATGTTGCATCGTTGCGGAAATGCCGCGGAGTGCTCCAGTATGCTGCCGTATTTGGCAATGTCTATGGTGTCGATGTCATCCACGAAGATAACGTAGTGAGGATTGCCCATAGAGACGAATGTGCCTCGGAAGCTGCGGAAGTCAGCTTTCAGACATTCTCCCACTGTCTCGTCAAACTGCTCTGTGTTTCTCAGGGCAGGCTCAAGCATGTCTACGGTTACTGACTCTACGGCTTTCTTGCCGTTGGTCTCCGTCAGATGCAATCGGAGTATTTTTACTCCTGACAGAGTCTCGAGTCGGATGCAGTCGGAGCTTGTGAGTCCTTTCTCGTATAGGTATTTGCCTATGCATCTGCTGGCGTTTCCGCACATCATGGCCTCGGAGCCGTCGGCATTGAATATCCTCATCGAGAAATCTGCCTTCATGTCGTCAGACGGCTTGCCAATGAGAACCAGTCCGTCACTTCCGATGCCTGTGTGGGGCGCGCTCCAGGCAATGGCTGCCTGCGAGGGGTCGGGTATATTATATAATAAGGTGTAGACGTATATGTAGTCGTTGCCTGCCCCGTGCATCTTTGTGAAGTGGACTGTATGTGTCATTTTGTCTGAATATCTTTATTGAATGTTGCTTTTTGTTATGATTTCGCTGCAAAGTTACATCATTTTGTTCGCACACAAAACATTTTCCCTAATAAAAAGAGAATAAAATTAAGCGTGGTTACGAAATGAAAGAAACGATAGTGGTATTGCTTACAAACAGAAAGATATTTTGGCCAAGTAGCCTGCAAAATGAAAGTTAAACTAAAATACATGTAACAAAAAGCGCATAAACTATTGCTTGAAATTACAAAATGTAGTAATTTTGCAGCCAAAACATAGCAAAGTGATAGATAACTTAGTAATAATAAAACAAAAAGAGAGGTAAACATGAAGAAGATTGAAGCAATCATCCGAAAGACCAAGTTTGAAGATGTCAAGGAGGCCTTGCTTGCGGCCGACATCGAATGGTTCTCTTATTATGATGTAAGAGGTGAGGGTAAGATGCGGCAAGCCAGGATTTACAGGGGTGTCATGTACGACACCAGTACTATTGAGCGTGTATTGCTCAACATCGTTGTACGCGACAAGAATGTAGAGAAGACCGTTTCGGCTGTGCAGAAGGCTGCACAAACAGGAGAGATTGGCGATGGCCGTATCTTTGTAATCCCTGTCGAGGACACAGTCAGGATAAGGACAGGTGAGCGTGGAGACATTGCATTGTATAATGCTGAGCAGGAAAGTTAAGAGACAGAAACACATTGGCCTTATGGCCTAAGAAACAACAACACAAACACAAATTTTCACCATTATGACAATCCAGGATTTAAGTATATCGTTAGACACCGTATGGATGCTGCTTGCAGCAATGTTGGTGTTTTTTATGCAGCCAGGTTTTGCCCTGTGCGAGGCAGGTTTTACACGTAGCAAGAACACGGCAAATATCTTGTTCAAGAACTTCGTCGACTTCATGTTCGGCTCTATTCTGTTCTGGTTGCTTGGCTTCGGTTTTATGTTTGGCAGTGACGGAGCAGGATTTATCGGCGCTCCACACTTTGGCGACATCTCGTTCTTTGAGCATCCGGCTGGCCTTCCCACCGAGGGTTTCCTGATTTTCCAGACTGTTTTCTGTGCAACTTCCGCAACAATCGTATCAGGAGCCATGGCTGAGCGTACCAAGTTCTCAATGTATTGCATTTACTCACTTTTCATCTCTTTGCTCATCTATCCTGTATCTGGACATTGGACATGGGGTGGCGGCTGGCTTTGCAACGGTGAGGAAGGCAGTTTCATGATGGATACCTTCGGCTATGCATTCCACGACTTCGCCGGTTCTGCCATTGTGCACTCTGTTGGTGGTGTACTCGCATTCGTTGGTGCCATTGCCCTTGGCCCGCGCCTTGGCAAATATGGCAAGGACGGCAAGAGCCGCGCCATACCTGGTCACAACCTTCTCACAGCAGCCCTTGGCGTATTCATCCTTTGGTTTGGATGGTTCGGCTTCAACCCGGGCTCACAGCTTGCTGCGTCTGGCGAAGTAAACCGTGTGGCAATTTCCCACGTATTCCTAACCACCAACCTTGCAGCCGCTGCCGGAGGTATCGGTACAATGTTTACGTCATGGATAAAGTATGGCAAGCCTTCGTTCTCGCTGACCCTTAATGGTGTACTTGCCGGACTTGTAGCCATAACGGCAGGGTGCGACCTTGTGTCTCCTCTGGGAGCATCCATTATTGGCCTGCTCGCAGGTATACTATTGGTGTTCTCTATTGAGTTTATCGACTCCAAACTCCATATCGACGACCCTGTAGGTGCCAGCTCCGTACATGGCGTGTGCGGTATCTTCGGTACCCTGATGACAGGTCTGCTCGCTGTAGACGGCGGCACATTCTATGGTGGTGGCTTCGGGTTCTTCGGCGCACAGTGTCTTGGAGTTCTTGCCATCGATGTATGGGCAGCAGTGACAGGTGTGGTATTGTTCTTCGGTATCAAGAAGATTGCCGGTCTGCGTGTCGACAAGCGTATTGAGGAGGAGGGCCTCGACATCTACGAGCATGGAGAGAGCTGCTTCAATTAAATAAAAGCCTCACCCCCGGCCCCTCTCCAAGAGAGAGGGGAGATAGTTACCTCTTAATGGTAAGGGGTCGGGGACTAGGCTTTTCTCTATTAGGGCTGACAGTCAGACTTTTCTCTATTAGGGCAGGGTACAAGGCTTTTGAAAAAATGCAGACATTAATAACCCATAAAATATACAATTGCAAAACATATCATCTCCCCTCTCTCTTGGAGAGGGGTCGGGGGTGAGGCTTTTCTCTATTAGGGCTAACAGTCAGGCTTTTCTCTATTAGGGCAGGGTACAAGGCTTTTGAAAAAAATGCAGACATTAATAACCCATAAAATATACAATTGCAAAACATATCATCTCCCCTCTCTCTTGGAGAGGGGTCGGGGGTGAGGCTTTAAAACTTAACAACCATGTGTGGAATAGTATCTATCTTCAACATCCCATCGCAGACACCAGAGCTGCGTCAGAAGGCATTACGTATGAGTCAGAAAATCCGTCACCGCGGTCCTGATTGGAGTGGTATCTATTGCGGAGGCTCCGCAATACTTGCCCATGAGAGATTGAGCATTGTTGACCCAGAGTCGGGAAAACAGCCTTTGTTTTCTCCCGACATGAAGCAGGTGCTTGCAGTCAACGGAGAAATCTACAACCATAAGGACATACGGGCCAGGTTTGCCGGTGACTATATGTTCCAGACGGGTAGCGACTGCGAGGTGATACTCGCCCTCTACCGTGAGATGATGGACAAGACTCCTGAGCCATCCGATGCAGACCTCACAGCGATGATAGAGCAGCTTAGCGGCATCTTCGCTTTTGCTCTCTACGACGCCGAGCGCGACACCTTTCTTATAGCCCGCGACCCTATAGGCGTAATACCTTTATATATAGGCTACGATGCTGATGGCAAGGTGTATGTGGCAAGCGAGCTGAAAGCCCTTGAGGGGCAATGCGACAGATACGAGCCGTTCTTGCCGGGACATTACTACTGGAGCCGTACTCCGGGACAGAAGAGGTACTACACACGTGACTGGTTTGAATACGACAGCGTAAAAGACAATAAGGCGGAGGTGGCCGATGTCCACGACGCACTTGAGGATGCCGTGAAGAGACAGCTTATGAGCGACGTGCCTTACGGTGTGCTGCTCTCCGGTGGGCTCGACTCATCTGTGATATCGGCCATAGCAGAGAAATTTTCCGAGCATAGAATTGAGGAGGACGGACAGACGAAGGCCTGGTGGCCACGCCTCCACTCCTTTGCCGTGGGACTTAAGGGTGCACCCGACCTGGCAAAGGCGAAGCTCGTTGCTGATCACATCGGTACCGTACACCACGAGATTAACTACACCATTCAGGAGGGGCTTGACGCTATCCGTGATGTCATTTACTTCATTGAGACATACGACGTGACAACCGTTAGGGCCAGCACCCCTATGTACCTGCTTGCCCGTGTCATCAAGAGCATGGGTATCAAGATGGTGCTGTCTGGTGAGGGGGCTGACGAGATTTTCGGAGGCTATCTCTACTTCCACAAGGCTCCAACACCACAAGCGTTCCATGAGGAAACGGTAAGAAAACTGTCCAAGCTGTATATGTACGACTGCCTCCGTGCCAACAAGAGCCTGTCAGCATGGGGTGTTGAGGGACGTGTGCCATTCCTCGACAAGGAGTTCCTTGACGTGGCGATGCGTCTGAATCCAGCTGCCAAGATGTGTCCGGGACAGACCATGGAGAAGAAGATTGTACGCGAGGCCTTCGCCAGTATGTTGCCAGCTGAGGTGGCATGGCGGCAGAAGGAACAGTTCAGCGACGGAGTTGGCTATTCGTGGATAGATACCCTGAAAGAGATTACCGCATCGGCAGTAAGTGATGAGCAGATGGCCCACGCCGCAGAACGGTTCCCAATCAATCCCCCTCGCAACAAGGAGGAGTACTACTACCGCTCTATCTTTGCCGAGCATTTCCCTTCGGACAGTGCCGCACGCAGTGTGCCGAGCGTGCCGAGCGTGGCCTGCTCGACAGCCGAGGCACTGGCCTGGGACAAGGCTTTCCAGAATATGAACGAGCCCAGCGGACGGGCTGTGGCTGGGGTTCATGAAGCCTCACCTCTCACCCCTCTCCAATAGAGAGGGGAAATAACCACCTTTCAAGGATAAGATTCATTGGTGATATATATATTACTCAACATTCGCAGGCAAAGGAAGGCTAGAAAGAAGTTATGATGGGGGAGTTATGATTGGGAGTTATGATAAGCCAAAACCCTTTCAGGGGTGAAACATTTGTCTCCTTTTCTTATTATGTCCGGTATGCTACACTTCCTCGCATGCCACCATTTCTACTCCACGGTAAACGACGTATACCTTGTGTAGGGTGGTGTGGGCAATGTGCTTCTCCACGTTCACCGTGTCGGCATATCTGCACACCTGCTGCCGTGCCTGTGTGACGGCCGCTGCCACCTCGTTGTCAGTGGCGTGCGGCTTGAGGTATTTTAGCTCTATGATGTACGAGTGCTCCATGTCGCGGTATATCTCGTGCAGCGGACAGAGGAAGATGTCTGCATACCCTCCCTGGTTGTCGAGCTCCGAAATGGGGCGGTAGTAGCCGCACTGGCTTGTCAGGGCAAGAGTGTATCCGTGTACGAACGCCTCTCCCTTCTGCCGGTCACGCTGAGAGGCGTAGGTGTATATGCTGTCGGCTATATACTGGAAGAAGGGCTTGAAGTCACTATCGTATGCCATGTTTTCCTCAAGACTGCCAAGGCGGTATCTGTCTGCATCAAGATGGTTGTCTCGATAGTTGTCAAGCAGATAGGTGTATACACCCACTTCTGTTAATAATATGCTTCAAGAATAATATATTATAATGCGTCACTCCATATTTCTGATGAACCTAAAAAAGCACTTGGCTGCAGTTATGTTCACGGGCTGGAGTGGGTGTGGGTAGAGGTGCCTGTCCCCACAAAATTTCTACTGCCCCATTATCGGTCCAATATTGCCAGCATTACTTTCCGTGAGCCTGAATTATCCCATAATCGTGGTAAATTCAGCGTGTTAATGAGATTTTCTTCTAATTATTTATCATGGTTTGCCAATAATTTACTAATTTTGCACCCGATTTGTCACATGCAAGATTTTTTTGTTTTTTTATTAACATATATCAATTAAAATTATCAAGTATGAGAGAAACTTATTACTCTAAGGAGAGTTTGCTTTCACGCACTCTTATGCTTCTGGCATTGCTCCTGACCTTCGGGTGGAGTGGAGCCAAGGCTGAGGGCAGCGGAACGCAAGACGACCCCTACGTAATCAAGGCTGGTGAGACACTCACCATGCCCCAGATGAAGGCTTTCTACGCTAAGTTCGTCGTACCGGAGGATGTCACTACCGATGATGCAGCGTTGGTGCTCGACGGTCTGAAGGACATGTTTTTGAAAGTCTATTCAGATGCTGCCTACTCTACTGACATCACTCAGGACAGCTGGTACAGCGGTAGTAGCCCTTGGACGCTCAAGGTGCCAATTTCTAACGGTACTAAAGCAGGAACAACTTATTATTTCTATGAGTCGTTCCCGATGAACACCACAAACATCGAAGTTACCTATGGTGCAGGTGCAGCCACTGTGGAGAAGCCTCTGACCCGTCTCAGCGTCACACCTGCAGAAGGACAGAACCTTACAGCGTCTTCAAGCCTTGTCTCGCTTCAGTATTCACGCAACGACATCAAGGTGACAAGCTGCGTAATGGAGGTTTACAGCCATGGCACAGATACTCCAGAGCTGAAGGCTACTAAGTCGCTTGCTGCTAATGTACAGGGTGCATTCGTCTCCATCGAGCCTAAGACACAGCTGATTGCGCTCTACAATGAGGGCAAGCTCGATGCGTGCGATACTATTAAGGTGAAGGTCGGTGTGAAGGCTGTAAGCGGTGACAATACCATCTGGCTCAACGGCGTGGAGAATAGCGTAGACGAGATTTCGTATATCGCTACCGAAAAGCCAGTCATGCTCACCAAGACAGTCAACACCCCGGGCAACGGCCTCGACACATTCCTCTCTTGGATGCCTGCCGACTATGCCAACGGCCTTGCACAGTTGCACTTCGACGGTGCTCTCGACACCCAGAACGCTCCTGTAGTGAAACTCATGTATGGTGATATCGAGTCCGACGGTGAATACTACGAGGAGGTATTGCCAGTTAAGTTCTTTGGCGATAACATCCTTGCTGTCGACCTGAGAGGAAAGCTGCGCACACCTGCTACCATGAACATTGCAAGCCTTAAGGTTTATGATACCATTACTCTGAGTGTCAAGGGCGTAAAGGCTGCCGATGGTACTTTCGTATACTCTGACGGAGTCGGATCGTTAGGTTCTTTCAGCTTTGACTATACATATAAGGCTGTTGAGTACGCTACGACAGTAGACTTCACTCCTGCCAGTGGAGCCTCCATCGACAACGTGAAGAGCATTGAGCTTTGGGCAAACGAGACCGGTGACGGCAAGGCTACATTCGCAGGCGTGCAGTTTGCATATACCGATGGTGGCGAGGCTAAGACGGTTGTCGTTCCCATGTCACAGATTACATCTGAGGCCGACCCTGATGAGGCAAACGCTACTATATATACTATACCTGTACCGGAGTTCAGCCGTGATGCCGACACACAAGTGGTGCTCACCCTTACAGGTCTGTCTACACCAGACGGCCTTGACCACTCTGCCGACTTTACTGCAACATACACAACAGCCGGACACACAGCTGCCGTTGCTGCCGTAACAAGCGCGTTGATGGTTTCTGGTGATAACACCATTGACCTCATCACAGCAGAGAGCATAGAGAAGCTCATCGCCGACTCTGATGTGAAGATAGCAACCAGCATGGACGACGCTATCGGCTGCATGCAGTGGCAGGTGGTAAACACTACTACTGGCGAGACCGTAAAGGCCGTATACGACACAACGGAGAAGAACGGTGAGGGCCACTGGACATTCTGGGTGCCAATCGACTACAAGTTCTTCGAGGGCAACCAGTATGGCATAATTCTCAAGGGATGGACCGACGCTACGGCAAAGAACAACGGTGAAGCGCCGATATTCGAGCAGACTATAACAGTTGCCGGCGCTACAAAAGAGTACAAATACAGCTCTGTGACTCTCGTAGAGCCTGCCGAGCTCTTGTACAGCCAGAACGAGGCAAACTTCAGCCTTGAGAGTGCTGAGGACAAGACTATCAGCTTTACATTCAGCGATGCCGTTACTGTAGACCAGGCATTTGTCGCACTTGGTTTTGGTGAAACAGACAACTGTGATGTTGCCATGAGTAATGACAACAAGACAGTTACCCTAACGATACCTGATTATGTTCTCTCTACTTACACCAACTTCACTGTAAGCATGCTCGTGAAGGATGCGGAAGGACTTGTAGTGAAGGGCAACAACGGCGAGGAAGACAACTCATTCATAAGCGTATACGTTGACGCCAAGTTCAACCTGCCTTATGCCAGCGTAGTAGAGCCTGCCAAGGACGCTACGGTAGAGAAGATTTCTTCCATCAAGTTTGGATATAGCAAGGGTATCGGTGAAGGCACGGGCAAGATTGTCATCATGGACAAGCTGCGCAACACCATTGCCACACAGAAGAGCATGACACCCGTTGTCCCTGCCGACCAGGAGGACAACTGGGACTATATTCCAACGGAGATTATCGTGAACTTCGACAAGGAGATTACAGCTCCCGGTACATACGTGGTTTATGTTCCTGAGGGAGTCTTCAACCTCGACCTCTCTGCTCAGGGCTTCGCCGTAAAGAGCAACCACGAGGAAACGTTCTCACTCACTGTTGACGGTGAGGTTATTCCTGAAGCTCCTGCCAACGTTACCGTTACTCCTGCAGCAGGCAATGTGGAAAGCCTGAATGAGATTGTACTCACATTCAACGACTATGAGACATGTGCCTGGACATTTGCAGTTGCTCCTACTATCACCCTGCCAAATGGTGAGACACACAACATCAAGAACTATGAATTTGGTGCAGCAGACAACGAGCTGAAGTGTACCATGCCGCAGACTCTTACCGACGAGGGTACATACGTGCTGACAATACCAGCAGGTGCTGTTACTTATAATGACAACCCGGATAATCTGAACGCTGCATTCAGTGTAACATATATTATCAAGGGCAAGACGGCAGATACTTATGCTACTGCATCACCAGCTCCTGGTGTCGTTGAGAGCCTGAAGGATATCTATGTAACATTCAATGAGTGTGGGGCATGCGCATGGTCATACGAGATTATGCCTACTATCACATTGCCTGATGGAAGCGTGAAGACTCTGACAAGTGAAGAAGCTACCTACGACTGGAATAATCCTGACATACGTGTGGTATGGCTCAAGCTTTCCGAGGCCCTTACTGCTCCTGGCGATTATGTCCTGAACTTCCCTGCAGGAACTATATTACTGGATGAAGATGTGCCATCTAAGGCAGTATCGTTCACCTATACCATAGAGGCAGGAAACACAATCGACGTTACCGTCAACCCAGCTCCGGGTGAGGTAAGCAGCCTTAGCAGCTTCGTTCTCTCGTTCGCTGACGACCCATCGTTAACAAATACCTACTGGAATAATGCTATTGATGAGAGTAATGCTCCTTATGTCATCGATGCCGATGGCAACAAGTACGCTTGCACCTACGACTATGACTGGAATGGTGACGAGGAACTGATGGTGACACTCAGCGAGAACATTACAACCGCAGGCAGCTACAAGCTCGTCATACCTGCTGGTGCCGTTATGCTCAATGGTGTGGCTACCGACTCCGATATCAAGTTCAACTATACCGTAACTGGTGAAGGCGGCAGCTCTGCATGGAATGTCACATCCGACCCGGCAAACGGTTCAAAGGTAACCTCTCTTGAAACTGTTGTCCTGACATTCAACGACTTCGACCCAAGCAACGGTATCGAATACGCATACGATGAGCCTATGGTTCTTACCGACCCCAATGGCGTTGAGCATAAGCTGTCGTGGACTAACGCCGAGTTCCATAACGGTGCGTATAATGCCGTTAGGATAGCATTGCTGGAGGCTAATGACGATGCATGGACACAGATCGACTGCACAACTCCAGGTACATATACTCTTACCATCCCTGCAAACTCTGTATGGGAATACAATAACCAGAGCAATATCATCAACGAGGACCTTGTCTTCACCTGGACAGTTGTAAAGCCATGGGCTGTTGAGGTAACTCCTGAGAACGGTTCTACAGTGAAGGTTCTCGAGGGTGTCACCGTCACCTTCCCAGACTTCAATACCTCAGATGGTGTAGCATACGATGGTGAGACTCCGTTGGTACTCACCGACCCGGATGGTGTTGCACACAAAATCACTCCATACGCTGTAAATCAGTATGAAGGGGCGTATAACGCTATCTCGGTAATACTCTTCGATGAGAACAACGAGGAAATAGATGGTAGCAAGCGTGGTACATACACGCTCACCATACCTGCCGGTTGTATCAATGACTATACCGATGAAACCAATACCAATACAGAATTCACATTCTCTTGGAATGTAGAGGGTATAGACGTGACTGTCAATCCGGCAAATGGTGCTGAGGTAGAGAGCCTGAAGCAGATTTCCGTAACATTCGGCGACTATCAGGTTGTTGACTGGAACTGGGCTGCTGTCAGGGAGACTCCGCTGATCTTCTTCGACAACACGGGAGATCCTGTACAGCTCACCATCGACAATCTCGACATAGACAACAAGAGCACTAACACCCTGCTCATCACGCTGCCTGAGGAGTACACTGCCGTTGGTACTTACAGCCTCACTATCCCATCTGGATATGTGGTTGTGAACACAACTACACAGGAGACCCTCGACATGGACCTCAGCTTCTCTTGGAAGATAAAGGGCGAGCCTCTGACCATCACTCCTACACCGGGTGTTGTTGATGAAATCGGTATGGTATTCATTACCTTCAACGATATCGACCCGAACATAGGTATTGTAATCAACCAGGATGCCTACAACGAGAATCCAGCTGTCTTCACCGACAAGGATGGTAAGGAGACCGTGATTGGTTTCCGCCGTATCAACCAGATGTACCCGACAAACAACACTATCGCCATCACTCTGCCTGTTGACGACAACATCACCGAGGTTGGCACCTATAAGCTCTTCATCCCTGCCAACACCGTTTACGGCTATCTTGACAAGAGCGTGGTATATGCTGAGGACATCAACATAGAGTGGACTATCACTACTGCCAGCGGCATCTACGGCATCTTCGCCGGCAAGAACGAGAAGGTAAATGTCTTCACCATCGACGGCAAGGCTGTTCTGAAGAACGCCGATGCAAGCGACCTCAAGCAGCTCGCTCCTGGTAAGCTTTACATTATCAATGGCAAGAAGTTTGTCGTTAAGTAAACGGAACAGATTTCTGTAATATTCTTATCAAGGGCACTCACTTCGTGTGGGTGCCCTTTTTGTGCGTGTTTTCTTATTCTCAGGAAATAGTTTGGTACATGAGAGTTTTTTGCCTATCTTTGCAAAACGAACCTAAACCGCATTGCAATGAGAGAATTACATCCAGCCAAAATAGACGTAGCCGTGCTGCTGCTCTTCTTCAACCGTCCTTCCACATTCCGCCTTGTCTTCGACGAGGTGCGCAAGGCACGACCCTCCCGGCTGTTCCTTTATCAGGATGGCCCCAGGTCGGACAAAGACCTGCAGGGAATAGCGGAATGCCGTGCCATTGCAGAGCAGATAGACTGGGAGTGTGACGTTCACCGTATGTACCAGGAAAAGAACGTGGGCTGCGACCCGTCTGAATACATATCTCAGAAATGGGCCTTCTCGATAGTCGACAAGTGCATCGTGCTTGAGGATGACGACCAGCCAAGCCAGGCGTTCTTCCCATTCTGCAAGGAGATGCTCGACCGCTATGAGCACGATGACAGGATATCCATGGTGGCCGGCTTCAATGTCGACGAGGTGACACCCGGCGTGCCCTACAGCTATTTCTTTACCTCTGTGTGCTCCATCTGGGGCTGGGCATCGTGGCGGAGGGTTATAGACAAATGGGATGGCAGCTATTCGTTCCTTGACGACGAGTTTGCCTGCCGCCAGCTCGAGAGCCTGATAGAGGCACGTGGCGTGAGGAGCAATTTCATGAAGATTTGCCGTGACCATAAGGCATCAGGAAAAGAATATTACGAGAGCATTTTCTGGGCATACATGCTTATGAACAACGGGCTTGCCGTGATGCCCACCCGTAACCTCATAAGCAATGTCGGCGCCACGGCTGACTCCACTCATTATGGTGCCCTGCAGACAATGCCCCGACGGTTGCGGAGGCTTTTCCAGATGAGGCATTTCGAGATAGAATTCCCTCTTGTCCATCCTACGCATGTCATGGAGTATGCCGAATACAAGGAGCATTTCTATAAAGTGAACTGCTGGGGACATCCATGGATAAAAATAGGCCGCTCCATGGAGGAGCTGGCCTATAACCTTGCTGAAGGCAACTTCAGCGTAATCGTGCGCTCGCTGAGCAAGAGAATTAATAAGTGGATGGGGAAGGAAAAATTCTCCTGAGCCCCATCCCTATGAATTCTGGATGCTCCGGACTTCAGGGCTGTCCGGAGCATCCAGGCTATTCAACAATTACCAGTCCTCCCATGCCCTGGATGGTAACCTTTGCCGTACCGTCCTTGGCAACCTTTATGGTTTTCATTGTTGGCGTGGGCAGCTCCTCGCCCTTCTTCTTCGGAGCGTCTACGTAGCAAGTCACCGTCTTCCCGGCAAACATCGGCAACGAGAGCCTAAGCGTCATGGCCTCCTGGGTTCCGTTGAGTCCTGCCACATACCATTTGTCGCCTGTGCGTCGTGCCAATACGACATGGCGTGTGGGATAGCCGTCTATATACCTGGTCTCGTCCCAAGTGGTGGGAAGGGTTTTGAGGAAGTCTATCTCGAACTGCGGAAGCTCATCTAGGTTGTTTGGGCACATGGCGACACAGTTGACGCTTGTCTGTATGACTATACCTGAAGCAATCTCGAAGATGTCTGATGTGTAGCGTGGATGTCCGCTCTTGTTGTCCTGGTTCATGCGCTTGTTCATGATGATGCCGCCCCAGTCGGCACTGCCAAGGGCATTGCGTGAGAAGGGGTGCATGGTGAGCTCGAAGCCCTCCTGACGGGCATGGTGGTCGGTGAAGCGTACGTTCTCAGATGCCAGCAGGGCCTCGGAGGAGACATAGTTGGGGTACATGCGCTCCCATCCGCGTGGAATGGTGCATCCGTGGAAGATTACCTGCAGCCCGTAGCGGTTGGCGTCGACGAGGATGTCCTCATACAGTTTCATCATCTCCTGCTTGTCGCTGCCAAAGAAGTCCACCTTTATTCCGGCAATGTTGTGGAGCTTCATCCATGCCATCTCCTCATCGCGTGCATACGATGTGTTCATCCTTCCGCGCGGTCCTTGTGGGGCATCGTTCCAGAAGCCGTTGGAGTTGTACCATAGCAGCAGGCGTACGCCCTTCGACTGTGCGTACCTCGACAGCTCCTCTATGCGGCTGCGGCCTATCTGCTTGTCCCACAGTCCGTCAACAAGACAATACTCATAGCCCATGGTTGCCGCAAGGTCGATGAACTTCACCTGGTCGTCGTAGTTCACCGAGCCGTCCTGCCACATCAGCCAGCTCCAAGTGTAGCGTCCGGGCTTATACTCCTGAGACGGCTTGTAAAGCGGCTCGACAAGGTCGTAGGGTATTGTTGTCTCTACGATGGGCTTGAGTGTGTTGCCTACGGTGATGGTTCTCCACGGCGTGCTTCCCGGTACGGTGATGCCCACAAACTCGCTGCCAAGTCCGTTCATTTCTGTCTTGTTCGGGAAAGCGATGGTATATCCCTTGCCTTTCTCGTAGTCGGAGAGGTGGCATCCCGCATAGTTGCTGCCATTGCCGGTCTCGCCAACGAGCACCCATCCGTCATCGCCGATATGGAAAAGACAGGGCAGGGTATATCCCTCGCCAAACTTCGACTTCACGTCCATTGGGGTATCGGCGGTGTATTCCTCCTCGTATGATGGCTTTGTACGCTCCCATCCCACCATGGTCTCGCTTTGCGGGCAGATGAAAGTGGTGGTGTGGTCGGGGAAGTTGAATGCGCTGGCCTCACCGTAGATGACGGCACATTTTGGGTTGTCACCATTGCCGCGGTGCAGAGTATACCTGTATGCGACATCGTTGTCGGAAACCATGAACGTCACGGTCATGTCCATCTTCTTCCCGTTAGTGAACACTATGTCGGTCTTGTTCGCAACGTAGTGGGACGAGGATGTCTTTGTCCTCGTCATGGTGTACGAGCGGTCCACCTTGCTCTCGTCTGCCGACTTGATGGTCAGTCCCTGTGTGTAGTCACCGATATTGGTGCGCAGGCCAAGGGCTGACGGGGTAAGCATGGGTTTCTCGTCGTAGGTTACGGAGTATGCAGCCTTGCCGCCATTGTCGGTTATCACTACGGCAAGCCTGCCGTCGGGGGATGTCACCTTGACATCCTTTGCCATAACGGTGGCTGCCGCCATAGCTGATAGGGATAATAGAATAGCTTTCTTCATGTTTTTTGTATTATAGGTTTTTCTTATTGGTTTTGTAGGGTATTATAACACTTGGAATTTCATTCCGATGGACAGTCCGAAGACATCCCAGAACTTGGCCTCTCCGTTGCGGTAGAATTTCATGAAGTATATGTCGCAAGTGCTCAGCTCGTAGAATGCCGTTATGCTCTTCACGGCCTTGCGTCTGCTGTTTGGGATAATCTTCGTCACGCGCTGTCCAACGAATATGTTCGGCCTGAACTTGGTTGAGAAAGGATAGTACCCGCCAGAGTATTTTGTTGGCTGCTTCGCCCAGAACTCGTGACCGTAGACGGTGTTGAAGTATAGTCCGCACTCCAATGGCTCCAAGGCCCATCCGCGCCGAAGGTATATCGACCATGGGATGTAGTTCTGCTTTAGCGTCATGGTGACCTTTGCGCGATGGGAGTCGTATTTGGGTATGTAACCGATGAGCAGGTGGGTCTCCCACTGCCGGCGTTTGCCGTAGTCCCATCCCACGCCTATCGATACCAGTCCCATGTTGCCGGCAAACTGCATGATGTGCTGCGTGGGTATGAGACTTGCCCAGTGTTGGCGCATGTAGTGTACCCTCTTGTCGTACTTGCTTGTTCTTGTGGCAGAGTCAAGAGGATGATTGATGTCGGCAAGAGAGTCTGCGCCAATGTACAACTGTGAGTCGCTGACACGTGTGCTGTCGGTATTGTTGTCTGCCAATGCATTGACAGGAGCCAATATGGCCATGATGGCAAGGCTAAAGACGAACCACTTCATTGCTGTAACCTTTAGGAGTGATGACAAATATGCGGTATTCACGCTTTGATGCCGACGCTACCTCGTAATAGATGACTCCGTTGCCGAAGAAGTCGTGCTCCTCGGTATGGTGACCGTGGCCATACATGCAGAACAGCAGGCCCGGGAACTGCGTGATGTAGTAGTTGAAAGGCTTCACGACATTGTTGTTGAACTGCTCGCTAAAGGGTGCGGCGTGCATGCAGACAATGGTGCGGTCGAAGACGGTGGTGTCGGCAATGGCCTCCCGCTCCATGAAGTCGAAGTCGGGAATAGGCTCGGAATAGTCGTATTCAATGGCATTGGTGTTCAGGCATACTATCTTTATCCTTCCGGCGACAAAGCTGAAATCGTTGTTGCCGTACATCTTTGCGTATGCCTCATTGCCTGTGCCCAGGCAGTCGTGGTTGCCCTGCATGACGACATACGGCTTGTTGAGCCTCTCCATCTTCTTGCGTGTCCAGAGATATTCCTGCGTGGAGCCAAAGTCGGTGATGTCGCCGAGATGCACCACGAAATCGATGCTGTCCCTGCGGTTGATGTCGTCAATAATCGCCCCAAGGTCGTTGTACCACTGATGGGAGTCGCTTATGAAGGCTATGCGCACGGTGTCACGTCCTGCGCACGTCTTCTCTATAGTGGCGATGTTGTTTTGGTTGATATTTGTCGCACCAGTTATACGGGTGTCGTAAGGGTGTATGTCAAATACGGTGTCGCACGACGGCAACAGCAGCACTGTCATTAGCAGTATTACTGCAAGCTTTATAATAGGTTTAGTTAGACGGGTTATGTTCATTTGGCTTCTTCGGTCATTATGTCTTGGACAGTGATGTCCAAACATCTGGGTACAAAGATACGGCTTTTTGTCTTTAAAACCATGACAAGACAAGTATTTTTCATTTTTTAAGTAGGGTATCCAGTTTGTTGTACCCAAAATGGAACTGTTCCTGATTTACTCTGACTACATGCTTGCAGAAAATACATTGACCAGCACGCGCTTACAGCGCGACTAAATGAAGGCTTTTACCAGGCAAAGCTTTGCGTTAGCGGTTGCAAAGCTTTGCATTGGCGATTGCAAAGCTTTGCGTGGGCAGTTGCAAAGCTTTGCGTTGGCGGTTGCAAAGCTTTGCGCCAGAGGTGGGCTAAACTGGCACTGAAATCGTCAGTACTATTCTGGATAATAGAAAAGGGAGGACAGACTCAACATACGGGGCATTGTAGCCCTCGGAAAATCTGCAGAACCGGCAAATGGCCCGTAATGAGTTTATGCAAGAACAAAAAACAGGGTAAGCCATGCCCTACGGTGTGGTTTACCCTGGTTGATGATAGGTGTTGTCAGACAGTGAAGATTATTTCACTTCCCAGATATCGTTGGTCTCAAGTAGCTCCTCAAAGTTGTGGTATTTCTTCTGCTTGCTCACCTCTGCAATCTGCTCGTTCACGGCCTCGTCGTATGTTGGAGCCTCTACGTCGCGTATCACTCCGAGTGCCACGGGGAAGCCGTGCTCGTTGTCCATCATGGCGAGCTTCAGCTGCAGGGTGTTGTCCTCGCAGTGGGCATCGTGAACGAGGATGTCGTCGACGGTGATGCCGTTCTCGCCAATCTTCACCACTTTCAGTCCGAAGCCCTCCTGCATGAGTCCGTACTCGTTGTTCTCGCCGAAGATGAGCGGCTGGCCATGACGAACGTAGATGGCGTTGCGTGCCCTTCCCTCCTTTTTATATATGGAGTCGTAGGCACCGTTGTTGAAGATTACGCAGTTCTGAAGTATCTCGCACACGGAGGCTCCGTGGTGCTCGTGGGCAGCCTTTAGTATGGCTATGGTCTCGGGGCCGTCAGTGGCTACGGAGCGTGCGAAGAAGCGGCCGCGGGCACCGAAGCACAGCTCGGCAGGGCGGAATGGGTCCTCGACAGTGCCGTATGGGCTGGACTTCGACACGAAGCCTCGCGGAGAGGTTGGACTGTATTGTCCTTTGGTTAGTCCGTATATGCGGTTGTTGAGCAGTATCATGTTGAGGTTAATGTTTCGCCTCATGGCATGTATGAAGTGGTTGCCGCCAATGGCAAGGCCGTCACCATCACCGCTGATTTGCCAGACGGTAAGGTTTGGGTTCACGACTTTCGCACCTGTGGCGATGGCCGCCGCGCGCCCGTGTATGGTCTGCATGGCATAGGTGTTGACATAGTATGGCAGTCGGCTTGAGCATCCGATACCCGATATCACTGCCGTCTGATAGGGCGGTACGCCAATCTCGGCCATGGCCTTCTGCAGGCTTGCCAGGAAGAAGTGGTCGCCACATCCCGGGCACCATCTTGGCTGCCCTTTCTTGAAATCGTTGGCTGTATAGTTCATGATGTATTGTGTCAATGGTTATTGTGTCGCCGTTGCGGCCGTTAGATATTAATGTTTGGGGCGTTCAGTACTTTGGTGTCGAAGGTTTGGGCACCGCTGGGCACCGCCTTTGTCTCAAGCAGACGCTCAAATTCCTCTACAAGGTCGTTGACCACGAAAGGCTGTCCTTTCACCTGGTTGTACTGGTATGGTGCGAAGCCGTTTACGCGTATGCGCAGCAGAGCGGCCAGCTGTCCGAGGTTCTGCTCGGCAACGACAACCTTCGGGTATCGCATGAGCACCTCTGCTATGTTGGCTGGCAACGGGTTGACGAACTTCACCTGTGCCATTGCTACCTTGTGGCCACGTGAGCGCAGAACGTTTGTGGCAGAGAGCAGATGGCCGTAGGTGCTGCCGAAGCCCACGATGAGCAGTTCGGCATCATCGGCGTCGCCTTCCACCACCATGTCGGGTACGGGTATGCGTGCCACCTTCTGGTATCTGATGTGCGACATTTTGTTGTGGTTCTCCGGTTCTGTAGATATGGCTCCAGTCTTGCCGTCCTTCTCCAGTCCGCCAAGGATGTGGGTATATCCCTCCTGCCCGGGTATTGCCCAATAGCGTACCTGGCTCTCCGGGTCGCGAACGTATGGTGTGTACTTGTATTTCTGCTCTTCAGTGACATAGTGCGGCCTTATGTCTGGCAACTCGTCCATCTTTGGCAGCTTCCATGCTGCCGAGCCGTTGGCAATGAATGCATCTGTAAGCAGGATGACAGGTGTCATATGCTCGAGGGCCATCTTTGCCGCACGGTAGGCTGCATCGAAGCAGTCGGTAGGACTGGTGGCGGCGATGATGGGCATAGGGCTTTCGCCGTTGCGGCCATACAGAGCCTGCAGCAGGTCTGTCTGCTCGCTCTTGGTGGGAAGGCCCGTTGAGGGGCCGCCCCGCTGCACATCGATAATCACCAATGGTAGCTCATCGATGACGGCAAGGTTTATTGCCTCACTCTTCAGGCAGATACCGGGACCTGACGTTGATGTGGCGGCAAGTGCTCCTGCAAATGCCGCACCCACGGCACTGGCGCAGCCCGATATCTCGTCCTCGCACTGTACGGTGATGACACCGCACGACTTGTGTTTCGACAGCTCGTGTAGTATGTCTGTTGCTGGAGTGATGGGGTATGAGCCAAGGAACAGCTTCAGCCCTGCCTTCTCGGCAGCGGCGATGAGTCCATAGGCGGTAGCCTTGTTGCCCGTGATGTCCATATATCTTCCTGGCACCTTGGTCTTCGACTCTATCCTGTATGTTGCTGGAACGGAGGCATGGACATTGTGTCCGTAGTCGTAGCCTGCGTTCACAACCTTGATGTTCAGCTCGGCCACTTGCGGCTTGCGTGCGAATTTCTCACGCAGGAAGTTCTCGACAAGCGATACCTCGCGGTTGAAGAGCCAGCATACCAGTCCAAGCGCAAACATGTTGCGGCATTTAAGGGCTGTCTTGCTGTCTGTGCTGTCAGCGGCAATGGCCTTCACCATCTGTGTGATGGGGCATGCCACAACCCTGTCTGGGTCTATGCCAAGCTCGGCAAGATAGTCGTCGGTCTTGAAATCGGCCTTCTTCAGGTCCATGGCTCCGAAGCTGTCAGTGTCGATGATGATGGTGGCCTGGGGCTTGGCGTACTTGTACTGCGTCTTCAGTGCGGCGGCGTTCATTGCCACAAGTACGTCACATTGGTCGCCAGGAGTATAGACGGGACCACTACCTATGTGTACCTGGAAACCGCTCACACCAGTGAGAGAACCTTGCGGGGCACGGATGTCAGCAGGATAGTCGGGGAATGTCGAAATGCCATTGCCCACGGTTGCCGAAATAGTTGAGAAGATGTTTCCAGCCAGCTGCATGCCATCGCCGGAGTCGCCGGAGAAGCGGACTACCACTTCACTCAGTTCCTTAATTTCAATTTCTTCAGTCATGGTTAGTATAAAAATCTAATTTTTATGTTAACTTGCGGCAAAGTTAACGTTTGCTCGGCAATTGGCCAAACAAAACTGGCATTTTTTAGTTAAATATTTGCGTAAACTTACTAATTGTAAGTGTATTGCGCTGTTAGCCTCGTGGATGGCTGGTCAGGTCATTAGTTTGTTCAAACTCAGATTTCTCTAACGAGACTTATGGCTTCTCAATGATTTCGCGCTGTAAGCGCAAAAGCATATATAACAGCAGAGACAGGTAACGCTTTTGCACTTACAGCGCGTGTCGGGAACTACAGAATTTCCCCCTTTTGGGTACAATATTACTTTAGTCCCTTAGACCTTCACCCTTAGTCCTTAGCCCTTCACCCTTCGTCCTTAGACCCCCTAATAAACAAACGAGCTGCCTCCGAGGAATTCCCTAAGCAGACTTGTGGGAGGGATGTCGTCGTAGGGCATGGGCTTGAAGTATTTCAGGAACTTCAGCAGCCTGTATGCCTCCGAGTGCTCGGGGCAGTTTTCCGGTACCTGCTCAAGCAGCGGCTCAGCCTGTTGCTTGATTACTCCAATCTCGAAGAGCATTGCAGAGTTGAACATTGCATCGGCATTTTCCTGGAATGGGAATATCCATTTGTTCTCGCCTGCCCTTACGCTTGGCCATCGTCTGATGGTCTCTCGTGCGTCTACACCTCTATATTTATAGTCGCGTATGATGCGGCGGAGCAGACGGTTGTCTGTAGTTGGTATGTAGTTGTGGTCGTCAAGGAGTATCGTTGTCAGTGCCGACACGTACACGCGGTATTTCAGTTCCTCTGGTATCTGTGCCGTCAGCTCAGGGTTCAGCGCATGTATGCCTTCGACGATGAGCACGTTGTCGGGGTTCATCCTCAGCCTCTTGCCGCTCTTCACACTCTTGCCCGTCGGGAAGTCATAGCGTGGCAGTTCCACCTCCTCGCCATTGAACAGTGCGTTGAACTGCTCGTTCATAAGAGGCAGGTTCAGTGCCCTGACGCTCTCGAAGTCGTAGTCGCCGGACTCGTCGCGCGGTGTCAGCTCCCGGTCAACGAAATAGTCGTCGAGTGATATCTGCAAGGGCTTGATGCCGTTGGTGAGCAGCTGTATGGACAGGCGCTTGCATGTGGTGGTCTTGCCGCTCGACGACGGTCCAGCAAGCAGTATGAGCTTCACTCCCTTTCGGCTGGCTATCTCGTCAGCGATGCGGGCTATCTTCTTCTCCTGCAATGCCTCGCTGACATTTATCAGGTCTATGGCATGTCCGGCATCCACGGCAGCATTGAAGTCACCGACCGTGCGCACGCCGAGAAGATCTTGCCAGCGGTGGTGCTCCTTGAATATCTCGAACAGCTTGTTCTGCTGAATCATGGGTGGGAGCTGCCCTGGATTGTCGACCGACGGAATACGCAGCAGTACGCCATCGTAATACAGATCGAGTCCGAAGAGGTATATCTGTGACGTGTTGGTGAGCAGTGAGCCGTAATAGTAGTCGTAGTAGCCGTCGATGTCGTAATATACAGTGTACATCCTTCCCGTGGTCTTCAGCAGTCGGGCCTTCGAGGTGTCTCCGAGCCTGCTGAACAGCTCTATAGCCTCGTCGGTGGTAGTCTCGTGCCTCTTTACCGGTAGTGCGGCGGCAATGATTTCCTGCATGCGGCTCTTCAGCCTTGCCACGTCGTCGGCCGTTACTGGTCTTCCGAGTTGCAGGTCGCAGTAGTAGCCGTTGCTCACGGGTATGTCTATCACCACCCTCACGTCACCCCACAGGTCTTTCACGGCCTTGCTCAGTATGAAGAACAGGGTGCGGGTATAGTTGCGTGAGCCAGAGCCGGATGTCATGTCGAGAAACTCAACGTCCTTGTTGTGGTAAAGCCTGTAATGGAGGCCTACCACCTTGTTGTTCACTTTGGCGCAGATGGGGCCATAGGGCATTTCCAGATTAATTTGGCTAAAAACCTCAGAAAGTGTGCTTCCGATTGCTACATTTATATTTTTTTTATTATTTTTGCAACGGATTTGTATTACTTGTTTCATTTCCGTGTAGGTTTTACTTGGTTAGTGGAATAGTATTAAAAGGCACGATGCCATTTCAGGCAAATATACACCTAATTAGCGACACAACAAAGCAATCACCACAAAATAAAAGTTAAATTATGTCGATTTGGATTTTTTTTAAGATTATCGGCTCGTTGGCTTTGCTCATCTATGGTATGAAAGTGATGAGCGAGGCGTTGCAGAAGATGGCAGGCTCACAGTTGCGCCATATTCTCGGGACGATGACAAAGAACCGGTTCACCGGTATGTTCACCGGTATGTTTGTAACCTGCTCCGTGCAATCGTCCTCGGCAACGACCGTAATGACGGTGTCTTTCGTAAACGCGGGGCTCCTTACGCTTGCTCAGGCAATATCCGTCATTATGGGTGCCAACATCGGTACAACACTGACGGCGTGGATTATGAGTCTCGGTTTCAGCGTTGACCTCACGAGCGTTGTCTATCCAGCCTTCTTCCTGGGTATCATGCTCATCTATTCGAAGAGCAAGCGCTACGTTGGCGATTTCCTCTTTGGTATTGCGTTCCTATTCTATTCTCTTGTGCTCCTCAGTACGGCCGGCAAGGAACTCGACCTTGAGCACAACTCTGCAGTAATCGACTTCTTTAGCTCTTTCGACACTGGCAGCCATCTCACCATTATCATATTCCTGCTCATTGGCACCGTCATCACCTGCATAGTGCAGTCATCGGCAGCTGTTATGGCCATTACCATCATGCTATGCTCATCTGGCGTGTTGCCCATTTATCTCGGTATAGCCCTTGTGATGGGCGAGAATATCGGTACCACCGCCACTGCCAACCTTGCGGCACTTGGAGCTAATTCACAGGCAAGGCGTGCGGCACTGGCGCATTTAGTGTTCAACGTCATCGGTGTTGTATGGGTGATGTGCCTGTTCTATCCCTTCGTTGACCTCGTGTGCTCGCTCGTAGGCTACGACCCGAAGAGCACAAGCTACACCGTTCAGCAACTCACCGTGAAGCTGCCCGTGGTGCTTGCCGCCTTCCACACATGTTTCAATATCACCAATACCGGTGTGCTGATATGGTTCATTCCGCAGATAGAGAAGCTCGTATGCAAGCTCATTAAGAATAAGAATAAGGAAGAGGACGAGGAGTTCCGCCTGAGATATATCGGTGGCACCACCATCATGAAGACTCCCGAGCTCTCAGTGCTTGAGGCACAGAAGGAAATCCACTCTTTCGGCGAGCGCATAGAGCGCATGTTCGGCATGGTGAGAGAACTGCTTGAGGAAAAGGACGAGAGCAAGTTCGTAAAGCTATTCTCGCGTATAGAGAAGTACGAGGGCATCTCCGACAGTATGGAGATAGAGATTGCCAAATACCTCGACCAGGTCAGCGACGCACACCTCAGTGATGACACCAAGGCCAAGATAAGGGCCATGCTCAGGGAGATTTCCGAGATAGAGAGTATCGGTGACAGCTGCTATAACATTGCGCGCACCATCAACCGGAAGATTAAGGGTAAGGAAGACTTTATCCCAAGCCAATACGAGCATGTTCATCAGATGTTCGAGCTTACGCACAACGCCCTTGTACAGATGAATATCACACTGGTAAGGCATAAGGATGAGCTTGACGCCAACCGCTCGTTCAACATCGAGAACGAGATAAACAACTTCCGCAATCAGCTCAAGAGCCAGAACATCAATGATATCAACAACCACAAGTACACTTACGCCATCGGCACTATGTACATGGACATTATCCAGGAGTGCGAGAAGCTTGGCGACTATGTCGTAAACGTTGTTGAGGCCCGTATGGGCTTGCGCCAGAGAGGCTATTAGCAACTCCGCCTTTTCAGGCATATAAAAGATAATAAAACACAGCAGGATCCCCCCCGAGGTCCTGCTGTGTTATTGTGTAATTTCTAACGTAAGCTCGATGTAAAGGCTAGGAGGAATTGTTTTCCACGGATTGCACGGATAACACAGATTTTGTCCACAAGGCGGACGAAGGATGTCAACATGAAAACAATAATCCACGCAAGATATACTAAATTGTCTGATCGTATGTTATTTTATCGGGTGAAATAACCTGTCCTTAGTTCCCAGCGCCTCAATCTCCTCCATTGTGAATGGCGGACGCCAGCGCATGGTGCCATTGTTTATCCCCACACCTTTTATATAATAGCGGTTACGGTAGCCTTCAGGCGTGAACTCCCCTGTTCCACCGATGTCTGCTATCCTCATGCCGTGGTTATGCAGGCATGTGGTAATCATCACCTCCGAGTGTGCCGAGTGTCCTTCTTTCATGTAGCTATCGAGCAGAGCCAAAGCCCTGTTCGAGTACCTGCATATAGGGTTAAACCCTTTCACACATTCCTCCAAGGCATATCTGCAGTTATTATCTCTATGCCACCACGGCCATTCCCTGTTCCCCTCTCCATATTTCTCAATATGGCTGCTCAGGAAGTCATAGTCATCAAGATTGCCATCGCAGTCATACATCAATGTTGACCATTCGCCCGTAAACACCACATCGTATTCTATAAACCAATAATGACGGTATTGAGGGTTGTCAAGGAAGAAACGGAGAGGGATGAAATGTGGACTGCCTGGTATCAGTGTATCGCCTATAGGGTTATATTCCAAACTATTTAAATCATCTGTTGTATAAATGTTGGCATTTACTCCTTCTGGCAGTAGTATCTCATCACGATTATTACGCGTTATAATCCATACTACATCATATAATTCCGTAGGTAGCAGCTCTCGTAGACACCAATACCTTTCTATATAAACATCACTTATGATGTGAGAAACATAAAGTACAACAATTCTATTGGCCATAATATAAACGGATGTTTCTACTATATTCATAACTATCCACCAATGTTGGCGCAAAGCACATTGGTGGATAGTTGGGTAAGATTAATTAAGTCTTACAGGATATGAGTTAGCCTTTGTCTCACTACTGTCCCGTTAAAATGAACGAATTGTTCTTTGAAATTGCTGAAATATAGTCATTTATGAGCAGGTTTGAATGCGCGACGATTTGAATTTGTAATTTTGCAGTCTATTAATTAAGATTGCAGATGAACAAAGACATACTGACAAGACACCTCTCAGATAACTGTTCAACAAGACTATTTCCAATGATGTCAAAGAGCAATTAAGTCCCCTTATTCCAAGTGTGTTTGATTAATATTTAGCTCGTCCCAATTTTAACGGGACACTAATTAAGCGTTATTTATAATCCTGTAAAAATGCTTTTAATGTCTTTGTTATTTGTGTTATTTTGTCCGCCTCGACCGATTCGTCACCCCAATGATATATATTTATTGGGGATTTGAAAGTTCCATTTTTATCAAAATTCAGTATCAAATAATCTGTATATGGAACAAAACCTGTTTTTGGAGTCCTGCAATCTTTGATAACGAAAAAAGACAAGACATTGTCTTTCTCTATATATCGGCATGGTATCCACATGATATCCCGTGATAAACTATTTTGGTCGAGCGTATCTGGTATCAGTGACAGACATGATCCAAAGGGTAGTTCTACCTGGTCATTCGAAGGGGTAAACAATGTATGGTCCACATTGGGCTTGTCCCATTTCAGAAAATAGGACATGAACTGATCAAAAGAAAATTGTTTTACAGAGGACATCATATCTACAATCTCTTTGTGAGGGGCCTTAATGATTCGTGTTTTAATCTTTCCAACGGATGTGAGATAATATTCGTTCGTATAAACTGTATATTCAAGATTTTTGTACTGACGCAGTAAGCTGGCATCGTTTAATGTTCTTTGTTCTACAACTATTCCTAATCCATGTTTTAATGTTGACATGTGTGTTATGTATGCTGCACCAGAACGCCCAACTATCTTGCAATCCAAAATTTCACCTTTGCGGGAATATGTGATTATCACATAATCCGTTCCTTCGTTTTCTATGAACCATTGACTGTTGCCATCCTGAAAATTTGAACAATACCGTTGCAAGGTGACAACAATGTAGTTTTTATATTCAACATAGCACCCTTTTTGCCAACTTACATTTTCCACCCTACAAGTACACTCTTCAGTTGTCATAGGTAAATACTTAGAGTATTGTCCCGGATTCTCAATGAAGTCGAATGCCTTACCGAAAGATGTACTATCAATACACTCCGTTTTCTTAAATTCTGAAAGAAATTTCAGAAAAGAAACTTGATTGGCATTTATGTGTGCAAACGGTAATAGCAAGAACAATAATATTATATTTTTTGACATACTTAATACTATTATAGCTTTATAGTTTTCTAACTACTCTGTCATGGTTAGATGGCGGAGTAGTTACGGAATTTATGATAAAACTTAACAAAAGTTACTTTCAAACTCATCTTGGGTATAAGGGTTACTAGGAGTACCCTTATCATTGTCACCACTGTCACTTTGTGCGCTTGCACTGTACATTTTAATTGTTTTCATGTCTTTTAAGTTTTAAAATTAACGAATTATTTTTTATAATAAGTAGGCAGCCTGGGGATTACTATTCATGAGGCTGTCTATACCGGCAAGACGGGAGGACACTGGTCATACCCTGTGCCTAATATCAATACGGTAGAGGCAACAAGCAGCAGCACGGCTGCTGATATGCTCAGGAACTTCTTTGTAACAAAACCTGTCATGCTCATTCTTTATGTCACTTGCAAAGGTAAGAAAAAAAGAGAACTCTTCAAACCTTATACTGCCTCTGTGGGAAATACAATCAAAGTAGAGCATACTGCGTTGGCAAAGTAAGTACTACTGCTTTTGAAAGGCAGTAGTACTGCTATAGCAAAGTCGGTATTACTCTTTTGCTAATTATCCTTCTTTATGTGAGGGAAGGGTGAGGGGTAGGCACCCATATAGTCATTCTATTTCGCCAAGTTTTTTCCAGATATCCAGAAACGTAGCGTGGTCAACCTTTTTGCCATAGCTGACCTTCACCTTTGCATCAGATAGCAGATCATAGGCTTGTTGGCTTATATAGTCCGCATATACCTCCACTACACCGCCCTCAGCCATTATCTTTGCAGCAGTCCTTCCGACGGCCTTGTCGGCAAGCTTTGCTCCGAGGAGCAACTCCGGCTCCTGAGTAGAGATGTCGTACAGGTTGCGTACTCCCTGCCCGCCAAAGCTCCGTTGGCGGCCCTCGTGCAACACAACGAGCGAGTAGTGCCCAGTATGCAGGGTATCAATAAGTTGTTGCATCATAATAAATTCGGATTTTAGTTGCTTATCTGTCACAAAGACACCTTCTGGGTATCCTTTTTGCAAAGATAGTGCAAACGAGTGAGATGTCAAAACAAAAATGGCATTTTTTGTCTTTGCATTTCCGAGTGCCGCCTATCTTTTTCAGAATAGCAAATAAAATCCGAATGTATGTAAATTATTCTAAATAGTTTCAGTAAGAGCCCGTCTTTCTTTTTCCTATTGTCTGTTGCCGCTATTATCTGACAACCGTTTTCTTTCCACCTATTATATATATACCGGGTTGCTTGCCGTTGCTCCTGACACCCTGCAGGGTGTATATCGGCTCGTTGTCGGCATTTACCGTCTCGCTCACACCCTTGATGGCTGTTGTCTGCTCTTTCAGGTAGCTGACATAGTCGGGCAGGAAGTAGCCTACGTGTGGAGGCTGGTTGTATGCGGTGTTCTGCCATGCTATGCCCATACGGTAGGTATGGTCGTGCATCAGGGTCGGCACGCGGTAGATGGTAGAGATGTTGGTTGTGAAGATATTTATCGTGCAGCCGTCGGAAGAGTCCCAGAGGAGTATTTCCTCGCGCCAGTCACCGAGGAGGTCGGCCTGCAGGTTAGGGGTTTTCTTGGTGCTATTGCATGTAGATGAGTTGCCGTAATCATATAGAGTCAGCAGTCTTGTCATGCTGCTGCCGCTCCATGTGTCCATGGTGTTGCCGTCGAGAAGCTCGTCCTGCAGGTCACCGTTCCAGTAGCAGCGGAAGTTGAGCGTTGTCGACTTGGTGCTTACCACCTCGTTTGCGGCATTGCGCTGGCTGCGGTCGTTGGATGACGAGAACTCATAGCCTCTGTTGGAGCTTATGATGTCCGATGCTATGCCTCGTCCGTTGTCAGCAGAGCCGTCGGCCTTGCAGATGACATCACCTGTAGCAGCGTCGTGCAGGTCCCATCCGTATGGTGACTCCTCGTGAACGGTGAACACCTCCATGCCTGGCCTGTCTGGGTCGATGTCGCCCACGTGCAGGGCGTCGCCATGTCCGTAGCCTGTAGAGTAGAGCAGGGTGCCGTCATGGTTGATGGCCGATGCTCCCAGCGTAATCTCGTCGTTGCCGTCGCCGTCGTAGTCGCCTACGCTGAGGTTGTGGTTGCCGTTGCCGTAGGCAGTCCTGCTGCCGGTGATCTTTCCTTTAGGTATAGGAGCGTTGTATGTTACGGTAGTTCCATTGGCTGAGGTCACGCTATACTGTGTCTTCGAGAAAGAGGAGTGCAGCCACTTTGTTTGCAGCTCCTTGCCGTCGAAGCCTACAGCCCATACGTAGGAGTATGTGTAGTAGCCCCTCACCATTATGGCCGACGGGTTGGCGTCGGGACCGTCTATGTATGCCACGGCGGCAAGATACCGCTCACCACGGTTGCCGTATTCCTTGTCGGTCTTTCCCGAGCGGTCGTCCCAGTTCTTGGTCCATCCATCCTCACCGCCAATGCCTCCGTTCCTGTTCGGATTGTAGTACACGGTATGTATCGCCTTGCCCGTCAGGCCTTCGAACACCGTCAGCCACTCCTGTCCGCCCGTCACCTTGCCGCTGGTGTTGCGCCAGTCCTTGGTGTTATCCACGGTCTTGATGGTCTCGTCGGTAGCGGCCTCGCTGACATAGTTGCCATTGCCGTCCTTGCTGCCTGCCGCCGTCTTGCATATCAGTTCGGCCTTGCCGTCACCGTCGAAGTCGTAGACGAGGAACTGAGTGTAGTGTGCGCCCGCCCTGGTGTTTTGTCCGAGGTCTATGCGCCACAGCTTGGTGGGAGTCTCCGAGGTCATGTCGAGCTTGTATGCGTCAATGTATACGTTGCCCGTATATCCCGACTGTGAGTTGTCCTTCGAGTTCGACGGGTCCCATTTCACGATAAGCTCATACTGTCCGTCACCGTCCACGTCGCCAACAGAGCAGTCGTTGGGCGAGTATGTGTACTGAGCTCCGTCCAAGGTGCCACCCGCCGGGCGGTCAAGAGTCTGGCGCAGGTAGATGTTGCTCCATGGTGTCACGGGCTTTGTGCGATCCACCTCCACGTCATTCACCTTTGCCACAATCTCGTAGCTGTTGGTCTTTGCGCCGTAGGTGTCGGTATAGTTGGAAACCGTGAGGTCGCGCTTGATGGTGCTTCCGTCCCTTACGATGTCGAACTTCGTCTGCAGGTCGTCAGTACCGAGAAATCTCCAGCTGAGGAAAATACCCTTGCCGCTCGATGCGGGCAATGCCACTGGTGCGCGGTCTATCTTCTCCATCTGCGACACTGGGGTGTAGAACAGGTTGTTGTTGCGGCCCTGCGTAAGGTCGTCGGCAGGAACGTCAGCAGGATTGTAGTCGTAGAGGCGTAGCGTCCATACCACCTGCTTGCCTTGCGGAGTGAATGTCAGCGTACCAGTAGCGGCCTCGACAAGTGTCACGCTGCGTGTTACGGGGACGGTAGAGCCGTTGGCGGTCTTTTGCGGGAATACTATTGCTGTGGCAGAGTATTCCTTGCCGTTAAGCTCGCCCAGATAGCTGTCCACGTCGGGATAGTTGTCGTAGCCGTATATCTCGACGTGCTTCACCGATACTCCCTCGGGCAGGGTGATAGTGTATTGCAGTCCGGCAGAGTATTTGATGCCTCCGTTAGCAGCCTGGTAGGTTTTAGACGCATCAGAGGCCATCACTGAGAAGCCTCCTTGGAAACTCCATGGGCCAACGGCACCTGATGACGCCGAGCAGGTGGCTGCCGACAGCTCGTAGATGTTGTTTGCGCTCATGCCCAATGATGTGCAGAGCAGCATAAGTGATAATAGTAGTTTTCTCATATTATGTTTTTGTAGATTTTATGTGTTGCGTTATTCTTCCAGCGGCTCTATCTTAACGAGGAACAGGTTCACCGACTTGTCTTTGGCCAGCGTGTGCGTGCCAGCGTCGAGAGTTGTCGTGTAGGTGTTGCCCGTGCCCGTAATCTTCTCTCCGTCAATCTTCAGCGACGCTGTCTCTGCGGCACCGAAGTAGAAGGTTACCTTTGACTTTGCTGCCAGTGTGAACGACACCTGCGTTGACGACTCCATCTTCAGACAAGTGGAGTAGGTCACTCCGTCAACGGTAATCTCTCCCTTTGAGCTGCTGCCGTTGCCTGTAACGGTGAAAACGGATGAGCTGGGCTGTCCGTCAGCACCGAACGATACCAGCAGAACCTCAGAGGGGTCTACGGACTGTTCTGGGTCAGAAGGCTCGTCAGGAGTCTCGGGAATCTCTGTCTCGCTACCGAAGATGCCCTTTAGCGAGGTGGTGTATGCCTGCAGTGCAGACATCAGTGCGGTGTTCACTCCGTAATCAGTATCGTCTGTCGCATTGTCGAATGTCCATTTGAGGTCACCATGGTTCAGTCGTCCCGCACCATAGTAGCCCGTAACTCTCTGGGGCACGTCCTTGGCCTCGCAAGGCTGGTAGCCGTACATCAGCTCTGTGTCGGTATCGAAGTTGTTGTATGGTGTTCCGCCATGGTTGGTAACTATGGTCTCGGGAACCTTTTCCAGTCTGCTTGCAGTCTCGTAGGCGTCGAAGCTCGTGGGGTTGCTCTGCCATGTGGTGTAGTTGCTTGCGCTTAGTCCTGTCCTTACATTTGCAAACGACTTTATGAAGCCGCCGTCCTCGCCGGAGAAGGTTGTCTTCACCGACCCGCTCGTTGCCTCTGGATCGTGTCCCTGCCTGGCCATGAGCATGGGGTATTTGCAGTTTCTGAAATAGTTTGCCTCTACGAATGCACTCGACCCCATTGTCGTTCCTACGCCGTATTTGGCATTGCCGTCGTAGTAGTTGTTCCACAGGTGTACCGTCATGGTGCGTATGCGCGGATGCCGCGAGTCGCTATGGTCGAACCAGTTGTCGTGGTAGCTGATATAGTTCGGTCCCGTCTCCGATGTCATGCCGCAGAGCGATGACTTGCCGCTGTCGAAGAAGTGGCACGACGCAATGGTGATATACTGTGAGTCGCCCTTCAGGTCAACGGTGCCGTCGCCCTTCGCCTGGTCGGAGTCGCTGCCGGCCTGTCCATAGAAGAGGTCTATGTTGTGAACCCATATGTGTCTGTTCTTGGTGTCGAGCGATATGGCGTCGTCCATACACAGAATGTTGCCGAAGTTGCGCAGCTCCACGCTGACAGCATTCCTTACCAGGATGCCAAAGCCATACAGGGTGGCATCGTCACCGATACCCTCGATGGTGATGTTCAGGGTGGTATACCCGGAGTTGCCTTTCACCTGCAGTCCCTCGGCAGAGCTGCCCAGCGTTCCCATGTCCTCCTTCTTGAGCAGTCCTATCACCCTCACGCATAGCGGAGTAGAGGCCAGGGTGCCCTTGCTGTATGACGTGAGCAGCGGCTGCAGCTCAGCGGCATTCTCCTTCGTTATGTACACCACCTTGGCATTGGCCTTCAGCGTACCGTCGTTGTTGTATGCTCCGATGCCCTCGCTACGGCCATGATGGGCAAAGCCGTCACGGTTGTAGGGCACCACCTTTAGCCCTTCCGCTGTCGAGGCGTCGCCCTCGCTGTCGTCTTCGTATACGGGCACAACCTTCAGACTGTAGGTGCTTGCGCGAAGTCCCACTACGTCTACACGTCCGTATGTGCCGTAGTCTCTTACCAGCTGTCCGTCCACCTTGTGGTAGTCGGCCTCGTCGTCACTTTTTACGTAAGCATTGTAGCTTTTCGCACCCTCTGCAAGCCTGAACTTCGCATACAGGCTCTCGTGCCATCCGCGAGCCTCGGTGATGAGGTTGTTGGCCACGGGAGCAGGCTCGTCCGCACGTGTGCCTATGGCAAGCACCATGTCCTTGTAGGTGTCGGTACCGTGAGTGGTAGTGACAGTGACGGTGTTGGTATCATCGTCAATCTCTACTGCCTCCACCTCTGTTTCATCATAAACTTTCTCGGTGCCGTCGGCGAAAGTCAGCACGAGCGACATCAGCAGGTATAGTATTTGATTCATATCTTTCTGTTTGTTTTAGTTTTTAGTCTGTTGATTATTTCTTATCGCAAGTTCGAGGTTCCTGGGACTTTCTATCCCCCGTCGTGCTATCTTCCTTCCTTTCCCCTCACAATTTTCTTTCCGTCCTTAATGTATACGCCCTTGTGTGCAGGCTTGTACACCTTGACGCCGCCTATGGTATGGCATTGTCCGGTAATATTCTTGCCCACTGTTGTGTTCTTGATAGCCGTTGTGTTGATGTTGCTTATGTACACGGCAAAAGCCGAGCGGTCGACGGTCTGGGTATTGCCGTCGGCAAAGGTTATGACAGCGTTGTCACCCTGGAACGCTATCTTACGTACACTATTGTCCACTTTGCCGCCCTGTATAACAACCGTCTGTTTCTGGTCGGCCATCGCTGACGCAGCCAATGACATGGCAGCGAAAAGTAAAAGTTTTCTTATCATGATTGTATAGGTATACTTTTTCGGCAAAATTACTATTTTTATTCTTATATATAATAATATGTGTGATAAAACAACACGAAAACGTTTGCGAATATCGCCAGTAAGCTACATCTGATTAACTCACCTTTCAGCGGTTGGAAATCTCCAGTGAGATGATTGAAATGAAACAGAATTAATTATTTCCTTTTTACATAAACGGAATGTTAATATTGTGTTACAATATAATGAAATAAGTGTGAAACTTGTTGGGTTAGTATGGTTTTTATTATCTTTGCAGCGATGTGTGAATGAAAACCGTGAGGCTATCAAGGTTAAGTATGTAATAATAGCATGAAGATGGACATAAAAAAGTATAAAAGTCCGTTGTTGGTAATTGTCATTTGCTTTATAGCTTTCTTTGTGAACAATGATGTCATTGTGCCTGATATTATGGAGTCGCGCAATATCGTCACTGCTCGCGAGATGGTGTATGACGGTCATTGGATAGTGAGCCTCGCAGGGTCGCTGACCATAGTGAGCTATGCGCTGATACGGCATGACATAGTGCTCATTGTCGGGCAGTCGTTCGGCATCGTGGCATATACCCGAAACCTGATGCTGCTCAGGAAGTGAGAGCAGCTCTGCCCTTCGACCTGAATGGTGACAAAATGGGTGTAAAAATTTGCTTATGTCCGCAAAGTTTTATACCTTTGCGTTATTAATATAAACTAATCGAAATATGGAAGGAAATATCACAATGCCTCAAATAATTATTTCGGAAATATTGCTCCTTATACTGGGGCATTTTAAAAAATATTACCATGGAAGAATTGGAGTTTTATAAAGAGTGGTGCTTAATCATGTACGATTATGCATGTAATTATTTTATTAATGATTGTATTGATAAAAATGAAATACCGAACATCAAAAAAGATTTTGAAAAAATGCAAAACGATATTATCAAATTCTATAGAAACGGAAATCTCAGGAAGTTAAAAGAATGGTTTTCCTATGGAAATGAATTGCGTCCATCTCCTTCAGATAAAGAATATCCAATCCTCAACGCCCGCCTTCGTGCGGCCTGTGGCAAAGACCTGCGTGACTTCGACAAGAAACGATTGGATAAGGTGAGAAAGATAGAGGAGAGAGGGTATATAAAGACCAACAGCGAATACTATCAGATACGCAACCACATCGACTATCTTGAAGCTACAAATGGCACGGACGAGGAAATCATAAAATTCGACACTATGATAAGCCTCTATGAGGAGAAAATAAGAGAGAAGATGGAGAAACAGAAGAAAAAGAGGGACAGACCCTGAAAGGTAATGACGGTCGCAATTACTTCATGTTTGCAAAAGGTCTTAGAAATTATTTCTATAGGAAATGGGGAATACCAAGAGTGTATGACTACGTAAAGAATCCTAATATAAATCTACAGAATGGTGTCGTTTCGCAATCAGGTTTCGAAGGTGCAATAACTGGACATGTGGAATATTTCTATAAAGGGCATGACGGGCATTGGAATTCTATAGATGGACAACTCGAGGGAGGAGCATTTGCGTATTATTATAAAAAAGCCATAACAGAATTATGGAAATGTGGATTTAAATAAAATAATAAGACGTATGATTATCTCAAAACTATTAAATGAAATCTTGATAATAATGTTGCTAATTTTAGTTCCTGTTTCATGCGTAAATAAAAACAAGCAAAATGAAACTCATTTAATTGCTGTAACTTACAGAGGTTATGAAGATAAGACATATTACCTTATAAAAGGTGATACGGTTTCAAGCATTTGTTTTTCTACTTTTAAGTACTCAAATGGAACATATGACATAATTGGTGACGGCATTGACTCAATATATTGCAAAAGGAAAATTCCCGAGCTTAAAAACAAAACATTTAATCACAGAAAAGGACATGTTAGTGACGAGCTAATATCTGAACTTTCAACTTTTTTAAGTCTGGCAAAAGATGAATTAAATTTTGATTCTATTAGGGGTATAACGTTTAGAGGTGCTGATGTCTTTGATGTTACTGTAGCCTTGTCTAATGATTTTGCATGCCATAAATGTGATAATGTTTATAAACGCATAAAAGAATTCATGGATAAAATTCCCCTCAAAGATAAAATGAATGTGGTTTTGAAACCATACAATATTGAAGTTTCATCCATTATCTTAGATTATGATAGTAAAGTTTTAAAAAGAAATACAAAAGAACACCATATGAACAGTGCAGATTATGGTTATTCCGGTGCTGTTCCACAAGAGTATTCATATGTGTTTTGGCTGAGAGCAATAATAGAAAGTCGTTTGATGGCAGAATGAAGTATGAGGTATTTGGCAAGCCTGTAGTTGATAGATGTGCTATTGGTTTTGAAGGTAAAATGGCCATTAGGGGACGAGAACAGCAACTTATTGATTATCATGGAGGAATTGGAAACAAAAAAAGTAGCAAATAAAATTAGAGGGGTTGCAAAATGGAATCCTGCAGGAAGAACTTATCATCAAAAAGCAAATAAAATATTTGGGAACATAGCACCTTACACAGGTTATTAAATTTATATATTATGGACGAGTTAACATTTTACAAAGAATGGAATTTAATCATGTACGATTTTACATACAATTGTAGTATTCGTTCTGAGAACGATGAGAGTTTACGTGAAGAATATCGAAGAGATTTTGAGAATATAAAAAACAAAATTATCGAATTTTACAACAATGGTAATCTCAGAATGCTAAAAAGGTGGTTTAAGTATGCCAATGAAATGATACCATTTCCGGACGAGCCTGAATATCCAATCCTCAACGCCCGCCTTCGTGCGGCCTGTGGCAAAGACCTGCGTGACTTCGACAAGAAACGATTGGATAAGGTGAGAAAGATAGAGGAGAGAGGGTATATAAAGACCAACAGCGAATACTATCAGATACGCAACCACATCGACTATCTTGAAGCTACAAATGGCACGGACGAGGAAATCATAAAGTTCGACACTATGATAAGCCTCTATGAGGAGAAAATAAGAGAGAAGATGGAGAAACAGAAGAAAAAGAGGGACAGGCAAGAATAATATGCCTATTTAGTAGCAGTATATACTGGCGACATAGGCATCATAGGCGGAGACTGGTACACAAGGATGGCTCTGCACTTAATCTCTGACGGAACAATGGAGGCTTTGCAGGGTCATAGGGACAGGCGCCTTGGTTCACTCTTTCGGGTCGATGAACGTGTCCCTGTGGTTCTGATTCAGATTCATGATGATTATCTACTGAAAAAAACATCCGGCAGTTGCATGATTGGACAACTTTTGCTATCTTTGCACCATGAAACGGCGGATATTGACATACGGCGGTTACTTTGAGGCATTCATGAACACCTTGAATGAAAAAGAACAGGAGAAAATCCAATATGGACTTCTCCTGCTCAAAAACCAGGACAGACTTCCCAAGAAGTTCGTCAAACTTATCAGGGATGGCCTGTATGAGTTGCGTGCCGAATATGGAGGCAACATCTTTCGGGTGTTCTTCATATTCGACGAAGGCAAGGTCGTTGTCCTGTTCAATGGCTTTCAAAAGAAAAGCCAGAAGACTCCACCAAATGAAATAGAAAAAGCATTAAAGATAAAGGAGGCATATTATGCAGACAAACAATCATCAAATCGTTGACTACGATTTAGTTCTTGACCAGAAGTTTGGCAAGGAGGGGACTCCTGAGCGTATAAAGGCAGAAGAGGATGCATTCTCTTTCTATTCCGGTCAGATACTGCTCGATGCACGCAAGGAGGCAAAAGTGACGCAAACCGAGTTGGCAAGACGCATCAACTCCACCAAGTCTTATATATCCAAGGTGGAGAATGGTGTCATCGTGCCCAGTGTAGGTGCATTCTATCGCATCATCAATGCACTTGGAATGAGGGTGGAGGTGGTTAAGCCGATATATTGATTTGGGGCTCCACCACCTTCGGGTCATAGGGACTTGGGTCATAGGGGCAGGCGCCTTGGTTCACTTTTTCGGGTCGATGAACCTGTCCGTGTAATTCCGGACGACCACAAAGAGTGCCTTCACAGGTGGCTTCTGGGGCGCATTGGGCGGAATGGCTAACTTCGGCATAGGTTCTTTAGGCGGAGACTGGTACACAAGGATGGCTCTGCACTCAATCTCTGACGGAACAATGGAGGCTTTGCAGGGCGGACACTTTGAGCATGGGCTGTATGTGGGCATGGTTTCTGCTGGAGGCAACGAACTGATTTCAGGCTATGCCAATCACATGACTGATGTTGGGACAATAGCTACAAGCGCTGTTCTTGGCGGCGTAGTGTCGGAGATTGGTGGCGGCAAGTTTGCCAACGGCGCAATGACATCTGCTTTTCAGATGATGTACAACCACATGATTCATGATAGAATGAGCAAACATGACAAATTATTTGTTTGTTCAAAAACGGAATATGACGATTGGGAAAATCGTGTTAGGAAGAAAGCTTTTAATTATATGATAAATCGGTCTAAATTTACGAACTGTGAAGTTGCCGCTGCTGTGTTAGAAAACGGCTCAATATTAGTATTTCGGGATGGTGAAAATGGTGAATATCACAGTATAAACTATTTTGTCAATTTATCGGATGATCCCAAGACTTATGTCAGTATCAATGGACAATATGAACCAGTATCTTTCCAAGTACATACTCACCCGTATATCCCTAATACCCCAGATGATCCTATAGGTATAAAGGGAGCTGATAGCGTGATGGCAAATAAACGTTTTAATGGGATTGTACACGTATTGAATGTTCAAGATAAGAAATTTTACAGTGTCACAACAAGTCAACCAACAAAATACAACATAATACCATGGTAAAAACTATACAGAGAATTATATTGCTCGTAGCATTTGGGTATACATTATGCTTTTGTTCAGAACAGACAAGCAGCCGAAAAGAGTGCGAATTTGTTCTGAACAATAAAGAACTGAAACGGGAAATTCTATACTATCTGTCATTAACCGACAAATATGATTATGGTATTCCTACAACCTGTCACATATTCTATCAGCAGATAAATGACAGTATTGACAGGTTCGAGGTGATGCTCCTTGCCAATGGTGAGGACTTCAGAAACAATCCCTATATTATAAAAGCGTGCCTAAACAATAAAGATGTTTTCTTACATTATGGAGCTTCCTCTAAAATGGACAACACAAATTCATCGTATTTGGTGATGACAGATAGGGCATACGAGAATATTCTAAAAGAGTATTATCCTAAACAATATGACGAATATCTGTCAAACAGGAACAAAAGAATAAAAAAAAGCACAATTGTCGGACTTGACAGTCCTACATATATTCTTTGTTTCAGAAATGGGATGCTATACAGTAAACAAATGTTGGGGCTTATCCCAAAATAATGTTTTATGCTATTCTTGGCAGAATAAAATATTATTCGTTTTTTTTGCGGCAACAAAACGTTATATCGCATGGCAACGACAGAAGATAGGTTTCTATATAAGACTTTTGCAACAAAATGCCCGAGATTCATGTTCTGTGAGTCTCGGGCTGTTTGTAGTACGGTGTTTGAGCATTGGCTAACTGGTGAAAGTCTCCAACGAGCCATATTGAAGCAACATCAAACCATCTTCTTACTTCGCTAATGGCCATGTGAGGTATCTGTGCAGGAGATAGAAGTTGGAGGCGAGAAGATACAAGGTGATGACGAGAACGGGCAGGGCAAGCCATTTGTGACGCCTGACGGCATAGCCTGTAGCAATAGGTATGACGAATGCCCAATGGGCTGTCATGATTTGTACCTCGTCTATGGCGAAGCCTAAGAGGATGTGAAGGGTGGCGTTGAATGTGAGGATGGCGGCAAGCAGCCACAGCAGCCGCTCGCGTCGGCCATACCACATGCCAAGGACGAATATGACGGCATAGGCTGCCTCTATGGCATAGCTTCCCCACCAGAGATAGCGCACGATGACGGGCCGGTGCCAGAGCACGTCGCCGAGGATATGCTTGCGGTGGAACTGTATGGACTCTCCGAGCATGTTCTCAACCACTATCTCGGTCTTGGTGATGTTGTCCTTTATCCATTTCGTCGTGCTGTCTGTCTGCCGCTGGAAGATGAGTACGGATGACAGCAGGAATATTGTCGGGAGGACATAGGCGGCGAGCAAGCGCCGTGGCCTCAGGGCGTCGCGCCCATGGAAGATGATGTCGGCGAGGAATACCACCACTCCGTTTGTGAGCGTCACTCCTGCCGTGAGCGTATAGAGAAGGCATTGCGTTGCTGTGCTTACGGTGCTGCGTGTGGCATGTTGGTGGATGACGAGGAGCAGGAGGAACAGCGACAGGCAGAAATGGTCGGGTACGATGAGCGACACCATAATATATGCGAAGGAGAGGAAGAAGACAGTGAGCAGCGTGGCTGTCCATCGTCCTGTTCCTACTGCACGTACGAGTATGCTGCGCATGAGCAGGGCAGAGCCATAGCCACAGCCGAATAGCAATGCTCCGCAGACAAACTGCACGCAGTTGGCACCCGTGAGCTGCCACAGCAGGCTGTTGATGGCGTATAGCGGCCATACGAGCCATGCCAGCAGGGGATGGCGCAGGATATCGTAGCCCATGTGCCAGTCGGTGACGACATGATAGGTTAAGGGGTCGAAGCCTGCCATGTGGAAATTGGCCATGAAGACATGCCATGAGCTGTCATCATAGTGCATGAACTGGTCAAGAAACCGGGCTATGAAGAAGTAGTGGAGGACAAGCAGCAGCAGGGCGATGAGTGCCGGTGACAGCCAGTGGTCAAGTTTGGTGCCCGATAGTCTTGATTTGAGGTCGCTTATGTTAGGAACTGGCATACGAGTGTGATGTTCCATCCGAAGAGGAATGACGTGATAATAATTATTATTGAGCGGAATATCCAGGCGAATTGTGGATTTATGAGCCTCAGGAAGAAGGCCATGGCTATTGGTATGACGTATGCCCAGTGGGCCGTCATGATGTATGCCTCGTTGAGGCCGAAGCCCAGTCCTACGTGCAGCGTCATGTCGAGCAGGAAGTATGCCATGCACGACCATAGGAACGTGTTTCGCAGTCCGCACAGTATGCCAAATATGAAGAGCAGCACGATAATTGCCTCGACGATATAGTTTGTAGCCATGGTGTAGTGGACTATCATTGGTCTCTTGCGCAGAACGTCTTGCAGCAGATAGTCCTTATGCAGCTGAATGCCCTCACCGAATACGTTCTCCACCAGCGATTCCCAACGTGGCGTGGTTACGTCAGTCCAGCTCAGGAAGCCCTTTTTGGCAATGGGCGCTCCTGCTACCTTGCGTTTCGGCTTTGCCTTTGTGTTTTTCGCAGGCTCTGGGGTCTTGCCCTGAGCCAGCATCACCGAGTCTCTCTGTGCCTTGGCAAACTCGGCGGCCTTTTTCCTTGCTGCTTCCTTCTTGGCCTTGGCCTTATGGCGTGCTTGCTCAGTAGGGTATACAAACACCCGGTATTCCCATCGGGCTATTCCCCAGAGGAGGAGCGACGGAAGCAGAACCGCCAGAAGCAGGAATGCGGGGTGGAAGAACTTGCGCCGGTTGACGAAGAGAGCCGACAGGAACACCTTCAGACCATTGTTGAGTGACGTGCCGGCCGTGAAGACAAAGTAGACGATGGTTTGCCATATCTTCATAGGCCTGCGGCTGGCCAGCCTGCGTCCCGTGACATAGAGCGAGAGAATGAGCATCATGCTGGAGAAGATGAAATGGTCGGGAACCATGGCCGCCAGCATGATGAAGGCAAACGACTGGTAGAGTGCCACGAGGAGCGTGGAGTCAAAGCGGTCGAGGAGTGTTATCTCGCGCAGTATTCTGTAGAGGAATATGTCGGCATAGAATGCGCTGCCCACCTGCATGGCGGCAACGATGAAGATGGCGCAGTTGATGCCCGTGATGAACATCAGGGCCTGGTTGAGCAGGTAGGCGGGGTACATGAAGAAAGCCAGCAGAGGATGGCGGAAGACATTGTAGCCTGCCGACCAGTCGCTCACGACACTGAGCGTTATGGGGTCGAAGCCGGAGATGTGGAAGTTGCGTATGAACAGGGGCCAGTAGTATTTCTGCAGCGGGGTGAAGAGGCTGTAGTAGTGGGCTATGACGATGGCATTGAGAGCCAGCAGCAGGAGCAGCAGCACGGTGGCGAGCATGCGTTCCTCGCGCCTTATGGCGAATATGCGTAGGATGTTTCTCATTGCTTCTTTAGGAAATATCTGACAAGGATGAAGTTTATTGGTACGCAGATGGCGAACACGGGTATCAGCGCAAGGTCCTTGGGCAGGCCAAGCCACAACATCAGGGCCAGCGTCGCTGTCTGCAGGGTGTAGTTGATGAGATGTGAGAAGGCGAAGCCCAGCCCGCGCCTTGCCGTCGATTTCACCTGGAAGGTGTAGTGCGTAGAGGCCACGTAGTTGAAGGCGAAGCTCAGTGCGTAGGCGATGGTGTTTGCCAGGGTGGGGTGTACAAGCCTGTTGAGCAGTACGTACAGTCCGTACTGCAGGAGCGTGGCCACTGCGCCCACAATGCCGAAGCGCACCACTTCGCGGAGCCTGTTGCTGTCAGTCGCCGAAGGGCTTGTAGTATGATTTGTCTGCATAGTCTATCATCTCTTTGTCGCCTCTGCTGTCGCCATAGGCGGTGATGAGGCATTGTTCTCTGCTTATGTTGAGGCTGTCGAGGTATTCCTGTATGCGTCTTGCCTTCTCTGCTCCGTAGCAGTTGGCACCATCTATGTGGCCTGTAATCTTCCCGTTGCTCACCTCCAGTCTTGTTCCTGTAACGGTGGTTTCGGCTCCGAACGCCAGTTCCGCCATCTTGCTTACCCAGTTTTCCGCGCTTGCGCTGACGATGACGGTTTGTTGCCCTTTGGCATTGAGCGTGCGTATCATGTCAATGGCCTGCGGACGGATGAGGTCCTGGCGTGCTTGCGCGAAGTCGTTGCACAGCCGGTTGAAGTCGGCTTCGGGCATGCCGCCAAAGAACCATGCCAGCAGCCGCTCCTTGGCACGCCAGTTGGGGTAGAGGCCCAGCTTCATCAGTATGAGGAGGGGGCTCAGGCAGGCCAGTCCCGTGAGCAGTCCCGTGGTGCCACGCACAAACCTTATCAGTTCTATCATGGTGTCGGCAGTGGTCAGCGTGCCGTCGAAGTCGAAGGTATGTATATATGTCTTCTGCATGTTGTCAGAGTATGTATATCAGTGTGAGGAATGTCAGTCCCCATGCTACTACCACTAACTGCAGGAACCGGTCGCTGAGAATGGCTTTCGTCGGGTCGCCGCTCTTCTGGTCGACAACGGCAATCTGTATGTACCGCAGCAGTCCCACGAGCACGAATATGCTCGTGAGGTACAGGTGGTTGGTGTTGAAGTTCGATGTCACCTCTGCCGATACGGTGTACATGATGTAGCATACGAGGGTTACGGAGCCTGTAATGGTGATGGCCTCGTTGATGAACGTGAGGTTGTAGCGTATGGTGTTCTTGCGTGGCGCCTCGCCCGTGGCGTTCATCCGCAGCACGTCGTCGCGCCGTTTGGCGAACGAGAGGAAGAGTGTCAGGAGGAATGTCATCAGCACCAGCCAGTGGCTCACGGTCACCTCGGTAGCCGCACCGCCTGCCAATATGCGCAGTACGAAGCCGAAGGCAATGATGCACACATCGATGATGGCATAGTCCTTGAGCTTTGAGCAGTAGGCGATGTTCAGCAGCCAGTAGAAGGTAAGGATGCCGCCCACGGTGAGCCACAGGCTGTCGAGCAGTGAGGCCACGGCGAGTGATGCGGCGAAGAGTGATGCCATGAGCAGGTAGGCCACGCGCATGCTGATGGCTCCCGAGGCTACGGGGCGGTGGCATTTTACGGGATGGCGCCTGTCGGCCTCTACGTCTACGACATCGTTGAAACAGTATATTGATGATGCCGAGAGGCTGAAGGCCACGAAGGTGATGATGGAGGCAATGATGTCCGAGGTGTCGAGCAGCGAACCTCCAAAGAACATAGGGAAGAACACGAAGGTATTCTTCAGCCATTGCTTTGGGCGTATGAGTTTCAGTATATTCTTCATTTCGCAATGATTTTGCATGTTACTTTCTCTATCAGTGTGTGCAGCAGCCATGCCAGCGGCATTGTGATGACTGCCGTCAGAAGGAATGTGGGCCAGTAGCCGAGGTGCATCTTCTCGATGTGGCACAGCACGAAGTGGCTGTGTATGAGGTATGCCTCAAGGCTCACCGCCCCTACGAAGCGCATCAGGCTGTTCACTCTGGCCGGCATGCGCCGGAAGATGCGGTTGAGCAGCATGATGGTCGTTATGGTGAAGGGAATGTACAGCATCCTCTCCACGAACAGCGGAAAGTGGCCGTGGCGCTGTTGCTCCAGATAGAGGCATGTGCCGAAGGTCAGTGTCCATATGGCCGCGAGCATCCATACGGCCTGTCCGTCGATGGTCTGCTTGCGCTGGACTATAGAGCCGAAGTTGATACCTAAGAGGAATATGGGCACGCGGCTCCAGAATATCTCCAGATGGCCTACGGCATTGTGGATGGGTATCACCCATTGCACCATCACGCACCAGATGATGCTTATCAGCGGCAGCCACCGGTACATGGGGTGCTTGCGTATTAGTATCATGTAGAATGGCGCAATGGTGTAGAGCATCATGATGGCGGGAATATACCAGAAGGTAAGCTCGTCATAGAGCCAGAAGTCCCAGTTGATGGTGATGTCGCCGATGAGGTCAGCCCATTCTTTTATGGTGGTGCCGTGGAAGCGCGGTATGTAGTAGGCGCTGGCCATGATGAGCCAGGCGGGGTAAATGCGGACGTAGCGGTTGCGGAAAAAGCGCAGCAGCATGCTGCGGATGTCCATGCCCGAGTCTGCCATGCGGGACCAGGAATACCACAGCCCGACACCGCTCAGGAAGAGGAAGATGTCAACACCCACGTTGCCCGTGCGCCTGAGACCGAAGAAGGGGTCCCAGCGGTCGAGACCAACGTGGAAAAGGATGATGAACAGCATCGCCGCGCCCATCTGCTCACCGCGGAAGCGGCTGATGTTGGCAAGCTCGATATCGGGTATTCTCATTTCATCTTGGGTTTAGGCAGTCGTGACATTATTTCCTTGAATAGCCATGCCAGACACAGGCTGGCAATGATGTAGAGCAGCAGTCCCGCATAGTGGTCGCCACAGCGCGAGATGGGTATGAATATCTTGCGTGTTATGGGGTGGCATACGAATAGTGCTGCGCTAATCTCGCCCATCCATACTGCTGCCCACATGATGCTCTTCGCACGGGCAAGCAGCTTGGCCAGTGCGGCGCAGGCCGCTATGATGACGATGGGTGTGAGTGTCCAGCCTATTACGCTACAGCTCGTAACGATGGCCAGAAGCGACAGCAGCACTGTAAGCGCGGCCAGCGTGGGGGTGGAGATGGCGAGCGGACGGTCAATGATGCGTGCTGCGAGGATGCCTGCACCGAAGGGCAGCATGCCTCCTGGGAAGTTGTAGCGGTAGCTGTTGATGGCCTCGCCCATAGGCGGCAGGCATAGCTGTATGCCTACGCAGACGGCCATGAGCAGTGCCGTGACGGCCCAGTGGCTGCGGTAGAGCAGAAGGCGGTAGACTATGTATAGTTGCAGCATAAGCCCGAAGAACCAGTACGGCCCGGGCCATATCTGATGGTCAGGGTCTGGCAGCAGGTTGTTGACCATAAGCAGCTGGGCAACAATCTGCGTCACGTCGTAGTGCCAGCGGCCAGGTGTCATGGCGTCGACCATGGTGAAGGCTGCAAATCCGACTATCATCATGCTGAAGAGTTTCAGGAAGTGGTAGCGGGTGAACTGCCATACGCCTGGCTTCTGCTGCGCGTTGCCATATTTCTTTTCCAGGCCGTAGGCACTGAGGAACAGGAATACGGGTACGCCATAGTGGCCGAAGAACGATATCCAGTGCATGGGCAGCAGTGCGTCGGCATTTGTGGTTACGCGCCACAGCCAGTCTACGTTGCCCTGATTGTATTCATACTCGTTCTCCTTAACCACGGGACCGAGCCAGTGGCAGTAGTTGTGCAGGAATATGCCCATTATGGCCAGTCCTCTCATGGCGTTGCATTCCGCCCGTGTAAGCAGTGAGTTGTCGGTGTTCATTTTGCTGGTTTCAGTTTGTCGTAGTCGGTTGTTGCCTTTAGCAGCCGCGGCCGCATCTCGTCGTAGCTGTCGCTCAGTATGTCGTACTCCGCATGGTAGTCGGGTGCGCTGATGCCTGCCAGATGCAGCAGCATGTGTGGCAGTGCGTCGGTCATCAGCCTGCGGTTGCGTGCCGCCCTGATGCGTGCCGTTAGCTCCGGGTGTCTGCGCCTGTATTTTGGTGAGGTGTATATCCAGAACGGAATTTCGAACTCATACCGTGCGAGGTCGTAGTCGATGGCGGCTGAGTGGTTGCGGCAGATGAAGCCGCGTGTGCCCTCGTAGCATTCCTCGCCGTGGTCGGGCATGTATATCACTACGGCATCGCTGTCCTTGTACAGGCGTACTATGCGGTCAACGATGGAGTCGTTGTACAGCGTGGCATTGTCGTAGTCGGCGAGCATGCGGCGCTCCCTCAAGTCAAGCTCCGGCCGTAGTGTATCGTAGGTGCTCACCCATATCTTCTTCCTCGCAGCGGGATAGCGCTGCTTGTAGGCAACGTGCTGCCCGAGCAGGTGGAAGATGGTCAGCGACCGTGCGCCCTCCTGGTCTTTCAGCTGCCTGTAGTCATCGAGCAGTCCGTCGTCGTATCTGTGAACGGTGGCGTTGCGCGAGTCGAACATGCGGCTGCTCAGTATGGGGTTGTTGAGGAAGAAACCGCCGCTGAAGTCGTAGACGGCCTCCTTGGCACGGGGCAGGAACTGGTTGGTGATGAATGTCACGTGGTAGCCAGCCTGACGGAACAGCTCGGGGAAGAGAGGATAGTCGCACCAGTCGCCCTCCTGCCCGATGACGTGCATGGAGAAGATGTTCTTGAAGCAGAAGCTGGTGAGGTTCCATGGCGACACCACGTCGGTGTATTTCGTCAGCAGCCCCGACCGTTCCAGTGCCGACTGCCGTGGCGTGGTCTTCACCGCGTAGCCGTATTGGCTGGAGTGGTGACGGCCGAAGCTCTCGCCAATGATGAGCACTATGTGTGGCGAGGTATACGAGCAGCTGTCCACCCTTGCCTTTGTTGACGCGCCTATGAGCTGCTCTATCTGTCTTGCGGCAAGCTGGTTGCTGCGTATGCTGAACGCTAACCTGTAGATGGGCATGTACATCACGCCGTGGTCCTTGGCCGTGAGCAGGTGCTCCACCTCGCCCACGCTGCTGGCTGACATCAGCCTGTGGCATCCCGCCTTGTTGCCGGCACTTGCCACTGTTGCCCACACCACCACTGCAGCCACAATGATGCCGGCGACTGGCTCAACGGCTGCCATGCGTGCCCGCAGCCGCTGAATGCGTCCAAGGGCGAGCATGCGGCGGCGATAGCTGAGCTTACGGAAGATGCGGCGGCGCAACGACCATGCCACATGCAGTGCCAGCACGCACACGACGTTGCCTACCGGACCGCGAAGAACCTCAGGCGTTAGGTAGGAGCGCAGAAACTCTCCTGCCTCGCGGCTGTCGGTCTCGCCGACAAGCATGAGCATCGACGGATTGAGCGTGGAGCCGAACTTGCCAAAGCAATATACATCGGCCAGGGCCGTGGCATAGAGAACGGTATATGCCACTGCACGGCCAATACCACGCAGGCGGCGCGGCAAGAGGCTAAGCACAAGACAGGCCGCATAGTCATCGACAAACAGCTCAAGCCACAGATTCTCGTAGAGCGTCGCCCCACGGGTGTCGGGAAGGGTGCTAAGAGCACACACGGCTCCCAGAATATACATAAATACGAAGAAACCCACATTGCGGTATATGGGTATCAGCGGTAATGCCAGCAGCTTCCTTATCTTCATTGTTACTATATATTTCTTTTGCAAAAATAATGCAAATACATGACATGACAAAGAAAAAACAGCATTTACTTTCTAGGGTGTCCAATTTGATGTGCAAAAATTGAATATCTTAATTCTTAACTTCATGTCGGTAATTGTCGCGCTGTAAGCGCAAAAGCGCATAGCCCAGGGTAGAGCGTAGCGACACCCTGGGTTATTTCATGTAGGTGAGGGTCGCGCTGTAAGCGCAAAAGCAGGACAAATAACGCTTTTGCGCTTACAGCGCGCATGGACAATGCCACCTTACACCCAGGGTGCCGCTGCGCTCTACCCTGGGCTATGCGCTTTTGCGCCTACAGCGCGTGCTGGTCAATATATTTTCTGCGAACAAGTAGTCAGAGTAAATCAGGAACAGTCCCATTTTGGGTACAACAAACTGTACACCCTAATTATTAAATGAAGTGGGTGAAACCGTTTGCCATAGGAGATGAATACGTTTGCATCCCTGATAAGGTTAATAACCTTACGGCTGAAAGGTTATTAACCTTGCGGCCTTAAGGTTATTAACCTTATCGGCAATGATATATATGCATAGACCACGCAACAATATATTGTCACTCGAGATATAGCATGAACCGCAAATATGAATACGCCACAGACAAGATTTATAACCTTAGCGGCAATGAAGGTAACAAATACAGAGCACACTGCTATAAATATAAATGGTAATCACTCGAAATGTCGGATGACCCTATTTCATGTAGGATAATGACGCGCTGAAAGCGCAAAAGCGTAGATAACAGCTGGATAAATAACGCTTTTGCCCTTTCTTGCTACTGATTTTTGTACATCAAACTGTACACCCTACTTAATTATCTCACGACTGCATACACCTATTGGTTCACTACAAGCGGCATGGAGTAGCCGCTTTTAGCTTTATGCGGCATAAGCATGAAGGCGTGCCCTTGTGAAATTGGGCACGCCTTCCGTTATCAGTTGACTTTCCACTCTATGATTCCTCCACTGTAGCCTTTGCGGAGCTGGGCCTCGATTTTCAGTCCGGTGGTGGTCACGGGCTTGAAGTCTACGCTGTTGTAGCAGTCCCTCTCCGTGCCGTATGGCGTATGGTTTTCCACCTCGCGCCATGTCTCGCCGTCGCGGTAGTAGAGCTTCCAGTACTCCGGAGCACGGTAGCTACCGTCGTAGTGGTCGAAGTCGAGCCAGTAAACCTGCACGTTGCTCACCTCGTAAGGCTTGTCAAACTGGTAGGCGATAGACTCCAGAGTGCCCACCTTTAGCCACCAGTAGTGATATGGCTTCGATGTGTCTGACGAGCGGGTAGGCTCCCACTGGTCATTGACGCCCCATGCCTCACCCTCGACTGCTGCTGTCTCGGGTGCGTCCTTCTGTATAGCGCTGCGGTAGAACACGGTGCGTGCCTTCGACGCTATGGTAGGCTCGGGCTTCACGTGGGTGTATATCGGTGACTCGGGAATCCATACTGCCATCTTGTCGTAGCCGCGGTTGTTCCATGTGGAGTAGGGGATGGCCTTGAAAGTCGTTGCCGTAACGGTGCCGTCGCTGTTGGTCTGCTCGGCCTGTCCTGAGAGTTCCACTATGCCCCTGAGCTTGTCACCGACATATTCGGCCTTGATGTCGGCAGACGGGATGATGGCCTTGTTGAACACGTCCTTGTCGGGCTGGTCCTGTCCCTCAAGACAGTATACCACCGGGCCTCGCTGCAGGGCTGTCTTTCCCCGGTCGTCATTGACATTGTCGTTTGCCTTGATGCGCCTTACCTCCATGTCCATGGCTATCTCCACCTTGTCGCCACGCTTCCATTTGCGGTCGATGACGGCATATCCGTTGACAATCTCGGGCTGTATGGTCTGCCCGTTGAGCCTAATGGTGTAGCTGCCCTTGCTGTCGGCAAAGCTGTAGAGGTTGTTGGCAACGGGACGGTCTGATAGCCATGAGGGGATGCGGAGCATGACTTTCCATTGCGACTGCTTTCTGGGGTTGATGGTGATGGCCACGTTTCCGTCCCAAGGATATTGTGTGGTCTGGCTGATTTTCACCTTGTTGCCATTGGCGTTGATGTCTGCATCGCCCTGGATGTACAGGTTCACGAAGACGTCATTGCCCTGAGTGGCATAGATGTAGTTGGGCACGCTGGCAACGAAGCGGGTGACATTGCCTGGGCAGCAGGCGCAGCCAAACCACTTCTGGCGGTGGTGCTGTCCCATGGACTCAAGTGGGTTGTCGTAGAAGAACTTATCACCGTCGAGGGACACGCCGCTGAGCACGCCGTTGTAGAGTGCTCGCTCGTAAACGTCAACATACTTGGCATCGCCCGTCGCGAGGAACATGCGGTAGTTCCAGTATACGTTGGCAATGGCTGCGCAAGTCTCAGCGTATGCGGTCATATTGTTGAGCTCGTAGTTGGGACCGAAGCCCTCCCCCTGCGCGCGGCTGCCTATGCCTCCGGTGATGAACAGCTTCTTCGATGCCATGTTGTCCCAGATGCGCTCCAGGGCATGGAAGTAGGCTGTGTCGCCAGTCAGCGACGCCACGTCGGCAACACCAGAGTAGAGATATCCGGCTCTTACGGCGTGACCGACAATCTCGTCCTGTGTCAGAATGGGCTTGTGGTCCTGTGAGTACTCGCTGAGCCTGTGTCCGTCTGTGCCTCGTCCAGTCTCCTCTACGAAGTAGCGCGCCATGTCAAGGTAACGCCTATTGTTGGTCACGAGGTAGAGCTTGCAGAGAGCCATCTCTACGATGGGGTGGCCTGACGGACGGTGTATCTGTCCCTCGGCAGGGCCGAACGTCTTGCAGATGAGGTCGGCATTGCGTATGGCTACGTTGAGGAACGTGCGCTTGCCCGTGGCCTTGTAGTGGGCAACGGCACTTTCAATCATGTGTCCGGAGTTATATAGCTCGTGCGAGTTGATTTTCTCCCACTTGCTCTTGCCCCACCATCCTGACAGGCGTGTGCACTTATTGGTGACGCATGTGGTGAGGTAACCGTCGGGCTCCTGTGCCTTTGCGATGATGTTGATTACGCTGTCGAGGTAATGGTCGAGCTTGGCATCGTATTTTACGGCAAGGCTGTAGCTGGCGCCCTCGATGACCTTGTAGGGGTCGGTGTCGTCGAACGAGAAGTCTCCACGGTGCTCGCCCTTGATGAGTCCTGCCGCTATGGCGAAGTTGTCGAATCGCCCGTTGACCTCGCACTCATGGAATGCGGAGGGTATGCTGACGGTGCGGTTGACCTCTATGCGCGGCAACCAGAAATTGTCGTTGAGGTGTACTTTGTTGAATGGCACCTCGCGTATTTGCTGCTTGTCAGCCTTTGGGGCGGCTATGCCTGTTGCCGACACAAAGGCCATGGCCACGAGAATGAGTTTGCTGTTGTTCATCATCTGATCTGTTTTTGTTGTTTAGGTTACTGTTGAGGGATGGGATTAGGCCTGATGCCTCACCACAGCCACAAAATTATGAAAAATATGCCAATGTCACGACAACAAAACTCTACAAAGATGCAAAAAAAGTCTAAATTGGATGTATTTCATATTTTTGTGTACGTTCATGACACTCTGCGTTAGTGTTTTTTTGCTATCTTTGCAAGAGAAAGCCGCACTTCATCCCTAAGGGCTTTGGTGATGAGCATGAAAACCAATCGGCTATAGGCACCGGACATGTCGTTGTCTGCCCGAACACAACTAACCTTTTACAATTATGACGAAACTTAAATTTATTCTAATTCTGTTTCTCGCTTACTTTGCGCAGCGTGTAGCCATGGCAAAGGACTTCACCGTGTGCTCTCCCAACGGTAGGGTAGAGGCGGTGGTGTCGGCATCTGACAAGCTGACGCTGAAGGTTTGCCTCGACGGAAAGACACTGGCCTGCGCCCAGGACATATCGCTCGTAGTGGACAACGGACGGAAGGTGCCGCAGAATGGAAAGGCGAGGAAGACTGCTGCAAAGAAATTGAGCGAGAAGATTGACGCCCCGTTCTACCGGCAGGCCTCGTTTGATTTTGCGGCCAGGACGATAACTCTGTCTCTTGGCGACGGCTTTGCCCTGGAGGTGCTGGCCTGCGACGAGGGAGTGGCCTACCGCTTTACCACGTCAAGGAAGGGAGAGACCGTCATAGTGGACGAGAACGCCAGCTTCGCATTCACAAAGAATGACAGGGCGTGGCTTGCATATTCTACCAACGACAAAGCCCCGTTCGCCATGGCATTCCAGAACACATACCACCAGACGGCCATAGACACGGCACAATCGCTGCCTGCATTCCTACCGGCAACAGTAGACTGCGGCAATGCCAAGGTGACCATACTTGAGTCTGACCTGGTGAGCTATCCGGGAATGTTCGTACAGGCAGACGGTGGCAAGCTGAGGGCACTGTTCGCACCATACCCGAAGACCATGAAGCGATATCCATGGAGAAGCATGACCTACGTAGGTGAGACGGAGAAGTATATTGCCAAGTCGCAGGGACAAAGGACATACCCCTGGCGCATCATCGCCGTGGCAGAGAACGACTGTGACATGCCCGTCAACAACATGGTGTATGCCCTGGCAAGACCATCGAGGGTCGGGGACTGTTCGTGGATAAAGCCGGGAAAGGTGGCATGGGACTGGTGGAACGACTGGAACCTTAAAGGCGTCGACTTCAAGGCAGGCATCAACTATGAGACATACATTTATTATATAGACTTTGCAGCCAGCCACGGACTGGAATATGTGATACTCGACGAGGGATGGTATGACTCCAAGAGCGGGGACATGATGCGCCCGATTGACGACATAAGGCTGCCGGAACTGATCAGCTATGCACGGACAAAGGGTGTGGGCATTGTGCTATGGACGGTCTTTAACGTCCTCGACGAGAACCTTGAGCAGATTTGCAGTCATTACGCCGGGATGGGAGTGAAGGGACTGAAGGTTGACTTCATGGACCGTGATGACCAGACGGCCGTGGAGATGGTGGAGAGAATTGCCGATGCCACGGCCCGCCATCATCTGCTTCTTGACTTGCACGGCATATACAAGCCAGTGGGACTGAACAGGACGTATCCGAACATCCTCAACTACGAGGCTGTGTTCGGAATGGAGGAGGCCAGATGGACAGACATGAGTCAGCATGACATGCCGCTGTATGACGTGACGTTCCCATATATCAGAATGATGTCTGGACAGGTGGACTTTACGCCGGGTGCAATGAGGAACGGCACGCGGAAAGACTGGAGAGCCATATACGAGAAGCCTGTCTCCATGGGCACGAGGTGTCACCAGGCTGCATGCTATGTAGTTCAGGACAGCCCGTTCACCATGCTTGCAGACTCGCCGACCAGCTACGAGGCGGATGAGACATATACGCGGTTTATCGCTGCACTGCCTGTGGTGTTCGACGAGACACGCATCGTTGATGGCGAGATAGGCAAGTATATTGTCACGGCCAGACGCAAGGGCAATGACTGGTATGTGGCTGGACAGACCAACTGGGACGCAAGGGACATTGCCCTGAAGCTCGAATTCCTGACAGAGGGCAAGACATACAAGGCAACGCTCATGGCGGACGGGGTGAATGCCGATCATGACGCGGAAGACTATAAAATCTCTGACCTTGTGGTCGATAATGGCAGAGTTGCAGATATCAGAATGGCGCAGGGCGGTGGCTTCCTCATGAAGATTTCTCCCCTTTAACTTCCCCATAACTCCCCTTTAAAAAATAAACTAACTATTAAATATTGACAATGAAAAGATTATCGATGACAATGATGGCCGGAATGGTGCTCCTTGCTGCCAATGCGCAGGTAAAGGGCAATGCCGGCTACCCCATTTCTCCTGTTCCTTTTACCTCGGTTAAGGTTGTGGAGAACAGTTTCTGGGGACAGCGTCTGGAGGCAAGCCGGAATGTAACCATTCCGCTGGCGTTCAGCAAGTGCGAAAGCGAGGGCAGGTACAAGAATTTCGAGAGAGCCGTGCATCCGAGCGATGACTATAATGTCACGAAGCTTATGCCGTTCTCATTCGATGATACCGACCCATACAAGACCATAGAGGGCGCAAGCTATATCCTGCAGACCTATCCTGACGCCAAGCTCAAGGCGTATATCGACTCTGTGCTCGGCATCATTGCTCCTGCTCAGGAGCCGGACGGATATCTGTATACGGCCAGAACCATGAACCCCAAGCATCCGCATAACTGGGCTGGTAAGGAAAGATGGTCGAAGGAAGAGGACCTGAGCCACGAGCTGTATAACCTCGGACACATGGTCGAGGGTGCCGTGGCCCACTATCAGGCTACGGGCAGCAGGAAGTTCTTGGACATCGCCATTAGATATGCCGACTGCGTGGTCAAGGAAGTCGGAGATAAGCCAGGACAGGCATGCGTGGTGCCGGGACACCAGATTGCGGAGATGGCTCTGTGCAGGCTGTACCTCGTAACGGGAAACAGGAAATACCTGGATGAGGCGAAGTTCTTCCTCGACTATAGGGGAAAGACAAGCATCAAGCAGGAGTACTCGCAGAGCCATAAGCCCGTCGTTGACCAGGACGAGGCCGTGGGACATGCAGTAAGAGCCGCATACATGTATGCGGGTATGGCCGACGTGGCAGCACTCACCGGCGACTCGGCGTATATACACGCCATAGACAATATCTGGGACAACATCGTATGCAAGAAACTGTATATAACAGGCGGTATCGGAGCTACTGCCAGTGGAGAGGCTTTCGGACCAAACTACTACCTGCCAAACATGAGCGCATACTGTGAGACCTGCGCCGCCATAGGTAATGTGTATGTCAACTACAGGCTCTTCCTGCTGCATGGCGAGTCAAAGTATTATGACGTGCTTGAGAGGTCGCTATACAATGGACTCATCAGCGGAGTGTCGCTCGACGGTGGAGGCTTCTTCTATCCTAATCCGCTGGAGTCAATGGGACAGCATCAGCGCCAGCCGTGGTTCGGATGTGCATGCTGCCCAAGCAACATCTGCCGCTTCATACCCTCTCTGCCAGGATATGTGTATGCAGTAAAGGACAGAAATGTGTATGTAAACCTGTTCCTAAGCAACTCAAGCACACTGAAGGTGGCAGGAAAGGATGTGGCTCTGACGCAGGCTACGGAATATCCATATGATGGTGACGTGAGACTCACCATCAACAAGAATTCTGCAGGACAGTTCGCATTGAAGATAAGGGTGCCGGGATGGGTGAAAAACAAGCCTGTGCCAAGCGACCTCTACAGCTACAGCGACAATAAGAGGCTTGGGTACTATATCTCCGTGAACGGTACAGAAATAGGTTCCGATAACGGCTGTATCACGGAAGACGGATATTTCACCATAACAAGGAAGTGGAAGAAGAATGATGTAGTAAAGATACATTTCGATATGGAGCCACGTACCGTCAGGGCAAACAACCTTGTTGAGGAAGACCGCGGTATGGTGGAGATTGAACGCGGACCGTTAGTGTACTGTGCAGAGTGGCCGGACAATAAGTTCGACATAAAGAATATTATCATCAACCAGAACCCGAAGTTCGACATAGCCGAGCAGACACTCGACGCCTTCATCCCGGAGGCAAGTAAGCAGAAGCTTACGGCATACAAGGGTATGAGGATAAAAACACTGTCTACCAATGCGCAGACGCTTGCTTTCGACAAGGCTGGCAGACTGGCTACCACTGACGTTAAGCTGACTCTCATCCCGTATTATGCATGGTGTCATAGAGGAAATGGTGACATGAAGGTGTGGCTGGCACAAGACCTGAAGGCTACACGGCCTGCTGAGCCTGCAACGCTGGCTTCTACGAGCAAGGTGGCCTCGTCAATGAATATTCCTGCTCTCAGCAGCATCAACGACAGACTGGTTCCGAAGGACGGCAGCGACCGCTCCATTCCATATGCGCACTGGTGGCCAAAGAAGGCTTCCACGGAGTGGATAAGCTACGATTTCGAGAAAGAGGCTAAGGTGCAGAGCTGTACCGTATACTGGTTTGACGACCAGCCGTGGGGAGGATGCTCCGTGCCTAAGAGCTGGAAGGTCTACTACAAGGACAACAGCGGCAACTGGACTCCCGTAGAGGGCGCCGACGCTTATCCTCTTGCCAAGGGGGCTGCCTGCACGGTGAACTTCGAACCTGTTACGACAAAGGCCCTAAAACTGGAGGTTACTCTGCCTGACAACCTGTCGGCAGGCATCTTCGAGTGGAGTGTGAGGTGATGTGACTCAATCTCTGAACTACAGCTGACAATTTTTACAGGCGGGTCCTACTGATTTTACAACTTTTTTGAGAAAGGACTTGTATTAAGTACTATGGTGTACAGTTTGATGTACAAAAATCAGTAGCAACGCCCTGAACCAAAGGTCGCCGGCTGAAAGGAAAGGCAAAGGGCAAAAGCACATAGCCCAGGGTAAAGCGTAGCGACACCCTGGGCTATGTGCTTTTGCGCTTACAGCGCGACTATCACCGACATGAACTTCAGAATTAGGATATCCAATTTTTGTACATCAAACTGTACCCCCTTCTTATTAGCCGAAGGTTCCATACGAAAAGAAGCTACGCCAGCGGATGACAATCTTCCGTGAGGCTACGAAATGTACAAAGGCACTGGTGAATACGTTCGTTGCGACATTCGGTGTGGCTGACGGAATGCAAAAGAGCATTGTAAACAGCGAAGTGACATTAAATGAACTTTTCAATTGACTTGAAGAGTGTCTTCGCTGGGCGAAGTGGCTGAGCCCAACGGGTTCATTCTTTGTGGAGGAATTGTTTCTCTTTCCACGACATATTTTTGAGTACATGAACTATATGTCAGTAGAAACATCGAACATTTTACTGACATGGGAAAGATTATTAGATTTGTACTTGTGACCCTACTGACAGTAATGTCATTGACAACGCGGGCACAGGAGAAGGATACGTTGAAGGTGCAAAGTGATTCTGTGGCACGAAACGTGTCGCTGAAGGAGGTGAGCGTGGTTGCTTCGAGCATTCGTACGGAGGGTGACAGGACCACGGCATTTATTACGAAGGAAATGCGACGTGGGGCACGGAACACGGCACAGATGCTGGGAAATATCCGAGGTCTGACTTGGAATGCGGTGGACAACAGCGTGGAGTATAACGGAAAGCCAAACATCATTGTGCTGGTGGATAGTCTGGAGAAAGGTTACAGCTACGTGATGAACCTGCATCATCTGAGGTTTGAGAAAGTTGAAATCATTGATCAACCGAAAGGGAAATACGAGGGATATGATGCACTCATCAATCTGGTGACAAAGAAAAACTATGAAGGCTATGAGGGCTATCTGCGCACCAGTACAAGACTAATGCCTGCCGGACCGAATGCAGGCAAGTTCCTTTGGTTTGTCAATAGTGGTGCTTTCACTTACACGAGAAACAAATGGAATTTTGTTGCCAACGTGACGAGAATGTCTGATAACAAGAATGTACTTCAGGAGTGGTATGAACGCACTTACCCCATGCAAGAGCTGACGGAGCGAGTACTGCACAATGACGAGACGAACGAGAAACTGTTAGACAATGTGGACTATCAAGTGAATCTTTCAGTGGACTATCAGCTCAATAAGAACCACTCCTTGTCGTGGGCTTACGTATATGACTACAACCGGGACGAGAACCAGCTAAACTATCTGTTGGAGCAGCGACACATGAATATTGGTACTATTGATACATTGGACGTGCATAGCATCAACAACACCTCCAACCACAACCATAGCACTGCCCTGTTCTATCGGGGACGGTCAGGAGCGTGGAGTTATGAAGCAGACATCAACTATGTGTATAATCGAAACACGCCCGATAATACCTTTCAGCGTGGCTCGACCTTTACTCTGCTCAACCACTATAACGACCACATGTACTATACCCGCTTCCGGTCTGGAGCAAGGCGCAGTTGGTATGACAACCGTCTGCAACTACAATTTGGCTATCACAACACATGGAAAGATTACGAACGCAAGGACTTCGATAGTCAGCAACAACTTAACAATAACGGATTTCTTCGCAACAATGGATGGTTTAACCTCTGGGGGCGGCTCGACAGCATTGGCCACAACACAGCATCTGTTGGCGGCAGGATAGAACAGGTACATGTATGGAGTAACGGCATCGGAGATAACCAGTTGGTGTGGTCAATCAGCGCAATGTATTGGCACAAACTGACAGAGAAGAACTGGATTCGCTTTAACTACGACTACGGCATCGGTCATCCCAACCAAAACCAGACATCGGCCTACGGTTACTTCACCGACTCGCTTACATGGAGCGGTGGCAATCCGTTTTTGCGCCACAGCGTCAGCCATCAGTGGAAGGTATGGTTCGATGCCTGGTGGTGCTTCAATGCTCAGGCAGGTGTGACCTACGCGCCCAACACCATTACTGCCATAAGCGAACTGCGGCACGGAAGTCTGCCCAGTGGTGTGGATGGTGACTACGTTGCCAGCACATACGTCAACTCGCGTTACCTCTCGCCGTGGGTCAGTGTGTCGTTCACCAAGCGTTTCGCCAAAGACTTCGTCTATAAAGCTGACGCGCTGGCTGCCATGCCCAGTGCCAAGTATGGGGATTTCAGCCAGCATGGCCATGAGTTACGCTTTAAGACCTCGCTGCAATACTACAACCGCAAGTATCACCTGACAGCCTTTATGGCCTACGAGATGAACCACAATAAGATGGTTACTCCACAGACTTATTCAATCAACGACAAAGATGATTTGCTCTATATCTCCATCGACAAGACTTTTTTTCATGACCGTCTAACCCTGAGCTTCTTGGCTCTTTCCCCTCTCAAGTGGGGCGATGGCATCAGCAGGACTACAGTCGTATCGCCAGCCATTCAAAGCACCAACTATTTCAATTCGTGGGAGAGCAACAACCGTGGTGCCCTTCAGTTTACCCTCGTCTATCGCTTCATGGGCGGCAAGTCGGTGAGAGAATATAAAAGGGAAATGTCGGACGAAAGATGAAAAAGAAAATAAAAACGAGCTGTATAGTGCGACATATTTCTTACCTTTGTGACTATATAATAGAAAGAACCTGAGATGGAGATTGACGACAAGACACTAATAGCACGCATATTAAGTGGCCAAAGGGAGGATTTCCGCCACTTAATGCGCCGGCATGGAGGCACATTGCTTGCTTTCATTGAGAGTGTCATCGGCAATCGCGAAGAAGCGGAGGACATCGTGCAAGAGACTTTCATCAATGCATTCCGTTCTCTCCGTCAGTATGACGACGGCAAGGCATCGTTCGCCACATGGCTCCACCGCATAGCATACCACGAGGCGATTCGTCGAATGAAACGACGACGGTTTCCAGCGCTCTCATGGGATGAGGACGAAAGGCTGTTGAAATATGCCGAAGAGACTGATGCAGACGACTGGTTGAAAGACATTGCCGAGGAGCGACTGCAGAGACTTGACAAGGCCATCAGCCTGCTGTCCGAATATGACCAGATGCTCCTGCGGCTCTACTACGAAGACGACCGGGCTCTGAAGGAGATAGCCTACATACTCGACAGTGAGGCCAGCATACTGGCAAGCCGGCTACGACGAATCAGAAACAGACTAAAAAAAGAATTGCAAAGAACAGATGAAGACATCAAGTGACATAAAGCCCAAAGACGACGCACTCCGTCAGCTCATGCACCGCAGGAAGGAACGCCGCCCAATGACAGAACTCCCCAGGGAAATTGAGGACAGGGTGATGGAGCGGATTGCTGCAATAGAGAAAGCTTCTGTCCCAAGAGCCAAAATTGTGCAGTTATGGTTTCTTCGTGCTATGAGTGCAGCCGCTGCTGTTGCATGCATCTTCTTTCTTGTGGAAACGATGATTCCAGAAGAGAAGGAAGAGTCATCAAATGTTGTAGCAAAAACAGAAGTCCCCAAGCCTGTAGAGCAAGAAGCAGAACCAGAAAAAGAACATCCTCAGATTGCAGAAGTGAATCCGCTTCCCGCTCAAAGAAAGAAGCCAACGCCCAAGACTAAGACTAATGTCATTGCGACTTTAGAGGATAATCCTCTTGCAAAGGCCGAAGCCGATGTGTGCATAGACTGCGAGATGGACGCTATGGACGATGAATTGACAGCCATGATTAATGAATTTGAAAACCAATAAGAAACAATATGAAGCGCTTTGTTATATTTCTATTACTGCTCTGCCCAATGGGCATGCAAGCACAGTCAACAACTGAACGAGCAGTTGACAGCATTATGAACTATCTGGCCTTGAATTGCCTCGACGGTTCTTTTGTCATTGAGAGCAATGGGCGCAACCATGCAACACGTGGCGAAATCACTATCGACAACGGACCAATGGCGGCTACGATAAAACTCATCAATGGCATCCGACCTTATATAGATCAGCTGCCCCACCTGCGGAAAATGACCGATGAAAGGGCTGGTGAGGTGTTCGAAGGTCGCATCGCCATGCGGCTACAGCCAGAGCCAGGAGACACGTCGGCCTACTTCCTCATGACCTACAACCGTTCGAAGATGACGTTCAAGTACGGCGTGAACAGTCCTGGCAGCATCAGCCTGACCAGTAGCTCCGCAAAAGGGTCGGGCGTAGGCTTCAGCCAAAAGGGACTGTCGGCAGAGGAAGCTGCTCCTCTCACACATCTTTACGAGGAGTTCACCCATCGCAAGGATGCTCGCATAGTTGATACTGTGTTCGTATATGATGGAGATAAAGACTATGAGTGGTGGCTTGGAGCCACAGGGGAGCGCAGCCGCACCAAAGCTCAAATCATCTTGCTGCCATCGCCAACGCTCAAGGACATGCAGGAGTGGCTAAACGTAGTGAACCGATATGGTAGGCACCCTGATGTGACCCTGTTCCAGAGCAACCGCATGATTCGTGGCGATGTCTATCTGGCGAGCAGCACCTGCTCGCTCATCGTAGGTGGTGATTTCCACCTATACTTGGCAGGTCTTTATCACGGGTATTTTTGCCTTGTCCGCGTGATATCACGCTCCGACCAACCTGGTGAGGTCGTGCCTGGTTTCGCAAGACTTATTGACCATCTGACAGGGGCTGAACAAACCGTTCACTTCGCAACAGGCCATCCTACCAAACTCGTCCAACTGATGGAGAAAGAAATCTCGAACTTACAATCACAGGCTGGTGCGGAGGTTATCGACACACTCTTCCTCAGCAACGACCACGAAGGGCATATTTGGTGGATGGGCATAGACAGTCGCTGTCCCACCCGAGCCTGTATTGTTCGCGCCCCATCATCAGAGAAAGAGTTCGCCTCACTTCACCAACGCATTCGCAAGTCTATCGATAATATTGTGAACTATCAGGCATGGACAGACGATGACACCGATGAAGACCGAAGAATCTTCCTCTGTTGGACAGATGAAAAGCAGCAGCTTCATGCCTATGTCATCTACTATATGATAGCCACTCACCATCTCGTCATTGAACGCGCTGACGGTGAGGAGTCTAGCAGCATCTGCATCCCTCACTACAAGCAGAAGTGGTTTGATTAGCCAAATAAATGAAAGAATCACGTATTCCTTCCCCTATACAAACAAGCACTATTGCGTTGTTGCGAGCAGCCTACGGCGACATTAAGAACAGAGATTTGTTGCTACAGTATGCTACCTCATCCGCAACCGAAATGTTCTGGATTTTAGCATCGGGTAATCCTGTAGCTCATTGGTAGTCTGGCGAAAAAAAAAGAGTTGCACCACCTCACGGCGGCACAACCCGGCAAACTTAAACAACCAATAAAAGAAATAGATTGTCTTATTCGGATTTCGCAAGTAGAGTGAAATATTAGAAAAGCGTCCGCAAGTGGAGTGTATACCCTTGCGGACGCCTTTTTTATGTACGCTCGGCATGAGCATTGTCTAACGGGTGCAAGTCCCGAGTGAGCCCTAATAGCGGGAATCACATAGCCCAAGGCAAGGGTGTCCATCGCGAGGTGGAATCTGAAGGAAGCCGTCGGCAAATATCTGGTCTAACGAACAGAAACTTCATATAAGGCATATGACCGTGGGTAAGGTTGCATAACAAACCAAAGCCCGATAGCTATTCGGAACGGTCGGTGTAAATGAAGTAGGCATAAGATGGAAGACAATGCCCTTATCCGAGGAGGTCTCACGGACATGGTGATTAGTTGCTTTTACGAAAGCCATGGAGTAAAGCTTGCCGTGAGAAGTCAGCAGACGTCATAGTAGTGGAGTAATCGGTAACGCTCCATGAAGGACAGAACCTAACAATTAAACGATAGTAATTGAGAGTTACCAAATGAAAGATAGAATGCAGAAAACATCAGCTTTTGCTAATGACTGCCCCCAAAGAAATAGGACGGAATCCGAAAGGTATGGGGGAGTGCAGACTTTCATGTGGATGACCGAAGACAACATCGTGGAAGTTCCATTTGACAAGGAGCACCTATTGGAAGTAATCCTCAGCCCCGACAACCTCAACCAAGCCTACTTGGCAGTATTGAGGAACAAGGGATGTGGCGGTATCGACAAGATGTCATGTGAGCAGCTGCTTCCATGGCTCAAGGCTAATAAGGATGAACTGATACGCTCCTTGCTTGACGGTACATACCGTCCGAATCCCGTCCGCAGGGTAGAGATACCCAAGGACAACGGCAAGAAGCGCCTGCTGGGCATACCGACCGTGGTTGACCGCATGGTGCAACAAGCCATCAACCAAGTACTGACAATAATCTATGAGCCCCAATTCTCCAAACGAAGCTTCGGCTTCCGCCCGAGGAGAGGATGCCTTGACGCATTGCGAGAAGTGCAGAAGATAGTCGATGAAGGCTACAAGTACGTAGTTGACCTCGACCTCGAACGCTTCTTCGACACAGTGAGCCACAGCAAACTCATAGAGATACTCAGCCGCACCATCAAGGATGGCAGAGTAGTCAGCCTTATACACAAATATCTTCGGAGCGGAGTCATAGACAAAGGACTGTGGCATGCAAGCGAGGAAGGCACCCCACAAGGGGGACCACTGAGCCCACTTCTCAGCAACATCATGCTGAACGAGTTGGACAAGGAACTCGCACGCAGAGGACACCCCTTTGTACGCTATGCCGACGATTCGATGATATTCTGCAAGACCAAGCGTGCCGCAGAACGTGTACGAGATTCAATAACCAAATTCATAGAAGGGAAGCTATTCCTAAAGGTGAACAAGGAAAAGACAGTAGTCTCATACATACGAGGTGTGAAGTACCTTGGCTACTCCTTTTATGTAAACAAGGGTAGATGCCAACTCACCGTACACCCGAAATCCAAGGCAAAGATGAAGTCAAGACTAAAAGAGCTGACAAGTCGAAGCAACGGATGGGGTTACGAAAAGAGGAAGCGTAACCTTAAAGAGTACATACGAGGATGGGTAGGATACTATCACCTTGCCAATATGAAACGTCTTTGCCAAGAGACCGATGAATGGTTAAGACGTAGAATACGCATGTGTATATGGAAGGCTTGGAAGAAAACAAAGACAAAGGTGGCAAACCTCATCAAGTGTGGAATCAGCCATGATAAGGCATGGTCTATAGGCAATGCCCGCCAAAGCCACTGGCGCATGGCAAAGAACTACTATGTTAACACGGCAATATCCACGCAGAATCTAAAGAAGGCGGGCTACTTGTGTCTTATGGATTCGTATCTCGAATGGAATCCAAAATAGGAACCGCCGTATGCCGAACGGCACGTACGGTGGTGTGTTATGCGAACTTCCATTTTATGCGAACTTCTTGTTGAATATATCTGTTAAAGGCAGACATCTGCAATGAGAAGTTCGCATAAAAAATATGATTGTCAGAAAACAAAAAGTTCATCAATATCTTCTTCGCTCCAGTTTTGTTGAATCGAGTTGGTCGCAGGATTTCTCACAGAAGCAGCAGCCTCGTCCATCATTTCCAAAGTTATATCAAGGTATTGCATTGTGGTTTCTATATGTTCATGTCCTAATAACTTTGATACAACTGGTAATCGATGGCGTTCCTTTACCCAGTTGGTGGCTCTTGTATGTCTGAACAGATGTGAATGCATGTCCAAAGGTACCTCGTCACAAGATTCATGAGCAGAACATGCATGCTGTTTCAATCGTTTTTGTATCGCACGAGATGAAAGTTTGCTTGTTTTTCCCTTCGAAGGAGAAAAGAACAGAAAAGAATCAGGATTAGGATTTGTGCCATGAATACGTTTGATAAACAATGATATCTGGATCATTATGTTCTCGTCAAGCGGCATACATCTGTATTTATTGCCTTTTCCGTTGAACAGGATGCTGCCTGTTACATTT
>NZ_NPJH01000039.1 GCF_002251365.1 Prevotella sp. P3-122
AATATTATTGGTTGTTTCTTTTACTTTTGTTCTTTCTGTGCTCATGTTCTTTGACTGTTGGACGAAAATTCCCAAAGCTTATGCCATAATAATGCCTTTTGTGTTTTTCAATCTGATGAATTATTGTTCTTTAAATATTTCTATGAAAGAAATTGGGGGGACATTGTCTAAATATTCTGAGATTATATATTATTCTCATTATCCTATAACATTGATTGCTGCAATAGCATTGGTTTCTAAGATTTTGCCAAACTATTCTTTGGTCAATTATTTTATTATACCATTGCTGGCTGTTATGTTTAGTGTAGGAATGAAGGTGGTGTTTGACAAAATAAAAAAACAGCTTTTATGATTTCAATAATTGTGCCAGTTTATAATGCTCAAAAATATATAAAGCGATGTGTTGAGAGCATTGTGAATCAATCATATCAGAAATGGGAACTTATTCTGATAGATGATGGAAGTAAAGATGAAAGTAGCTTAATTTGTGATGAACTTAAACAGACTGATTCTAGAATACATGTCGTTCATACCGTAAATCAAGGTGCTAGTGCTGCCAGAAATCGAGGTTTGGACGAAGCCGCAGGAGATTACATTACTTTTGTTGATGCTGATGATTGGGTGGAACCAAATCACTTGGAAGTTCTTGTTAATCAAATTGATTCAGACGTTGATTTATGTATTAATAGCTTTATTGCAGATTTGTATTATGGATCAAGGCCTTATCAATATAAAGAGGTGAAAACTCAAGATAATATAGAAAGCATAAATGCATTTTTTACTATTTTGCTTCAACATTCTCAATTCTTATGGAATAAACTCTTTAAGAGCAATATTATAAAAGACAATCATATCAGATTTAATACTAGTATCAGTTTGGGTGAGGATAACATCTTTATCTTAGAATATCTGAATTATATTAGAGGATTAAGTGCGTCTTCTGTATGTACTTATCACTATGAT
>NZ_NPJH01000004.1 GCF_002251365.1 Prevotella sp. P3-122
AGGTGTCGTTAATCATGATTCAAGCCATGTCAAAAGTCAGTGTCGGACAGTTCTGGCGACAAGCAATGCAATAACCTGTTTATGGCATTGCGGCATGCGGCATAGAGGTGGCAGGACAGTGATACAGGCTTGTTGGCGGAACGTGGGAAGCAGAAGACGGAATGTCAAGGGAAATGCCGAAAGTGACGAACAAGGCAGAAACGTACCGAAGTCCTCTTCTGTGGCGGATTGCCCCGTAGTAGTGCTGAAGTGTCTGTAATGGGCATGGAGCGAAGGGGGTGACACACTCAAGCAACTAGAATTATACAACTCTTAAACAAAGAGGAGGATATGATGAAAGAAGCAAAACCATTTGTGATAGACAAGACGTTAATCTACAAGGCTTACCTTAAGGTAAAGGAAAACAAAGGCAGTGCAGGCGTTGACTCGGTCAGCATTGAAGATTATGAGAAAGACTTGGGCAACCGCCTCTACAAGCTGTGGAACCGAATGAGTTCGGGTTCCTACATGCCGAATGCCGTTCGGCTTGTGGAGATACCGAAGCCTGGTGGCGGCAAGCGTCCCTTGGGCATACCTACGGTAGAAGACCGTATAGCCCAGCAGGCAGCGGTATTGTTCATAGAGCCGTCCATAGAACCCTGCTTTGACCAAGACTCGTATGGTTATCGTCCAAACCGCTCCGCTTCCGATGCTATAGCCAAGGCACGTGAGCGATGTTTCAAATTCGGTTGGGTACTGGATATGGACATTTCCAAGTTCTTCGACACCATTGACCACGACCTGCTGATGAAGGCGGTTGAGTGTCACGTGCGTGAGAAATGGGTGTTGCTTTATATCCGCAGGTGGCTCAAAGTCCCTTACCGCACGTCAAAGGGAGAAACGATAGAACGTACTATGGGAGTGCCTCAAGGCTCGGTCATAGGTCCGGTTCTTGCCAATCTGTTTCTCCACTACACGTTTGACAAGTGGATGCGCATCCACTACCCGAATATACCATTTGAACGTTATGCCGATGATACGATATGTCATTGTGTAAGCAAGGCGCAGGCGGAATATCTGAAAGAAGTTCTGACCTGCCGCTTTGAACAATGCTGCTTGAAACTCAATGCGGAGAAGACCAAGATAGTGCAATGCCCCACATCAACCCGAAAGAAGGTTGAAGGCTATGAAGCTTCCTTCGACTTTCTCGGCTATACTTTCCAATGCCGCAAGTCATGGAATCGAAAGCAGTGTCAGTGCTTCACGAGCTTTCTCCCCGCCATCAGTGAGAAATCGGTGAAGAAACTGCATGAGAAGATGAAGGAGTGGAAACTGCATTCGCATCTTGACTGGAAACTCCAGCAGGTGGGGATAGAGATTGAGAGCCAAGTCCGAGGTTGGTACAATTACTATAACAAGTTTGGCAAGACCGAGTTTGTCAAAGTGATGAACCACTTGAACATGGTGCTTGCCTATTGGATACGCAGGAAATA
>NZ_NPJH01000040.1 GCF_002251365.1 Prevotella sp. P3-122
AATGCATTGTAGCCTCGGTCAAATACATAGTATGAGCCTGATTCATAGGGAATCTCCTTCATTGCCTTTGAATCGTGTACCGATGCAGTCGTAATATGGAAGAAAGCTGGGACCTGAGACTCTAGATCGTAAAGGACATGCGCCTTAACGCCTCCTTTCTTCTTGCGGAACTTTGCCCACCAAAACACGGACAAGCAAAGCGGAATCGTTGTTGAATCAAATGCATACACATTCCCCTTCAGTTTGAAGATGCCAGTTGCTCGTTTCTTGCGAGCCTGTTCCATCATGAAGAAGGCAAAGTCTTCAAAGATCCGGTAGTCACGATTTTGATTCGCTGTGACAAATGTCGTCTTTGCTATAGGATTACGACCCATGCCAAGGTGGTAGCATTTGGATTGGCGAGCCTCCAATGCAACGACAACATCACGCAAACTCTCACGATTACAAAGTTGTCCGAACATGAGTGCCATGAGCTGATTCCAACAAGTGAATGACTTGACATACCTGTTCCCATCATACTTGTCAACCAAGTGACGGAACTTGTTGTTATCGAGAAATTCAACCAATTGTGCGAATACATATTTGTCTTTGTTCATAGAGCAGTCCCTTTATGGGCTGCAAAATTACAAATTCAAATCGTCGCACATGAAAGATTACTTCTAATAGACTATATTTCAATAATTTCAAAGACCGAATAGTCCACTTTTACGGGACAGTAGTGAATTAGAACATCTAACTGGACACCCTAGTTATTAACCTTAGCGGCAATGAAGGTAACAAATACAGAGCACACTGCTATAAATGATAATCACCCGAAATGTCGGATGAACCAGAAATGAGATTGGGTTTGGTGTAGTCAACCATTTATTTCCTTGGGCGAACGTTATGTTTGACACCTCTTGCCACTTTCTCTGGCATTATCTCCGGTTTGTTCCTGAAGATGATTGGCGTGAAGTGTCAACCCACAGACAAGGACGTTGAAGGTATCAATACGAGACGGTTTCAATCGTCACAACAGAGAAAAAATAGTTAAAATGTGCATTCGGGCTTGCAAATGGTCAACCACTCCATTAATTTTTGCAACAGAACGAGAGATAAACTCACAAGTAAACTTAATATTCATCCTTAAATACTCTATTATTTATGTTTTGGACACTTTACCTTATCACAACAATTGAGGATGCACCATTTCCTTGCAACAAGGCAGAGTTGATTGACTATGCGGAGCGTTCTTGTGCTCCTCTAACCGTCATTGAGAATCTAAGAGAGCTCGAAGATGACGGCGACGAATACGAAGGTCTTGAAGATATATGGCCAGATATGCCTATTGATAAAGAAGACTTCGGCTTGGATGAGGATGAGAATTGATAATTTTCTCACTTTCGCTTCGGCATATTGAAAACATATTACAATATTATACATAAAGTATAACCTCAAAAGCTATTAATACATGATGCAGATAGAACTTCAGAAGCATATTGCAAGTCTTTCAAGTGAGGAATTTGAAGGTTTCCTCTCAAATATAAATATAATACCTTTGCTTACCATCGATGAGGAAATAGAATTGATTCGCCGAATCCGCAAAGGTGGTAGTGTAGCCGAGCAAGCCAAGGAATTGTTGGTTAAGACAAACCTTCGGTATATATATTCAGTTGCAAAGGTATATGAGAATCCATATCTCAGTATCCAGGAACTTCTCGTCATTGGCATCACCGGGCTCATTCGGGCTGCTGGAAAGTATGATGAGACACGTGGTTTCACATTCATTTCGTATGCGGTATGGTGGATTAGACAAAGTATGCTCAACGCTATACTTAAGCGTCGTGCTGAGGACAAGTGAGCTGAGACAATCGTCCTCTTCACCCATAGAGAACTTGTATGCTATCCAAAGAATGAGAATATGGACCCATACATTGACAATGGCCTGACTGCCGAAGCAAAAGCCAACAAAGATGAGCAGCTATTTCTTGCCAATGCTTTCCTTTTCCATAAGATACATTAAGAATGTAATAATTGCTGGTCACAACGGCTCGTTGAGAGCAGACTACGACAGAATCGTGGAGGAGCTGAAGAAACTTTAATCATAAGTATAGGGCAGTAACTGGAGAAGGAATGTGAGGTCTACTCCCCTTATGAAAGTTCTGGTTCTGCCCTTTTACTATAACAACAATACCAAATCATTATCAATAACTCAAAACCATTTGAATTATGTTCGGAAGTAGAATGATTTCTGTTTATAGAGGTATGTCATCATGCGTAATCCCTGCATACGCTATATCCGGCAATCACATCTATAATGGCATGACTGCCTACGGCATTCCTGCTTTCACACTTGATTAAGAGAACATCATAAAACAGAAAAACTGTCCATTGAGTTGGTAGATTCTCAGTTCTTTGGACTACAACCATCTAAGTCTCTCACTTTAAACTTAACGAATATGACAATCTTTGAAGACGGACACGACTACGTAGTGAAAAAAATGTATGACGATTTGGCACAAAGGAATATTTCTCTCGCAGATAAGTACTATAAGTTAGCCGTACTGCATTATAGGAACGAGTTGGAAGAGTTTCGCAAGGAATATATTATCCGCAAGGACAAAGCTGATCAAGAAATAAAGCAGTTGTTCGATAAGAGGGCAGGATACAAGGCTCAGATGAAGCAAGGACTTATCACCAATGTAGAGTACCAGCGTCTGTTTATGAGCTTGGATAAACAGAAGAGAGATATTGAATACGAGTTGTCAAGATTCAAGTATGATACAATTGGAGATATTGAAGAGTCAGGCTTTTTCGATGGTCTTATGATAGAGAGGTTCTTGAAAGAAGGCATTCCACAGAGTCTTTCTGAGGAGAGGCAGATGGAGGTCAACGTGTCATACGAAAGATACCGCAAGGCACTCATTCGAGCAGCCCAGGACAACAAGTATATGATTGAATCTGTTGGTAAGAGTATCTATGTTCTGGAGCGAACTTGTCTCGACAATATGATTAATCGTTCTATAAGCACACCTATTGCGGTTGCCGAGACGAAGGAAGAGCTTATTGCCTTCTGCTGTTCGATGTATGGGGATGACATACCTTTCGATGATAAAGGTAAGACTCCAACCATACAGATACCAATGGGCGAAGCCTCGTTCTGTATCAAAGAGGTTGTTCGGTTGACATAAATAATATTATTACCAAGGGGGGGCATGAAGTGATTTGCCTAAAACAAGATAAAAAGTTGATTTTTCTGTTTGGATTTTGAGAAGTTCTGTTGTATAATACCATTGCAAGGCGTTCAGATTGAAGCCTTGCATTTAGTATTCACATAAAAACAAAGATATTATGATTCAGTCAAAAGAAACATTCAACAAGACATTGAACGAGTTCCTTAATGAAGCAAATCTGCAGCCAAAGCTCTCAGAGCAAGAGGAGAATGTACTTCTTCCAAAAATGAGTATGAAAACCGAAGAAGGCAAGGCTTGCATCGAGAAGATCGTAAAAGCCAACATGCGCAACATTATCTCTGTTGCAAGACTCTATGAAGGTAAAGGATTGACTGCTGACACTATTATCAAGACCTGTCTTTTCTGCCTTTACGAAGCTGCCGATCGATATGAACCAAGCATGGGTTATCGTTACCTCATCTTAGCCTATGGTTACATGCATTGGCACATTCAATCAGCCATTCGTAACAAGAACCGACAGCTTCTAGATAGGATCTTTAACGACTCGGAAGAAGATGAGACGAAAGCCTAAATGTGGAATCAGAGTATGTTGCAAACATACCTAATGAAATCAGCAACATTTGCCCCAATGATAAGCAAAAATCCAATAACTCCGGCGATAATCTGATAACCTCTGCTTACAGGTTTGTGTAGCACAAATTCATATAAGTTGTAAAGCGTTTGAGCACCATCAAGAGGAGGTATAGGGAGCATGTTAAAGATAGCAAGGAAAAGGTTTAGGCACGCAAAGCCCCACAAAAAGATATACTAGCGATTGCTTGTCACCTTTTTCTTTGCTGTTACAGTCTTTGCTGATTGTTCAATAGGCTTACTGAGGTTATTGCCTTATGGCAATCCAATAGCCAGAGATGGAGGAGAGGGTGTTCTTTGCTTCACATCCCACAATATAATTGGTTGATGCTACTTGTTGCCCAAAGCTTAGTTCACCTTCTTTGTACTCGTGGCTTCCTACCCATGCAAAGATGCAGATATAGGCAATCAGGAGGTTCATAAGTGCGCCAGATATTGAGATCATGACTCTTTTGAGTGGATGCAAATCGGAAGGTAGAACTGACCTATTGCTATCATCGCCATCAGGAGAGCCGAATCTGAAATACGCCCCTAAAGGAATCCACCCGATGCAAAATCTCGTCTTTAATTTCTTCCCTGTATCAAGAAGTCTGAACCATGGGTTAAAGAAAATGCAGAACTTACCCACTCTGACCTTGAAGACCAAAGCCATGAGAGTGTGTCCAATCTCATGAACCACTAATGAGAGCGGAAGCAAAAAGAGATATAACAACATTAGACAATAATTTTGTTGATGCAAATGTACACAAAAAACGCAAAAAACTGAACAAAATAAGATAGATAATAAAAAACACAATGAATTTGAATAAAATTTTATAGAAATGCTCAATTCTTGATTGGAAATCATTTTTTTTTGTAATTTTGCCATACTAATTATTGAAAAAAATGGCATCTAAGAATTTGAATCGTATTAAAGTCATGTTGGCAGAACGCAACCAAACAAACAAATGGTTGGCAGAACAAGTCGGTAAAGATCCTGCAACTGTTTCGAAATGGGTGACGAATGCCTCTCAGCCATCGTTGGAGATGTTCTTCAAAATTGCCAAGGTACTTGACGGCAAGTACACGGATTTAATACGTGAGCAAGAGTTGTAAAACTCGATAGAAAAGAAATAATTCTGTATTATCAACATAGTTCCGAATCAAAACATGGAAAAAGCCACAATAATCCCTCAGCTGTTTGAGATTGAATGCCCACCTGAGAAGATACAGATAGCACTTGGGAAATACCAAACATTTAAACTTAAATATCTGGTAAACAAAGTAACAGGCGTTACCAGTTGCAAGTACGTGTCGTGCGACTGGGCTAAATGTAGCACATACTCAAAGACTGCAGTTCTCAAATTGCGTTCAAAAAACAGAAAGAATACCGTGTATAATCCATGTGTACTTTGGAACTATGAGACAGGCGAGACCTTCTCCATGCATGGAGCAGATGAATTCATGAAAATCTCTATAGAGGAGCATGATACTCATTATAGGTCTTTCACCACAGTTTACGACTATACTATTACGTGCAATACTCTAACCAAAGAAGAATTGCCACAAATAAAATACCCTAAGGAAAAAGAATTAGCAGTTCCTTTTGTTGCAGATACAGGTAACTTGATTTGGAAAATCAAGTCTGTCGGTTACGAAAATCAAAAGACCTATCCCGACATATATGAAGATGTAAAACTGACATCGATAAACGGTGTTGATATGTGGATGGTTAAACATCGCAAAGGAGATGATTGGTGGCTGTTGCATAAACACAACAAAGTCGCGTCAAGCGTAACAGGCGTATTTGTCAAGAAAGGATTTTGCATCTTTGGGCAGATTGAAAATGACAGATACAGATTTTATCGACTCCAGAAAGGGATTGACTTCAAAGAGGTTACTTTAGAACTTACCGACAAGTCTATCATTCTTGATAAAGAACGTGAGATTCCTTTTTACAAGACAAGATTCTATAATGAGGAAGTAACAGGTCTGACAACCGACCGTAATTGGTTCAAGACTAAAAGCGGTAAGGCATATCCTGTATTGTCACCAGAAAACCAAGGTGATATTCCTGAGGAAATCCAACTATATGTTGGTGACGAGGATTTTGTCCCTTGTCGAAGTTATCGTGACTGGGCGTACTATAACTACCCCAAAGGAACGGTTGCTGGGTTCGTCATAACAAATATTTTTGTCAACAGAAAGCTCAAACTTTATTATGCTTTATTGCAAGACTTGGACACAGATGTAGAGATTGTAGTATTGAGCAGCAAGATTATCTTCAAGGAAGGTGATACTGTGTATCTAACGGTTATCAAAAATTTGTATGTTGATATTATAAAAGAGAAAGTGTCTGACGTATTGTCTCATAAGGCAGTTGTTGAACCAGGTTACTTTGCTGAAGTCTCAGAAGAAGAGTATAATGCCTTCAAACAAAACAAACATTCAAAAGAAGGGAGCGACACCGCTGAAGTCCCACAGGTTCAGCCAGAGCCACAGCAGATTACTGAAGAGCCTGAACCTTCGCTTTTGGAAAAGAAAATACCAGAGTTGGTGTCATATGTCAAATACTTGCTTCATGAGGTTGAAGGCGAAGTAAGCCTCAATGTACAAAAAGATGCTGATGGCAACGTGAGAGTCAGCATCCTTAATCAATAGTGATAGAAAATTAAAAAACGATATATGGACGTAGAATATTGACATGAATTGTGGTTTACTTGTCGATGAAGACAATCCAGAATATAAAGAATTCTTATTAAATTTGCAGTATGAATAAAAAAGACAGGTTTACAGGAGTGTTATTCGGTCAGGCAATAGGCGATGCCTTGGGCTTGGGCAGTGAGTTCATGTCCAAAGAAGAGGTACTTCGCTATTATCCTAATGGGCTTTCCTCTTATTCACAAATCATTCAGGATGACCATCGTTGCAGATGGCAACAGGGCATGTGGACAGATGATACAGAAATGATGTTGTGTATTGCTGATGCCTTGATAGCATCTGGTGGAGAAGTGAATCTCAATCAGATTGCAAATAATTTCAAGGCATGGTTTGAAGGGAATCCGTTAGGCATAGGCAGACACACCTATAATGTTTTGTGTTTTAATGACTATGTAAAAGACCCAATACAAGCCGCAGAAATAGTATGGACTCTCTATCGTAAGCGTTCTGCAGCAAATGGAGGCCTAATGCGTACATCTGTCGTTGGTTTGCTGCCAGGGAATGTCTCTATACATGCTGAGAATATCTGCAAACTGACCCACCCTGACCCTCGTTGCATCGGCTCCTGCGTGATTGTCAGTGAGATAATTCATTCACTTGTATATGAGGGAAAAGAGCTTTCTATAGACAATATTCTACAAATATCTGATAAATACGATGACCGCATACGTCCATTCATTGAAATTGCAAACGACTCTACTGGTATTGAGAGTCTTGAACTCACAGGCTTAGAACAGGGCTATACCCTAAAGACTCTCTCGGCAGCCCTCTGGTCGTTGTGGCATTGTAAGACTTTCGAGGATGGACTTCTGCAAGTTGTCAATGCTGGCGGTGATGCCGATACCAATGCTGCAGTTGCATGTGCTATTCTTGGCGCCAAGTTTGGTTTTAGTTCCATTCCCCAGAAGTATGTATCAGGATTGATTGGCGAATCCAGAATAAAGGAAACTTCAGAAGAATTATTTATGGCAACTATATAGAATTAACGTGAGTTCGACGAATATACTTTAGAATAAAGTAAGCTGTCTGTCATTTGAAATATCAACGGTCTGTACTCGTATGGATGGTTTCTTTGGGAAGTAGCAGTATGCAGCTATACCTCCCGGAAGGTTGACTTCGAAATTGCCAAAACTTCTATGTCTCGAATGCTCAACTTGAGCAATGTTCTTCAGCTCGTCATTCACCGTCTCTATTATAGCCCTCTTCCTGAGAAGCAGTTTGTCGGATACGGACATCAATGCTCCCTTCATGTTGCTCTTCAGTATCGTTATAAGTTGTATGCCATCCACAAAGAGCCTTTCGAAAAGACGCTTGCCAATGTACCCTTTGTCGCCAACGAGCTTTCCATATATGAATTCCACAAAAGCCTTATATTCAAGAGGTTTCCTGTCATCCACATCACCCGGTGTTATCATAAAGTTGAGCAATTCTCCCTTCTCATTGCATATCAGGTGAAGCTTGAACCCAAAGAACCAGCCCATGGAGCACATGCCTCTTTGCGCAATGCCCTTGAATACCTTGTGGATATGTATCCTCTGGTTCCTGCATACTCTAAGGGGAGTGCTGTCCACGAAACTTATGCCAGTACATTTTCCGAGCAGCACCTTCTTGATGAATAGAGACAAAGGGATGGCTACTTCCTTTTCAAGTTCCACGAATCGGTTGACTATAGTCTTCCTCTGTCGCGACTCGGCATAATCCAAACAAGTTTGGCTTCTGCTCTCGCTGCTCCATCGGTTGTATGAGACAACTTTCGGGAAGAGGTGACGCATATGTCTGCATACCTTTTCTATATAGAAATGTTTCAGGCAACGGTAGCCTGAATCATGAAACAGTATCATGATTACCATAATTTCAGCCTTTGACATGGTTGACTTGCGATGATATTGCCGTTTCTTATCTGCTTTCAGTGTATATTTTTCCATCATGGCATCAAAAACCTTGCAAAAATCATCTGCAATACAGAAAATTTCAGTAACTTTGTCCTCGATGATCATAGCGATTATTGTTTGTAATTCTTTGTATTTCAACACTATAAAGTTACAACAATTTTCGCTAATCACCAAATTTTCAAGCACTTATATTTCGTCGAACTCACGTTAATTACTTACCAAAGGAGATTCCATAAAATGAACGAAGCGAAAGATTTACATATACAGAGCATATATAAGGTTACGCGGTACAATTACAAGTATCATAACATTAAAAAGTGTCACTGGCCAGAGTTCAAATTAGATTCGCATCTATCGATATATTTTAATAATTTGACAGAGGCAGAGGAATACATTATGGATTACTCACCCTATCATTCAAATGACACCTATGCCAATGTTATCGTCGAAATACCGGTTGGAATACAGGTGTCTGAGCATTTGAGGGCTGATAGTTTTTCAGAGCGCATCTATCTTCCTGATGGAACACTTTGGGGTATAAACGACTATGCCAATATCATGCAGAGGGAAGCACCATACCCTGGTGGTAAGTCAGAACTGGGACATTACCTTGGTAAAAAGCGTATGTTCTTTGGACGAAAGCCTGAGGAAATCCGATTCAAGCCAGGTGACATTGTGGAAGTATTCGGTTATCCCGGCAATAACTATTGGGGTGACAACGTTGTTTGTTTAGCCATCGTAGTCAAAGCGCCTCCCACTAAAGAGGAAATGTCACGGAAGTTGGAGAACTACCTGTCCACCCATACGGATTACGATGTATCAGACCATAGTCTTGGATATCTGTTTGGGAACCATCTTGATACATACGAAGTGATTCCTTATGACTTTGGAGATATAGATTATTCGCCTACAATAGCGACAATGAATCCATCCCTTCCAATTTCAGCAAGAAGGAAGAACCTTCTCATTGACCAGTACGAAAAGTATCTTGCAGGAGAGCTGAAATCCAAATATGACTGAACAATCAATTTGGTAAGATTAGCCACAGCACAGAGGCTGAGCATGACAAGCCAGTCTGCCTTATCATCGATGACACTGACGCTCCAAAGAGCGGACGTAAGAGTGAACTCATCGGCAAGGTGTACTCTCACATTGAGCACAAGACCATCCTTGGCAACAAATGTCTGACGCTGCTTCTGAGCGATGGCATGAGTCAGTTGTTCCTCGATTTCTCGCTTCATGTCGAGGAGGGCCGCAAGCCTGACAAGAAGCAGGGGCTGACGGACAAGCAGCGCAAAGCCCGATACAGCAAGGATCATAGCGGAGAGGCTGTCGAGGAACGCGTCAAGGAGTACACGATGTCGAAGATCGAAAAGGCCATCGAGATGGTGAAGCACGCCATCAAGCGCGGCATCCGATTCGGTTGACAACCGGTTTACCTGTGCAGACTTCGTCCGCCTGATTACCAGCCGCCACATCAAGTGCCACCTGACAGGTATGATCAAGCTGGGCAAGACCAAGTATCATACCCAGTGGGGAGACCTTACAGCCAACCAGATTATCAAGAAGCTCCAGAAGCAGGGACCCACCAAGCATAACCGAACGTTCAGATGTACCTACTGCACCATCGACGTGAAGTTTGCCGGAACCACTGTGCGTCTGTTCTTCTCGAAGCGAGGCAGGAATGGGCATTGGAATGGATTGCTCACAACGGATCTCTCGCTCAGTTTTCTCAAAGCGTACAGGACGTACGCTAACCGCCGGACTACCGAGGTGGCTTATCACGATTGCAAGCAACTGCTCGACTTCGGCAGATGTCAGAGCGTACACTTCTCTGCGCAGATTGCCAGCTTCACGCTGACCATGATGCAGTATAACATACTTTGTACGGTGAAGCGATTTGAGGCCTACGAGACCATCGGAGCGCTCTTCCGTGAGACCACAACTGGTACTATCGAGCTGTCCGCCTCGGACAGGATTTCTGTAAGATGTCAATCAATGGGATATTCATCTAAAAAATCCAAATCTTCGCGTGGTTGCCAGATACCAATTGATTTTATTCCTCCTCCAAAATCCTTATAATCAATATGGTAGTAGTACTTGAATTCACTCATCTTCTTCGTTTCTTCTGAATAGTTAGAAACGAACTCAGATGGTTCTTTGGGGTTAAAGTGTGCCATTGTCTCCAGCTCCTTCTTCAACAATTCATTATCCATGGGTACGAAAATCGCATCAAAGATCATCGGCATATAACCTTTAATATACGCCTTAATCTCCGATATGTATTCTCTGCGAGCCTTTTCCAACATGATAGTCTTGAACTTCTCATAGTAGTTCATTAGGTCGTGCTCGTCAGAACATCCTGAAATTTTCTCATAATTATCAAGTATAATTTGGAACATCACTATGCACTTAGCCAGTTCATTGTCAGGCATTTTCTCATCAAATGAATCCATAGCTCTCTTCCATACACTTCTCTTGGGCTTGTGGATGCCACTTTTAGGATCCTCCGTAACGTACGAAAATAGAATCAGGTCATCTTTGTCCTCTGTTTTATATAAAGTACCATGATAAGTTTGTTCTCCCTTTTTGATAATATGAGTTGGGAATGTCAACCTACCGTCATTGTCTGGTTCCAGAGCAACTTCAATCTGCCCTTTACGCATTCGGAGCAGATATACAGTTCTTATGATATGTTTGAATTTACAATCTTCCATAGTTTCTAATTATCAAAACAGAGTTTGATTCACGAATGATAGCATCGAGGTAACCGTCCTTTCCGAATCTATCATAATTGCAACCAAAACCATGGTCTTGTAACAGAAAGAGCCATGGCGCCTTGACGAACTGCTTCACAAACATTTGGAAGTATGTCGCAATTCCATCAGCAAACAGAAAGGTTATCGAAAATCGCTCAGCACCCCACTCATCATCTTTATCAGCATTCCTTTCAAGAACCTCTGTAAAGCAATATGGCTCAATGGTTTTGTCAACAAAATGCATCGGACTCATTCTTGGTGTGTAGTTTACAGTGATTGGAAACGAACCATTCGGCATAATGTCCAGTTCAGACCATTCTATCCTTCCGATAGAGTGATTGCCATGGAACGAACCCTTATCCATCATATTTTCCAATTCTTCCTTCTTGACCAGATAGTCAACATACAAGAAGGAATGGACACAATGAGCCTTGTTCGCTACAGCAACAAGATTGCCATCGAACCCACTTCCTGGATAATACCCTACTCTACCGCCCATAACAGTATCGAATGCTACATCCATCCCTTCCTTATAGTTCTTTAGCCAGTAAGGAATATTTTCGTTATATTGCTTTAGATAGTCAATCATGATTTGTTCAATTGCTTTAATTTATTCTTAGCCCTGCTCAATCCTTCTTTTATAAAATCTGTTACGTCAAAACATTTCTTTGTTGCATCGAACGGATTATTTTCAGCCTTAAACCATGGTTCTGGTTCCAGATAGACATTGATATGATTATTATCACCTAACACCATAAACATGGATTCAGCATGAATGTTTTGATAATTGACACGATGCCAACCATTTGTTGATAGATTTACTACACCTATACCATATTTCCTTAATAAACCAGGAAGCGTTCCTGCGCCACTTTCAAACTCTTTACAGCGTTCAATTGCATCTGATAGTTCAGAGTTCTGTTTATTAGAATCTAGTAAGGTTTGGAGAATAGTCAGGAGTTCTGAAAGCTTACAAGAAGTTGCGTCAAACTGATCACCTTTGCATAACAACTTATCAGGATTTTCCGTATCATACACATCACAATGTGGCAGATACATGTGCATCCCGACTTCCTCCATATATATTCTGCCTAACTTGCCAGTACCACTACCAAATATAGAATCCTATGTATAATCAGGACGAAGTTCAACAGGAATTTCAACTACCCCATTAAGCAATCTGTCAACCATACGGGAATCATGCAAATACTGACCAAAAGCATTTGCCAATTGCCCCAACTCTTTATTGAACGTGCGCATATCAAGTGATGCAACTTCCTTTTCTGTAATAAAGGCAGCAACACCACTACAAAAGTACACATCATAGTTCTCTTTTGTTGAATTGATAAAGAAGTCCACCCAATCTTTGCTTGATTGAGGGCGTTCACTTAGTTTTCCAAACTCACTTTGCGCAAGTTCGTAACCTTGTGAAGAAGAGTCGTTAACATTTTGTATCCTAGTCACAACAGAACTGTTTAGTTATGTTTGCAATACTTATTCTTTTGAACTTGAAATATCTGCAATCCCCAGCACCATTCTTATGAATGATGTCGGGGATTATGGAATGCATTAAATTATATCACGATGATTCAAGCAAAATTAAAGTGGCCAAACCTGAGGAACAACCTTTGAAGCGAAACCGCAATTACGAATTTGAATTGCAGTTTCGTCCCAATTAGCCTTAGTGTTAAACCAGTTAGAACAGATAAGGGTAGAAACATATTGTCTCATTACTTGACTCTTGTCAGCAAATGCCTCATTTGCTACTCTCTTGAGCGCCTTTATCATCTTTTCCTGATCATCAGCTTCCTTGTCGGGATTGTTCTCTACTCTTGGTTTTTCCAACAAAATGAAGTTTCCAATGGTCTTTGTCTTTGTCTTACGTTCCTGTTCGAGCATATCATCTGCATGAGGAGGATAGTTTCTTTCACTTGCCTTACATGGCTTTGGAATGATGTACTCTGCAAAGAAGTAATTATAACCGCCTGTGTGCTGATAACGATTACGAGTTTCCTGTAGATAGAAAATCAAACGAGGAGTGGATTCATCGCCAAAGATTGTTTGATGTATATTGGTAGCAATCTCTGTATCAGAAGGCATATGCATATTCTTATCCTCGCTAATATTCATTATATACTGCTTCAGCTCATCGCAACTATCAATCTGTTTTGCAACGAGTTGTTCTGTATAAAACTCTGTTGCCATTTTATTGGCATTAACAGGCAGAGCTACCATTCGGCGAACAAGATAAGTCTCTAAGAATTCAAACATCTTATTTTGTTCTTGCAAATCATTTACATTCTTAAGAACATAAAGCAAATAAGGAGTAATTGTTGAATCCTTTGTCATTGCAATACATGCAACTCGTTCGATACCAGATGTCATAGGAATGCGAACATCAAGGTTTTTCTTGTTCAAATATTTCTTGTACAACTTAGCATACTCAATAATCTCATTTGCAAGAGTTTGCTTATCAGTTCCAAAGACCTCAACAAAAGCCTTGCAAGTCGAGAATATCTGACTCTTTTGTACGAAAGCCTTACGGTCAAATCCTGGTTGCCCCTCGTAATCCCACATCTTGATGCGAACAAAGTCATAGAAGAAGTTAGATATAACCTTGTTTTCATCAGTAGCAGCCTGGCTACGAGCAGCATCACTTGTTCCCCAGAAATCTCGAGATGCAGTATCATCAAATACTGGCTTCCAATTGTTTACATAAGCCTCTTCCTCATTAACATCATAGAGGAAGTTCTTCATCAACTCGTCAATAGTAAGATCTACACCAAGAGAGTTAATGGTGTCAAAAATCTGTTGTTCGTCATCTTGGTCATCAAGAATGATCTCAACAAACTTAATTCGTCCAATCACAGCCATCCAAAGAGCTTTTAACTCTGATTGGCCTCTACCAACAAGTTTGTCGCGGAAGAAATGGTATGCCTTTACAACTCGCTTATCCTCATAAGGAGTAAGAGGATTACCCCACATGGTCTCTTGATATGCAGCACGATCATTGATACTGTGATGCAAAACCGGATTGCGCTGACCATTCTGAATAAAGAAAGATGACTGAAAATTATTACGCAGCTGGTCATCTACGAGCAACGAATTAAGAGCCTTCAAGAATATTGACAAAGTAGTCAATCTCTGCTGACCATCAATTACTGTATACTTCTCGCTAACACCATAGTCAGCCTCTTCTTTTGTTGGTTTCTCTTCCTTAAAAATGAGAGAACCAAGGAAATATTTTTTACGGAGTCCAACCAAGGATTCCATGTCATTGACAAAACGTTCCCATTCTTTTTCTCCCCAAACGTACTGACGCTGGAAGAAAGGTATTCTCAGAACTGTTGAGTTCATAAATACGCCATTGATACTTGGAGTTTCAGCTTTCATACTAATAAACTTAATTTACAAAGAGATATATGTTCCTAATTGTGGTGCAAAGTTACGAAGTTTTTGTCAAACCTCACAACGGTATATACGTATAACAAATTGCTATGCCATTATTCCATGTAACTTGTAAATACGTTGTTCAAGTCATGATCAGAAGAAGCGATTAATACTCTATCACGAACTTGGCTTCTTGACAAATCAAGTCTGCGTAGAGCACCACCATTCATGTGAATTAATTGTATTCTACCCGCACCAGGATTCCTTGCTGCATATTTTGCTAAGCCAATAGCCTTTGGCAAGTTATCTGTTCTTGTTTGATCGTGTGGTTCAAGTATATCAATCAAATATCCAGCTGCATCTTTCCTTATTATAATAAAGTCAGGGTACATAGCTCTAATCTGACCGTTCATTTCGTATGGCATACAGAGAGCCCAAGGTTTACGTGAAGGATTACGCAACCAACACACGAAATCTTCTCGTTCCATTTCTTCTTTTAGAAGAGCTTCTTCCCAACCATTCAGTCGGAATGTTGCTTCACAATTAGAATCAACGAAGAGATGTTTCTTGTATTTCTTTCCATTTATCTCAAGACTAACATTTATGTTCTCTGGCAAACGGAAGTTATGTTCACTCACTTCATCACCATTCGATACTATTCTATTGTACTTCTCTTGGTCACGTTCATCGAGCGTAATAATTTGACGACGATATTGATCCACAAGGTCATGGAACTTATTCTTAGCGTATTCCATGAGTCCATCAATACAGTTTTGTTCAACTGCAAAGAGGATAACATCTATCTTGAATTCATTTTCGTTGTCAGGATTATAAAAGAGGTTTCCGTACAATTGGGCTATACCTTCATTATGCAGTTTGCTGTCAGCCAGACGCAATTGACGGTCAAGGTCGGTATCTGTTGCCGAGAATAACGGTCCGAGTGGATTATCAGTTATTCGGTTTCCAAATACATCAAAAGCCTGTGAAGCCAATTTGAATTCCATTACTTTGTTGGCTAAAGCATCATACCTACCTGAATTTCTCAATCCCTCGGCATAGTCATGAATCTTGTTTATGATTTCACGCTTCACGCTATTTATTTCAACTGCATTCAGACCTGTCTGCGAGAGGAATCTACAGATAGAGAACAGCGAACTCAGATAGTTGGTTATTCGAACTGTACGAATATCATACGAAAGTAAACCAGAATCATTGATGAATTTCATAATCTCATCACGAGGAATACCATCTACTACGATTTCTTCTATGTATTGAGGTATATATTCTTCAGAAGTTGCCTCATATTGAGGTTCGTTTTCTTGTTCTGGACTTTGCGTCTCGCTATCTGTGATCTTCTGAGGTACTAGGTCAACGACAGTTTCCGTTGATATGGATTCTTGATTTGTGCTTTCCGTATTTACTACTGAGTTGTCTATTGTAGTTACAGAAGGTATGGTATCTATTGTTGGAGTATTGAGCACAATGGATTCCTGTCTGTTTTCAGAATCTTGCCTGGTCACTTCCTCTTGTTGAACAGATTGCACATTTTGTTCACTCGCTGTTGATTGTGTCTGAGTTTGTGCGTTTGGGCTTTGCACTTCTACCCTTCTTGTTGGTCGTATGCTCAAAGTCTCAGTTGTTGGATTCTCCATCGACTCTGCCGACATGTCAACAGGAATATCAGCACCCTCTGCATTTTGCAACTCGTTAATAACTTTTTGGACATTCTCTTGGTTGAATCTTGGCAAGAAAAGATGTACATTGTTAAGCGAGTCGTCCACAGCTATATGCATCTGCATAGGTGTTCTTACCATACGACCGAGCAACTGTGCGATGTTTGTTATATCATTAGCTCTACGGAATGACATCATACACTCTGCACGAGGACAATCCCATCCAGTAGAGAGGTTTTCCTTGAAGAAAACGATTTTAATCTTTCTGTCATCAGCTATTTGTGATGGTTCTCTATACTTTACGTCAAGTCCATTTATAGTAATGTCCGATGCTGTCTGTCCAAAGGTGTGAACAACTTCGCCTTCCTGCAATTTCTTACCTATACGAGCTTCTATCTTACGGAGGCATTCTGCAAGATCTGTGTCAGAATAACGACTGTCATGATTACTATTTTCTACCTGAATAACGAAAACAGGATTTACATAAGCATAATGCTGCTCATAACAATACTGATGCCAATGGTTCCATTTGTCCACCCATTCATCGGTAGCAGCTTGAAGTATTGCCATCTCATTAGTGGTAGCACCTTCCTCTGGATAGTTTACGATAATCTGATCTTTCAGCAAACCAGAACGTCTTACCTGTTCTGCTTCTACAGTCACCCTCTGAATTGTGGATGTCGTATTACCTGCAAGTGTGTTGAATCGCTGGATTGTTGCAGACATACCGATAACCACAGGCATCACAGGCAGATTATTTGTACGATCTCCCATGATGAACTTCTGCATGATTGTGGTTGCCTGACCTGCTTTACGTCCCTGCATGCCTCTATGAGCTTCATCTATTATGACATAAAGACGATCACTCTTCTCCTGAATGGTATTGCGGAGTGTATCCCAAATAGTATAGTGGCGAGTGTCACCATACTTGCAAAGGTTAGAGGATGTTGACAGTTTCTGGGTATTGAGGAAGTAGATGTGTCCGTCTTCCAAAATCTCCTGGTCAAAACCTGACTCTTCAATTGTTACTGTCTGCTGTAAAGTGATACGGTCAGCCTTCAGGTCTATCTTTTGCTTTGACTGTAGGTTGAGTTCTGGAGAGTCAGAAATCCAAAGGAAAATAGCATCTTGCTGGTCAGGATAAACATCCGTACCAAAGAGAATATCCTCAATTAGGGCAGACATGATGATAGTCTTACCTGCACCTGTAGGAGCCGTAAAACTAACAATCTGCGGTGTATGTGTGCGCTGATAACCTCCCAATGCCTCTGCGGAAGCCTGACGAAGAGAGGTTACTGCTATCTGTTGAAACGGAAATAATGTTACTTTCATCGTTCGTCCTTCTTTTTACTTAATGTTGTTGATACGGAAATTGTCAAGGTAATCGCGATAGAGCTGATATGTTTTGTCAACACCGATGCCCTCCGTCATTTCCTTGAATCCTCGGTTTGAATCTGTCACAAAGAACACAGTGTCTATAATGTCCTTCTTGTCCTGCATTTCTTTCTCAAACGCATGGTATGCAGTTTCATCAATGAGAACTGCAAAGTGATTCTTCTCGCAAATCATCATCTGTGGCAATTCCTCTTCTGCCAATTCAGGACACTCTCCTCTTGCACCTGTCTTCATCCAGAGCAGAGGAAGCAACTCCTTAAACTGACGACCAAGAGCAACAGAAGTCTTGTCGAGAAAACCGAGTTTGAAATAAGACGCATTGGCTTTGAATCCGTCAGCCATAGGCATCTTTACAGGTATGGTTTCTTCTACCTGCCCAAGCAGTTCCACCACAGATTCCTTGATTCTCTTGAATACAGTTCCCTTTGAAGTAACAATGTATATATTTGTAATCTCATCATGTCCATCAAGAGCTTCAAGCCATTCTTCTGAGACTTCAACATCAAAGAGAACCGTTGCATTGCAAGAGTCATCTTCTTCAGCCAAGAGATAAGGAGCATCCTCCTTCATTGTTGGAAGTTTTACGTCCTTCTGTTTGTTGATGAACGTAACAAGTTTCTTCTTTTTTGTAAGATTCGGCTCTTCTACAAAGAAATCTATCTGACTGATATTTCTATCTGTAAACTTCTTTTCGGTATTTGTTGTTATGTACTCGCCTTCTATTGGTTTGCCGTTCACATCAACACCCTTGATAGAGCATTCTGTTCTTGGCCAGTTTACATAGCGTGCGATACCCCACTTTTCCCATTCTTCATCACCAGGAAAAATACCTTGAGGTACCAGTTCTTTTTCTTTTGTTTCGCCAATCTCATTATTGGTAACCATTATGCAACGACGTTGACCACCATCTTCTGCATTCAAAAGATTGACTGCATGAAGGGTTGTTCCTGAACCAGCGAAAAAGTCAAGGATTAGGGCGTTTGGTTTGTTAGCCATAACGATCGAAATACAATCCTTTTCTGCATACAAAGATTTTGGGAATGTGAATCTGTCTCCAATCATTGGTTTTATCAACTTAGAACCATACTGTTGCGCATCGTGTAGCGGTCTTTGCCAATTAGTTGTTGGCATACGATCGCGCCCCGTTGGATAATATGCATTAATTGTTCCGTCTTCATTTCTTCCAAGTGTGATCGCTTTACCAGAATTAATATCATCAATAATTCCCCCTGTCAGATAACTAATAACATACTTCTGAGGCTTATGTGGTGTATATTTACCTACACGCACAAAACCATTATTAAGCCTATTTTGTAATTCTTCTCTTTTACATCCCCACATCATTTCTGTCCCATCGTCTCTAATTGGATAAACTGAAGTGCATCCATTTCTCTTTGGTGCATCTTCTATTGGAATTTCAAGAGGTAAAGGCAATCCTATGAATTCTATCTGATGTGTTGCGTCATTAACATAAATTGGATAGAATTGGTTCTTAGTATTTTCTCTAGTATTCTTTGCATTTGATCTACGAAGTGTATCCCAAACAACAGGTACATTCTCCTGTTGTCGTGACTCAGGCAATACAATATTGGAACCCAACTGTACATAATATATGTATTCGTCCGTACGATAAAAAGTTGATGGTTTGCCAGCACCTGCAGGATTAATTACACTACTAATCATCTGGATTCTTGCTTGTGGGAACATTTGCTCCAACAAACAACCAAGATGATGGTATTCTTTCTCATCAATTGTTACGATAAGTACAGAATCATTAGGATTCAGCAACTTCTTTGCAAGCAATAAGCGCTTCTCAATCATAGAAAGCCATTTGCTATGCTTGTAGCTGTCATTACCATCAACATAGTCGTTGTTGTATTTCCAATCCCTTGCACCTGAGTTGTATGGTGGGTCAATATAAATACAATCTACCTGTCCAGCATAAAGATATGCTAACAATTGAAGAGCATGATAGTTGTCTGCCTCAATAAGTGTGTGCCATAACTCGCTATCAGGAGCATTCTGCACACTACCCATTGGCTTCAGGTAAGGATAGATAGGATCACCGAGTTTTGCAACGACAACGACTTCTCCTTTTGCCATCGTTACCTGCTCATGCGATACAGTATGCTCGCAAACAACATTGTCTCCATCCATACTGACGACAACATAGTACTCCACCGACTCTTCTTTTTCCCTTCCAGCTTTGGTCAGCTTTCGTCGCTGTGTTACTAAAAAGCCACGCTTTACGGGAACATCGAAAAGAGGAGTGTTCTCGGGAGTATGTTCCTCAAACACAAGTCCAAACTTGCGCTGCTTATTTAGTTTGTCCACCTCTTGTTGCACACGCATGCGCAACTCCGGGTTTTCAATTTGTTCTATCAAGTCCTTTATTACTGACATATTATATATTGAGGAATAAAGTCTTTCGTGTCTGACCTATATGGTAAAAAATGCCGTAACGTGCTGATTTTCAAAGTATATTAAAGAAACGTGAATAAATGGTCAATTGTTAAAAATCAATGCCTTACACCGAAA
>NZ_NPJH01000041.1 GCF_002251365.1 Prevotella sp. P3-122
ATGAATACGTTTGCATCCCTGATAAGGTTAATAACCTTACGGCTGAAAGGTTATTAACCTTACGGCCTTAAGGTTATTAACCTTATCGGCAATGATATATATATGCATAGACCACGCAACAATATATTGTCACTCGAGATATAGCATGAACCGCAAATATGAATACGCCACAGACAAGATTTATAACCTTATCAGCAATGAAGGTAACCAACATAGAGCACACTGCTATAAATGGTAATCACTCGAAATGTCGGATGAACCTTTTTCTTTTCTGATTTAGATTTCTTGGGCAGAGATTGGAACAAATATTTGTATTAAATAAATATGTCTAACAAAAATTAATCGTATGAAAAGAAAAATTTTTAGTGCGTTAATGTTCGGAGCACTTGCAGTGGCTTCGACCACATTCACGTCTTGTAAGGACTATGATGACGACATCAAGGACTTGCAGGCTCAGATTGACGCTTCAGGTGTAAACTTGAGTGCTGAGATCCAGAAACTTGAAGGACTTCTTGCTACCAACAAGACAGCTTGCGATAATGCAGCTGCGGAGTTGGCTCAGGCCATCAAGAATGCTACAAACGATGCTAACGGCTACGCTGAGATTCAGGCTGCTGAGGCAAAGAAGGCTGCTGTTGATGCATCAGCTGCTCTGATTGAGCAAGCTATCGAGAACCTTAAAAATGGTGAGCTTCAGGCCGCTCAGTCAAAGGCTGACGCTGCTTATACGCTTGCCGAGCAGGCTAAGGCTGCTGCTGACGCAGCTGCTGGAGTTGCAGGAGAGGCAGACAAACTTGCTAAGGAGAACAAGGCTAATCTAGAGAAACTTTCTAAAGGTCTCGGTGAGACAAATGATCAACTTGAGAAAGCATTGCAGCAAATAAACAAGCTTACCGAGGACCTTAAAGCAACAAATACTGCTTTAGCAGGTGTTAAGGATGAGCTCGCTACAACTAACAAGCAGGTTCAGGACAATATCGCAAAGCTTACCGCCCTTGAGTCTGCGCTCAATTCTCTTAAGGAATCAAATAACACTGCTCACGAAGCTCTTTCTGAAAAGGATACAGAGCTTCAGCGTCTTATCGAGGCTAATCAGGCAAGCATTAGCGACATCCTTGAGAATAAGATTCCTGAGCTGAGTGACAAGTTGACTGCTGCTGAAAACACAATTGCCCAGCATACAGCGGATATCAACACCAACGCTGGTAACATTCAGACTAATGCAACAGCTATTGCGAACATCCAGAATGACATTCGTGATAATGTAAAGCCTGCTATCCAAGCAAATGCTGAGGCCATTACTGCTCTTCAGGGTGAAGTTAGCAAGATCAACAAGTATCTTGATATCCTTGCAGAGAACCTCAACAACCTCATCACAGGTCTTATCCTTCAGGATGAGCAGCTGGAGATTGTACAGGCTCAGGTTGTTTCTGATGTAAACAAGACTGGTCTTACAGGTCTGACCTTCACAGAGCTTTCTGGTTCGAAGACTCTCGTATGGTTCCCATACAAGAATGCTGCCGGTGCAAAGAAAAACCTTATTGTTGGCAAGTGGAACGTAGAGCGTCTTGCTGGTCCAGTTTACTACACCATCAATCCTACAAACGTAAACTTCACAGACAAGGCCAACATCAACCTTGAGAACAGCCTGATGGCAGCTCCTGCCAACATCGCAATCTCTGCTCCTGAGGCTTCTACACGCAAGTCTCCTATCACCCGTGCAGCTGACGAGGCTCCTGCAAACGGTCTCTATCAGAGCTTGATTACCAACTCTGATGTTCTCCGTGATTCAAAGCATGCAGGCTTCGCAAACTCTTACGCTCTCTTCACACGCTACAACCAGGCTGACAAGGAGGGTAAGGTTACTGTAAAGAGCGTTTACTCTCAGTATGCACTCAACCTCAATGTTGTTGACGCACGTGTACAGACAGCTCCAGAGATTAAGCCTGTAGGTGCTGATGCCACACATCCAACTGTATGTGATGCACGCTTCACAACCGAATTCGGTAATCCTATGACTGGTAAGTTCAACCTTCTCCCACAGAACACTGAGTTTGGTAAGACAAAGGAAAGTGCAAAGGTTTACAGGAAGTATGTTGAGGTTGTTGCTATCAGCAACGCACGCAATCAGGCTCAGACAGGTGACACCTACAAGAATCTCAAGAAGGCTATCGATGCTGCTAACGTAGGCATCCTTAACACAATCTTTGAGGAGGATACTCCTGGATTCGACCAGATAACTGTTACCATACCAGATGCAGAGGGTGCATACAACTTCATCGGTTCTACCGTGACATTCCGTTACTTCATCCAGAACTATGATGGTACTATCTACTCAACCGACATCAAGGTTATGTTCGCAAAGACTCTCTTCGAGGAGGGTGTTGTAACCATCGAGCATACTCCATATCAGAGTGGCGTAAACACTATGCTTAATGGCCTTAAGGCTGACAGCAAGACAGACTTCCAGGTTGAGGCTAACTGCATCGCTGTAGCTGCATCCAACAAGCTGTGGTATGAGAACACCAACAAGATTGAGATTAAGGCCGTTGGTACAGACTACTGCAAGATTAAGACCGTTGAGTTCCGCTCAGCAGAGAAGACAAATAATCCTAAGTGGATTGATGAGACTCCGATTGCAACAATTAACATGAACGAGACCAACTCTGGTTCTGTTTCAAATCTTACAGTTGCAAACGTACAGAAGATTAAGAACATGATATTCACTTATGATCCTGCAAGCATCAAGGTTGAGAAAGAGTATACGTTTGAGATGTATTCTTATGACCTGAATGGCAACCTCGTAAGCAAGCTGCCTATCAAGTTTAAAATGAAGTATCCTAACCATCACGCTTCTCTCATCAGTCCTAACCCAGCTTACTTCTTGCCATACGATAAGAACCTCACAGCTGAGGGCCTCGCAGGCAAGACGCTTACTGCATGGGCTAACAACCACAAGCAGGTTACTGGTGGATACGACGCTACATACAACATCATCGCCGCATTCAATAAGGATTGGTATAACGCTGATGGCTGCGTGATTAGCTTCGACTACACAGACAAGAAGGATTACGAGCAGACTAACAGCATATACAAGGATTATAAGCCAGTTAACGCTTGGAGACTGAACTGGTTAACTGCTGCTACAGACTACACAATGGAAGTACCTGCCAAGGCTGTCGCATACAAGTCAGAGCATCAGTATAAGCTTCAGGTTGCTGTTGAGTGCTTCGGTGTTAAGTCTCTCTGGTATGCTCCTTACGAGTTCACCGTTGTCTTCAAGAGTGCAATCGCATGGGCTAACTTCAAGTGGAAGAACGAAACCTACGAGGTTGAATACCCAAGCTCAGCTATCCTTATCGGTGATGACGAGATCAATGCTGATGACCCATCAACCTCTGTTGCTGATGACATCATCTACTTCGGTGACAACCGCGACAACCGCATCAAGAGCACATCTGTTAAACTCAAGGATACACAGTTCGCCAGCTTGTTCAAGACCATCGAGGTTACAGATAATGGCATCAAGATCGAGACTGCTGAAACTGTTCCTGGCGGTGTTGGCTCAATCACTACAGAGCCTATAACATTCACATTCTCTGTTGAGGACTACTACGGCAACGTACTTACCTACGACTTCAGCGTGAAGGTTAAGGAGAACAAGTAAGATGCCCAGACTCTGATTTTATCCATCAGAAATACACGCATAATTATCTTGGGGAGGATGGAGATGCTCCATTCCTCCCCTTTTCATTCAAAATTCACATTGTTGGGGCATCGTCCCCGTTTATCAAAAGGAGAAATGCATTCATGAAATTATTCAAGTTGTTTATCCTTTCCATCACATTGCTTGCCTTTGCTTCTTGCAACAATGGAAGCACAACACAAATAAAACGCACAGAGGCTGATGCAGCCCGCAAAGCTGCGCCGAAACCGAAGGACCCCACGCTCATGGTGGTTCTCGAATCAACTAAAGGTGACAGCATCGTTGTTACTGATAGTGAGACAAAGAGCCAGTATACGCTTTCAGTATCACAACTCATGCAGGATAAGGAAATTCATGGCTCGCTAACACAAAAGAATAAATATGCCGTCATGGCAGACCTTAACAAGAAGACTATATCGACATTAATAAATATAACCGAGCTTACAGGCATCTGGCTCTTGAATGACAAGAGTGGCAATGGTATCCGTTTAGACGAGGATGGCTCGGCCTGCAGTATTGGTAAGATAGATGATATAACGTTCCATTCTTGGCGCATAGAAAAGGGACAGCTCAAACTCACATATATATTAAGTGACGGCTCAAACTACGGAGAGCAAGAGGAAGCTGCAACAATAGTTGCTCTTTCGTCCAACCAGTTCGTCGTTGAGTTCCGTGGACAGAAACACTCTTTTGGGAAGTAGCACGATAAGCCTAAACAAAGCGATGAAGGTGACGTGTGAACGAACTTTAATTTGTATCCAGATGCGATAGTTTATATCACATCATAGTCAATTTTTTAGCATGATATGGCTCGCGTACGATGAGGCGATGGTTGGCACCTCCCTTCTTTGAAGGATGTGCGCGAGCATATCTTTCAAAGAATGAGAATATCAGCAAAAATAGAATTCGAAACTCATTTATTAACATAAAAAAATACACATTTGTTATGAGAGCACTTAAGTCAATTATCGCTGCCGCATTGGTTGCTTTCAGTGCGACAGCATCGGCCCAGACTTACACAGACAAGGATGGTGCAGAGTACGAGTTTAAGAAACACCTGTTTGTTAATGTTGCTGGTGGAGCGCAGTACACCCTTGGCGAGGCATCGTTCGGTGACTTGCTCAGTCCTAACGTTCAGGTCGCCTTGGGCTGGCAGGTAACTCCTTGGTTCGCCACCCGCCTTCAGGCCAACGCCTGGCAGAGCAAGGGCGGCTGGAGCAACTATCGTGACGCTCAGGGCAGTCCTGCCTATACCGCTGACTACAAGTTCAAGTATGTGGCTCCCGGGCTTGATTTCATGTTCAACCTCTCCAATGCGTTCTGTGGCTACAATCCTAACCGCATTTTCAACGTTACGGCTTTCCTTGGTGGCGGTGTGAACATTGCCTTTGACAATGACGAGGTGAATGCCATTGCCGCACAGCTAAACCGTCTGGATGCCTACAATCTTGAATATCTTTGGGACGGTACTAAGACCAACGTGTACGGACGTGGTGGCGTGGAGCTGTCCTTCCGTGTAAGCAATGCCGTCAGCATCATCGTTGAGGGAAATGCCAATGTGCTGAGCGACCACTACAACTCGAAGAAGGCCGGCAATGCTGACTGGTACTTCAACGCACTGGCTGGTCTGCGCATCAACCTTGGCAAGACATATACCAAGAAGGAGCCTGTAAAGGAAGAGCCTGTAGCTGTAGAGCCTGTTCCCACAACTCCAGTAGTGGAGCCTGCTCCTGTAGTTGAGGAGGTGAAGGTTGAACCTCTGCGCCGCGACATATTCTTTAAGATTAACTCTTCAAAGATTGCCGACAGCGAGACTGTCAAGGTAAGAGACATCGTTGCTTACCTCAACGCAAACCCGAAAGCTAAGATTTCTATCACAGGTTATGCTGATGCTGGAACGGGTAACAATAGGGTGAACGACCGTCTGGCAAAAGAACGTGCAGAGTCTGTAGTGAACACTCTGACTACACAGTATGCCATTGCGGCAGACCGCATAACCTCTGACTCAAAGGGCTCGCGTGAGCAGCCGTTTGCAGAGAATGACTTGAATAGAGTTTCTATCTGTATAGCCGAATAACTAATTACCGCACTACACGTTGTTAGACATCACGAGGGAGCCCATAGCTGATATGGACTCCCTCGTACTATTTAGTTCAAACTCTCCTGTTTATGAAAAGTCATCCTATTTAAACGACTTATGACAGAATGCCTCATCGAGGGGCATACAGGCTTGCCGAACAATGCAGCCCAGGCTCTGCATGTCACTGTATAGTGGTTCATTGGACGTGGGCAAAGCATTGCATCCACCAACGCAAAGCTTTGCATCCGCTCCCGCAAACGTTTGCTGGAAAAGGGGCTTGCCAGTGAACCTGGAAAGGAGCTTTAATTTAGGTCTCCTTCCCCATGTGTTTTAACGCCCTGAAAGGGCAACCTGCTCATAGCCCAGGGTAAAGCGTAGCGACACCCTGGGTGTAGTGGGTTGTTGTCCCTGCGCGCTGTAAGCGCAAAAGCGTTATATATCCTGCCATTATCTACGCTTTTGCCCTTAGCAGGGCGACCATCAACTACATGAAATAACCCAGGGTGCCGCTGCGCTCTACCCTGGGCTATGTTCTTCTGCGCTTACAGCGCGTGCTGGTCAATGTGTTTTTGGTGAGCGAGTAGTCAGAATAAATCAGGAACAGTTCCATTTTGGGTACATCAAACTGGACACCCTAATTATTTGCCCTTATGGTGGGTTCTATTAATTCCCTACGTAAAATGTAATTTATTGTAGTATTAGGTTTTGCGAATGAATAGCCCCACCTTATACGAGTTTCAGTCCCTCGGGGGAAATGGTTATGAGTCTTCGCTTGTAAAGGTCGCCAACGGCTTTCTTGAATGTTTTCTTGCTCACCTGAAATGTGCGCTTGATGTCCTCGGCGTCGCTCTTGTCTCCCAGTGGGCACACGCCGTTGTTGTCGTGCAGATATTCGAGAAGAGTCTCTGCAAAGTCGGCTGTCAGCTTACGGCCTGTTGGCTGGAGGGTGACATCTATTTTTCCGTCGGGTCTGATATTGTCGATATAGCCAGTCATGCGGTCGCCCGTGGTGACGTGCTTGAAGATTTGGCCCTGATAGATTAGTCCGGGATACTTATTGTCGATGATGACCTTGAAGCCCAGGTCGGTCTTCTGCCAAATCATTATCTCCACTTCCTCGCCGTGTCTATATGCAGGTTTTTCCTGGGAGAAATAGTTCTCAATCTTTGCTGATGCCACTATGCGGTAGCTTTCCTCGTCGAGGTGGATGTGTACGATGTAGCTGTTGCCAATCTCCATTTTCCTCTTCTGCTCGCGGAAAGGGCAGAACACGTCTTTCATCAGTCCCCAGTCGAGGAAAGCTCCATACTCGTTTACCCATGAGCATTCGAGGAATGCGAACTCGTTTGCCTTCGCTATAGGTTTCTCTGTCGTTGCTATGAGCCGTTCGTCCTGGTCGAGGTACAGGAAACATTCAATCATGTCGCCGACCTTTGTACCTTCCGGTACATACTTCTTCGGCATCAGAATGTCGCCTTCGTGTCCTCCGTCGAGGAATATGCCGAATGTCTCCTCGTTGTTGAACGAGTGTGGGTTTGGTCTTTTGGCTTCTTTGACAACTTTCAGGATGTTGTAGTCGCCTAATTTCAGGTTTGCCATATATATAATAATGTGGTAAATGTAAATGATGTGGAGAAAATGACGTTTGTTAGTGATGGGGACTAAACAGTCTCCTGCTCTTGTGGTGCCTCGCCCTCGGTTATTAGTCCATCCTTCATGTGTATGGTTCGGTCGGTGATGCTCGCCAATCCCTCGTCGTGAGTCACTATGACGAATGTCTGTCCGTATTTGTCCCTAAGGTCGAAGAACAGCTGGTGCAGCTCAGCCTTGTTCTTTGAGTCGAGACTGCCCGAAGGCTCGTCGGCAAGGATGACGGATGGATTGTTTACCAGTGCGCGTGCTACGGCAACGCGCTGTTTCTCTCCTCCCGACAGCTCGTTGGGCTTATGCTGTGCCCTGTCCTCCAGTCCCATGAAGGCCAGCAGTTCCATGGCTCTTGTCTTGGCCTCTTTCGTGCTCTTCCCTGCAATGAATGCCGGAATCATGATGTTCTCGAGCGCCGTGAACTCTGGCAGAAGCTGGTGGAACTGGAATACGAAACCTATGTGTCTGTTACGGAAATCACTGAGCTTTGAAGTGGAAAGCCTGCATACGTCGATGCCGTCGACAACGATACTGCCCGAGTTGGGTTTGTCGAGTGTTCCGATAATCTGCAACAGGGTCGTCTTGCCTGCTCCACTTGGACCGACAATGCTGACTATCTCTCCTTTGCCTATGTGCAGGTCGATGCCTTTTAGGACCTGCAGAGAGCCGAAGCTCTTGGTTATTTCTTTGATGTCTATCATTTTCTTATCTTAATTTCTTTTCTATCCATTCCCTTAGTTCGTCGTACGCCGAGCGTTCCTCTGTGTGCTGCGGCTGGGCGAATGTCATAGCCTCCATCTGCTCTCCGAACTGGTCGGGGAATATAATCATGAGGTTCTTGCCACTGAAGAACCGGGTAATCTCGTCAGGCAAGCGGTCGAGTGCGTTCTTGTATGACACTGTGCCCTTCCGGGCTGTCACCACAACGAACATGTGGTCCTGTGATATGGTTGTGGCGAGCCTCGGCATCTCGTTCCAATGTTCCATATGCTCATACTCAGCCCTCAGCTCGTGGTGCCTGTTCTGTACGAACTCCCTTATGAGGTCGAGGGTGTCAGTGCGGCTATGGAACACTATGCGGCACTCAAGGTTGGAGGCCATGCGTGCCAGGCGCTCAAGCCATCGGTAGAAGCCAGGCTCGTATTGTGCCCTTGACGGAACGGCGACCTGTATTCTGCGTATCGTTGTCAGAGGCTGGTGAAGCCTTGCCATGATAATCTGGTTGTTGAGTCCGTTGAACAGGCTCTGGTGGAACTCTCCCCAGAACTTGTTTGACACCTCCGCGTGCATGTGCATGCCGATGAGAATTTCCGAAGCCTGAAACTCCTTGAATGCGTGCTTGATGCCGTTGGCGATGTTTGCAGCTATGCGTACCTGCGTCTGCATCTTCACGTCGGAGCCGGCGGCGTATTGCTCTACCTGCTGTAGGATTTGCTTGCCGAGGGCTTGGTTTTGTCTCATCTTTGCATCGTCATATACCACGTTCAGTGCCACGAGGCTTCTGTTGAGCTTCTGGTTTCTCATCAGTATGGCCAGGTTTATGAGCCTGTTGGCATATTCCGGATATTTCACCGGTATGAGTATCTTCTCATCGTCGCTTTCCTGCTGTGCCTCTTGCGGGAACTCCTTGTCTCGAAGCGTGATTTTCTGTGCTGAATATTCTGTTACGAGCGTTGATATGACGCATGTGAAGAGTATCATCATGACAACACCGTTGAGCATGCTGTCGTCTACAAGATACTGCCCTGGCGCAGTCTCTATCCTCATGCCTACAAGTACCATGGCGATAGCTCCTGCCGCATGAGCGGAGGTGAGTCCGAACATCATGTGTCCTGACGACAAGGGCATGCGGAACGCGAAGCAGGCAAGGTAGGCCGCTATGGCTTTGCCGAGTGTTCCGAAGATGACAATGCACGTCACTACCCAGATGATACCGCCTCCGCCAAAGAGCAACCGCACGTTGATAAGCATTCCCACACCAATGAGGAAATAGGGTATGAAGAGGGCATTGCCGATGAACTCAATCCTGTTCATCAGAGGTGATACGGGGGGGATATATCTGTTCAGGATGAGTCCGGCAAGGAAGGCACCGCAGATGCCGTTGACACCTGCCGCCTCGGCCAAGGCCGCACTCATGAAGAGCATTGCCATGACGAAGATGAACTGCATGACGGCATCGGAGTACCGGCGCAGGAACCAGCGGGTAAGCCTCGGCACAAGCCATGTCAGACCAGCACAGTAGACAATGAACTTCGCGGCGAACAATAGCCAGAACAGCCCGCCAGAGTCTTTTCCGTGAGCATTCTCAATGGCTGCGAGAATGATGAGCGATGCAAACAGCGAAATCATTGACGAACCCACGCTGAGCGTCACACTCGGCTTGCGTTGCAGACCGTATCGCCCGACGATAGGGTAGGCGATGAGCGTATTCGAGGCCATGATACATCCCAGCAGCAGTGCAGCCGTACCCGAGTAGCCAAGCATCCCCATACCCATGACGTAAGTAAGCCCGAATGGTATGGCGCATGTCAGGGCACCGAAGATGAGCATACGCCTGACATTCTTCCTCACTCCCTCCATGTCCATCTCAAGCGCAGCAAGGAACATGATGTAGTAGAGACCTACGTTGCCGAACAGCTCGAAGGAGTCATCACGCTGAAGGATGTTGAAGCCGTACTGTCCCACCATGACGCCCGCAAGCACCATGCCGATGATGTGTGGAATCCTTAGCTTTCCCATGATGATAGGGGCAAACAGGATGATTATCATCACGACAAAGAATATCAGTGTCGGGTTTGTTATGGGAAAGTAGTTGGTGATATCTGCCAGCATTGTTATGTTCTATATATATAAAATATGTGGTCGTCGGTGCCATTACTTTATGTGCCATAATGCCACGAAAGTCCATTTGGTTGTGCAAAGGTGCAAAAAAATATTGATATTCAGCTATAAATCTTCCATTTTTAAGCGTTATTTGCTATAAAAGTTGTAATTTTGCGCCCTGAGAGTATACAAATTAATTATATAGACGAATTATGAAAGTAGCTATTGTTGGTGCAAGCGGTGCTGTAGGACAGGAGTTCCTGCGCATACTTGCAGAGAGAAATTTCCCGATGGACGACCTGGTGCTGTTTGGCTCGGAGCGTAGTGCCGGCCGCAAGTACACCTTCAAGGGAAAGGAGTATGAGGTGAAGCTCCTTCAGCATAACGATGACTTTAAGGATGTGGATATCGCCTTCACTTCGGCTGGTGGTGGCACAAGCAAGGAGTTTGCAGAGACCATCACCAAGTATGGTGCTGTGATGATAGATAATTCCAGCGCTTTCAGAATGGATGCCGACGTGCCACTCGTCGTGCCTGAAGTTAATGCTGAGGATGCCCTTGTGCGTCCACGTGGCATCATCGCCAACCCCAACTGCACGACCATCATGATGGTTGTGGTGTTGCAGCCTATTGAGAAGCTCTCCCACATCAAGCGCATTCACATATCCAGCTACCAGAGTGCCAGTGGAGCAGGTGCTGCCGCCATGGCAGAGCTGCAGCAGCAGTATAAGGAACTGGTGGAGACGGGCGAGGTGAAGACTGTTGCCAAGTTCCCACATCAGCTGGCATACAACGTTATTCCTCAGATAGACGTGATGACAGAGAACGACTATACCAAGGAAGAGATGAAGATGTACAACGAGACCCGCAAGATTATGCACAGTGATGTGCGCACAAGCGCTACTTGCGTGCGTGTCTCTTCGCTCCGCTCTCATTCCGAGTCGGTATGGGTAGAGACTGAACAGCCACTCACTGTCAGTCAGGTTCGCGAGGCTCTCTCTGCCGCTCCCGGTGTGACCCTTGAGGATGACCCTCAGCAGTATGTCTATCCTATGCCTCTTGAGAGCGCAGGCAAGGATGATGTATACGTTGGCCGTGTACGCAAGGACCTTGCCAACGACAATGGTATCACCCTGTGGCTTACTGGTGACCAGATACGCAAGGGAGCCGCGCTGAATGCCGTGCAGATTGCCGAGTATCTTATTGAGGTTGGCAATGTGAAGTAAGGTTCGAAGGGTTCGAAGGGTTCGAAGGTTCGAGAGGTTCGAAGGGTTCGAGAGTTTGAAGACTCGATATTTATTATAGATAAGGTGGGGAACGTTGTTCTCCACCTTTTTGTTTTGCGTGGTCTCGGGTATATGAAGACTGTTGTGTGACGGACAAAATGCGAGAGAGTTATTTGCGGAAATTGTGTTTTTTGGCATATTTAATTTGGATTATATAAATTAAAGCACTATCTTTGCACAAACTAACCTATACAATGCTGGACATCTTAGACAATTATCAACCCATTACACTTGAGGAGATGAGCGGTATCAGGCTAATGAACCGTACTGATACAAAGTTCGTCACCACGACAGATCAGTTGCGGAAGTTGCTGAAGCTCGCCGTGTGGCAGTATCGTGTGCAGGAAATTGACAGCAGACGCATAGGACGCTACTATACACTCTACTTCGACACGCCAGACTACAACATGTTCGGCTGCCATCATGCAGGACATACCGACAGACAGAAACTCAGGATAAGAAGCTATGTGGACAGCGGGCTGAACTTCCTTGAGGTGAAGACGAAGAACAACCATGGCCGTACAAAGAAAAAACGAACTACGATGTTTGACTTTGACCCCATGAACCCAACGAGGGACATAATCTTCGACCGCCATGACGAGACGTTCGCGGAGTATGACGGGTTTCTGCGCCAGTATCTGCGGTACAGTCCAGACATTATGGGTGAGAAGATAGAAAACCGCTTCAACCGTATTACGCTGGTGAACAATATGAAGACCGAACGCCTGACCATTGATACCTCGCTGTGTTTCCACAACATAGCCACAGGTCTCGACGTTGCCTTGCCTGAGATTGCCATCATTGAGCTGAAACGCGATGGGTTGGTACCCTCACCGATACTTGGACTGCTGCGTGAGCTACGTATAAAGCCCATGGGCTTCAGTAAGTACTGCATGGGCTCTGCCCTCACCAATCCCGGGCTTAAGCAGAACCGCTTCAAGCCACGCCTTCATGCCGTAGAACGGCTGAGAGCCGGGCTTACATCGGGAAAGTAATTATCAATGTATTCAAAAACTAATAACATACAGAAATGGACATTTTTTCTTTATCACTGTCAGAATCGTTCGTGGCAATGCTTGTCAGACTGACAATCTGTGTAGTTGTTAATCTCGTCATCGTTGACAGACTGTACTACAAGAAGAGCCGCCGCCGCGACTTCTACTTCACCTTCATGCTCATCTCCATCGCCATCTTCTTCTTAGTGTTCTTCATGCTCTTCGTGCTTGAGGACCTGAAGGCCAAGACGAGCATCGGTATCGGTATCGGACTTTTTGGTATCTTCAGCATCATGCGCTACCGCACGGACGCCATGCCCGTTCGCGAGATGACTTATCTCTTTGTCATCATTGCTCTGTCTGTGGTCAATGCCATAGCTGCCTCCGTGAATATTGTAGAGCTGTTGCTTACCAATGCCATAGTGGTGTTTGCCGTATGGATGTGCGAGCACCGGCTGAAGATGGAGCCGAGCAAACTGGTGCAGTACGACCGTATAGAGTTGATAAAGCCAGAGCGGCGCGAGGAGCTTATTGCCGATATTGAGCAGAGGCTCGGACTGACGGTCAAGAGGATAGATGTAGGAGCCGTAGACCTACTGCGTGACATGGCAATGCTCCGAGTGTACTATGTAGACCCCAAGGCTATCAACAGCGTTGCCGACAAGCTGAAGCTCGCCCGTACCGACCTTACGGAGGTATAACATTCATTACCCAGTGTTGAATATTATTATACTTAGATTTTACAAGTAGTAAAAAGGAAGATAAAAGGAGGTAAAGGACGAATGTTTAAGCCAGACTTTTATTGTTTTGAAACATGAATTATTAAATAGGACTATATGAAAAGAAAAGCGTTTTATCTGCTGGCATTGATGATGATGCCGCTGTCATTGCTTGCCCAAAGTGATGACTTTGGCGTGTGGACATCCATTGGTGCGGAGAAGAAGATTTCGAAGAAACTCAGTGTGGGTATGGAAGCAGAGTTGCGTACCCGCGATGATGTGTCTACCCTCGACCGTTGGAGCGTGGGCGTAGATGCACAATATAAGCTTACAAAATGGCTGAAGGTTAGCGCGGGCTATTCGTTCCTTGATGACAACAATGAGAAAATCACCTACAAGGAGACAAATGGCATGCCCAACAAACTTGCCGAGTATTGGGGGGTGCGCCACCGCTTCAATGTGTCGCTTACAGGAAGTTATAAGTTTGGTGACTGGCAGGTGTCATTGCGTGAGAGATGGCAGTACACCTATCGCCCGGAGAAGACCATCGATGAGCGATGGGACTTTGATGATGACGAGTACGATGGCAAGCCAAAAACATACAAGGGACGTGGCAAGAATGTACTGCGCAGCAGGTTGCAGCTGAGCTACGATATTCCCAATAGTCATTTCGAGCCGTATGCCAGCGTGGAGATGTTCAATGGCTGGTCAGTGCAGAAGACACGCTATACGGCAGGCGTAGACTGGAAGATTACTAAGAAACATGAAGTGGGGCTGTACTATCTCTATCAGTCTGTACATGACGACGATGACGATAACGAGCCTAACAGACATGTTGTTGGCGTAGAGTATAAGTTTAAGTTCTGATAGATTGTCCCTCCTCCTGCTGTTCGGGAGGAGGGATAGACAGGATAGAGTAGATAGATATGATAGAGTAGATAGATAAGATAGAGGAGATAGGGAAGGATAGAGGAGATAGATAAGGTAGAGGGATGGCTTCGTGATAAAAAAAAGGGTGTTTGCTGATTGTTTTTTTTCGTTTTGCTATATTTGTCTTATATTTGCAAAACATATTGACGTTTTATATTAGGATTAGCTAACCCTTATACATATTTATTATTATGCGTACAATTATAGCTTCGGCACTTTTGACGCTTTCATTTGTTGTCAATGCACAGACATTGAATGTTGTTGAAAAAGGAATAACATACCGCTTCCCCGCAACTCAGGCAGGTGATATGCTTTATGCTGACGGCACGTCGCTGACAGTCTTGGGCCGTCCTTTTGCGCTTGCGTCTGTTGACAGCATGTATATCGATGACAACATGGTAGTTGACAACTCTGTGGATGTTGTATACAATGGTACGTCTGCCAGTGTCTTTGTGGCAGGTAATGTGGCACGCTATGTCAACGCCTCAGTAACGGGTGCCCATGTTGTGCTGTTGCAGTCGGCTGACCTTGCCGATGAGATAACATATACCTTGAGAGGTGCCTCTACTGATGGCTCACTTTATATGGACGGCAGCCTGAAGGCAACCTTCGTGCTTGACGGCTTGACGCTCAACAATCCAGATAGTGCAGCCATAAACATCAGGGACGGCAAGAGAATAGCCGTGCTGTTGGCTGACAATACGGAAAGTACGCTCAGTGATGGTGCTGGAGGCACGCAGAAGGCTTGCTTTGCCGTAAAGGGACACACCGAGTTTAATGGTGCGGGTACGCTGAACATCCGTGGTAACGCCAATCATGCTTTCTGGGGCAAGGAGTATGTGCAGCTGAAGGCTGGTTTCGGAACACTGAACATTCTTTCTGCCGTTGGCGATGGTATCAACTGCAACCAGTATTATCAGCAGAATGGTGGAAAAGTCACTATCAGCGGAGTGGGCGATGACGGCATACAGGCCAGCTACGAGACTGAGGACGATGGAACAAAAGTAGTTGACGAGGAGAATACCGGCCAGATAGTAATAAAGGGCGGTACCATAGATATTGAAGTGTCAGCTGCGGCAGCCAAGGGCCTTACCGCAGAGAGTGACATTATCATCAATGATGACAAGAGCACGCCTGCCATAACCATTGTGACCACAGGCGGAGGCAAGTGGGATGAGGCTGACGCTGAGGCAAAGGCGTCATCGTGCATCAAGTCGGATGCCGATATTACCATTGATGCCGGAGTGCTTACCCTTACAAGCAGCGGAGCAGGAGGCAAGTGTCTCAACAGCGACTCTCTGCTGACCGTGACGGGCGGAACCATTACGGCCAAGGCAACGGGCAGCGTGTACAACTATTCGTCTACGGCCTACGGGCCTGGTGGAGGCGGCTTCCCTGGTGGAGGCGGCTTCCCCGGCGGCGGTGGAACTACAGATACCAGTAAGAAGTCCTCGCCCAAGGCCATCAAGTCGGATGGTGACATGCTGTTCAGCGGCGGAACCGTTGACGCAACGTCTTCATCGTCAGAGGCTATAGAGAGCAAGTCGTGCATAACCTTTGACGGTAATGTTGTTGTTACGGCATATTCGTCAGACGATGCCATAAACTCTGGTAGCCACATGTACATCAAGGGTGGTACCGTTACGGCGTATGCCACTTCCAACGATGGTATCGACGCCAATGGCAGCATATATGTCTCCGGCGGACATACCATAGCCTATGGAGCAAAGAGTCCCGAATGCGGTATCGATGCCAACAGCGAGGCTGGATATACAGTGTATTTCACGGGTGGAGAGCTGATAGCATTAGGTGGAAGCAACTCTGCGCCAACAAATTCCTCTTCCACACAGTGTTATGTCTCAACATCTGCAAGCGTGACTGCCAACTCTGTGGTAACCCTGTCATCAGGCTCGACTACACTGGCAACTTTTACCATGCCATATAGTATTTCGTCAGCCTCGATATTGGTGACGGCACCCGGCATGACCTCGGGCAGCAGCTATACGCTCAATGTAGGCGGAACGTCCAAGTCGGTGTCTGCCGTACAGTATGGCTCGTCCAGATGGTAATAACATATACCTGACCTTCTTGGCAGGATTCTGATAATACGGTGAAAGCGTACCCCTGCATCGTGCAGAGATACGCTTTCATCGTATTTCCATTGATAATGGTTGATCGAGACTTATCCCTTTGCGGCAATACATTCCACCTCAACGAGCGCGCCCTTGGGCAGGTCCTTGACAGCTACTGCTGAACGGCCTGGGTATGGAGCGCTGAAGAACTCGGCATACACCTCGTTCATAGCTGCGAAGTTCCCCATGTCTGAGAGGAATACTGTTGTCTTTACAACGTGGCTCAGGTCTGTGCCGGCAGCCTCGAGGATGTTCTTGGCGTTGGTGAGGCTCTGTCGAGTCTGTTCCTTTATGCCTCCTTCGGGGAAGTTGCCTGTGGCAGGGTCTATGGGCAGTTGTCCCGATGCGAATACAAAGCCGTTAGCCTCTATGGCCTGGCTGTACGGGCCTATGGCCGCGGGTGCTTTTTCTGTACTGATTGCTTTCATGTCTTTTCTGTTTAGTATATTATTGTTTGTTTGTGCCAGCATGCAGTCTGGTTACTTTCCGAGAAATCTGTCGCTGATATATTCTGTCAGGGCGTTCTTGTAGTTCTCGCCTATAGGCAGATACGTGTCCTGGTCCATGATTACCCTGTTTTTGTTTACCTCCTGTATTTTCTTCAGGTTTATGATGTACGACCTGTGTATGCGCATGAAGTATGAGGGCATGCGGTCTTCCATCCTTTTCAGAGCCAGCAGCACGACAATTGGTTTCTGCCCCTCCAGGTACACCTTGATATACTCGCTCATGCCCTCGATATACCTTATGTCGTTGAACGCCACCTTCACCATCCTGTTCTCTGTTTTCAGGAATACAGTGTCGTCCTCGCTGTTGCCGGCGGGCTTGCTGTTTGCCAAGTAGTACCGTTTCTGCACCTTATTGGCGGCCCTCTTGAAGTCCATCAGCCCAAAGGGCTTAAGCAGATAGTCGGCGGCGTCGAGCTTGTATCCCTCAAGGGCATGGTCTGCTGATGCCGTCGTGAAGACCACTATGGGTGGTGCCGGCAATGACTTTATCAGTTCCATGCCGTTGATATCGGGCATGTTGATGTCGCAGAAGATAGCGTCTACCTCCTCATTGTTCAGTACCTCCATGGCCTCCATGGCGCTGCGGCATTCCGCTACAAGCTTCAGGAATGGCACCTTCTCTATGTAGGAGGTCAGTTGTTGCAGTGCGAGCGGCTCGTCATCAATAGCGATAGTCCTTATCATAGTCTTTTCCAGATTAGTTGAGTGTCAGCAGCAGTCTCACCTTGTACCGCGTGCTTTGGCCCTTTATGTCGAGTTTGTATTCGTTTCCGTATATGAGGTCGAGCCTCTTCTTCACGTTGGCCAGCCCGAGTCCTCCCTTTTTCTCGTTGCTGTTGTTTTTGTCGGCCGGCCTGACAGTGTTGGCGCACGTAAATAGCAGCTTGTTGCCGTGCAGCCTGATGGCAATGTCTATTATCGTTGGCTGCATGTAGCTGATGCCATGCTTAAAAGCGTTCTCGATGAAGGTCACTAACACCATTTGGGCGATATCCTTATGCGGAGGATTGTTGGGAAATTCGGTGTGGATGGTGACGTTGTCAGTAAACCTGAGGCGCATGAGCCTGATGTAGTTCTTTATGAATTCTATCTCTTGGGGCAGGCTCGTCATCTGTTTGTCGCTGTCGTAGAGAATCATCCTCATAAGCTTCGACAGTTCCACGATGCTTGTCTTGGCCTTCTCGGGATCTATGTCGACGAGAGCGTGGATATTATTAAGGGTGTTCATGAAGAAGTGCGGATTTATCTGTCCCTTCAGGTAGTCAAGCCTCTGTTGCAGGTTCTGCTTTTCCAGCTTTTCCAGTTTCTCCCTGTCATCAGCCGACTTGAAGTATGCTTTTGCTCCGATGTTCATGCCGAACAGGAATAGCAGCGTCATGGAATTGGTAATTTCCAGCAGTCCGAGCCCTTTTGGCTTTCCCTTGTCCATAAAGTCTCCCGACCCCTTGTGGCCGTGTGTCCTTTTCCGCTCTTTTGGATCTTTGTGCTTTCCTCCCTTGTCGTGCATGGCCATCTCATTTGGGAAAGGTTCATGCATGTCCTTCAGCATCTTTGGCCTCGTTGCAATTAAAAGGACGAAGAATGCCGCTATCAGCAACAGGGCAAGAGGAATGTAGGCGCGGAAGTTGCGCTTGTATATTATCAACGGGGCAAGCAGGTAGTTGTGGATAAGGAAGGCGCAGAAATAGAAAAAGAAGATTTTCTGGACATTAAGTATTGCCTGCCAATCAAAAAATGCATTGGCATCATACATAGTCTTCAGGTAAACCGTAACGATGGGGCTGAGAAATATTATGGACCAAAGACCAATGTAGACTATATTCTCCTGTTTGGAATTATACTTGTTCTCCATTCTCCTCTCTTGCTACTATCCTGCTGAGTCGTAAAACTTTGGAAGTTATTATCACGTATAACGCATATTTTGTTGATATTATTGTGTAAAGTCTTCACTTTTTGACCAAACTTCCGTATTTTTTGCTATATTGGCACTTCCCTCTTTGCCGTTGTGCGTAAAAGGATTATTTTTGCAACATAAACAATATTAACCGAAATCAAATCAAAAATGCGAAGACTGTTATTTCTTTTCCTCGCCGCAATGTCGTTCCACGCTGTGCTTGCGCAGCATACAATTCACCTTGACGGAAAATGGAGACTGTCATACGAGGGCAACAGCTGTGATGTCACGCTGCCTGGTTCCATGCTCACAAACGGTGTGGGACATAAGGTTGATGCCAACACCCGTTGGACAGGCAGCCTATACGACTCCTCCTACTATTTCAATCCTTATATGGCACGATACCGTGAGGCCGGGCGTATGAAATTTCCCTTCTTCCTCACTCCCTCCCGTCATTATGTCGGCGAGGCATGGTACATGCGCTCCGTCGATATACCCAGACAGTGGAAGGGACGGAGGGTGATGCTCTTTCTGGAGCGTCCACATATAGAGACCGATGTCTATGTCAACGGACATCATGCCGGACGTGACTCGTCGCTCAGCGTGCCACATGAGTTCGATATTACACCTTTTGTCGTATTTGGCAAGACAAACGAGATAAAGATTAGGCTATACAATGGTATCGAGAACGTATGCGTCGGCCAGGACTCGCACAGTGTTACCGACCAGACGCAAGGCAACTGGAACGGTATTGCCGGCAGGATGATGCTTGTGGCGAGGCCTGAGAGCCACATCGCCAACATGCAGGTGTTCCCAAGGCTTGCCGACAAGTCAATAGACGTTGCCGTGGAGATGGCTGGCAAGGCGAGCCGTCGCAAGCCTCTGTTTGCCATCGATGGCAAGACTGTGGAACCGCATGCCGTAAGGGAAGGAAGTAACGGACAGAAGATATATTCACTGAAGGTAGGCGAGGAAGTCAGGCTGTGGAGCGAGTTCACCCCCTGCACGTACACTCTCACGGCCACCATTGGGGCAGATACCGTGAGCACTGTATTCGGAATGAGGGAGATTAGTTTCCGCGGACGGCAACTATACCTCAACGGCAACCCTATATGGCTGCGCGGAACAGTTGAGAACTGCTGCTTCCCGCTGACAGGCTATCCGCCTACTGATGAGGCTTCGTGGCTTGATATCTTCCGCAAGTGCAAGAGCTACGGCATCAATCATGTGCGCTTCCACTCCTACTGCCCTCCCGAGGCGGCATTCAGCGCAGCAGACAAGGTTGGCATATACCTTCAGCCAGAGGGGCCGTCGTGGCCAAATCACGGTGTGAGGTTGCGCCGTGGCATGACCATAGACAGATATCTGCTTGAGGAGACAGAGCGCATGGTGAGAGCCTACGGCAACCATCCGTCGTTCTGCATGCTTGCAGCCGGTAACGAGCCGGCCGGAGACTGGGTCGCATGGTGTCATGACTTCATAGACTACTGGCATTCAACTGGCGATACCCGCAGGCTCTATTGCGGAGCATCGGTGGGAGGAGGCTGGGCATGGGATGCCAATAGCGACTACCATGTAAAAGGCGGCGCCCGTGGACTGGCATGGGACAGGCAGGCCCCACAGTCAGCAGACGACTACTACGACCAACTGCTGCGACCACGTAACTTCACCACAAAGGGCGCGCCCGACTACGCCCTCATGCCCGATACCCTGCCCGACGGCACCATAGAGATGGTGTGCAACAGCCCTATCGTAGCTCATGAGCAGGGGCAGTGGTGTGCCTTCCCCGACCTCAGCGAGCGTCCGCTCTATACAGGAGCCTACAAGGCGTGCAACTTCGACATCTTTGAGGACCTGCTCCGCGACAACGGCATGGAGGATATGGCCTCACGCTTCCTCGATGCCAGCAGCAGGTTGCAGAATATGGCTTATAAGTATGAGATTGAGCGTAACCTGCGCACACCAGGCTATGCTGGCTTCCAGCTTCTCGGACTCAACGACTACAGCGGACAGGGAACAGCCCTCGTGGGACCGCTCAATGTGTTCTGGAAGGAGAAGAGCTACTGCCGTGATGACGCTGCCGCCATGGATGTGCTGCGCCATGCCTGTGCGCCAGTGGTGCCGTTGGCCCGGTTCCCCAAGTTCGTATTCACTGATGCCGACACTCTGGCTGTAGACGTGGAGCTGTACAATGCTTCTGGCCGTGAGCTGCAAGGCGTTCCGGCATATACCATTAGTGGTGACGGTTGTCCGCCGGTGAGCGGTGTTCTAAATAGTGGTGCCAATCCGTTGCCCGTGGGCAAGAACATTAATCTCGGTAGGGTGGTGCTGCCGCTATCGGCATACGCCAGCGTGTCTGCCAACGGCATTCCTGTGAAGCTCAGGCTTCAGGTAACCGTCAGCGGCTATTCCAACGAGTGGGACTTCTGGGTATATCCCTCCGTGCTCGCCATGCCCAAGACTGATGGCAATAGCATGGCCGGTAGCGACATCTACGTCTGTGACTCGCTCGACGACCGGGCACTCGGTGTTCTTGCAAAGGGAGGAAAAGTGCTTGTTGAGGCTGCGGGCAAGGTGACCTACGGCAGCGATGTCAAGCAGACCTATCTGCCAGTGTTCTGGAATACCAGCTGGTTCAAGATGCGTCCGCCACATACCACAGGCTCCTACATCCAGTCCGACCATCCCGTGTTCGCCCTGTTCCCTACGGACAGCTGGCAGAACCTCAACTGGTGGGAGCTGGTTAACAAGGCGCAGGTGATGAACCTTACAGAGTTCCCGCAGTCGTGCCGCCCGCCATTCCAGCCCATTGACACCTGGCATGTGAGCCGCCGTTTGGGAATGATTGTCGAGGCCCGTGTTGGAGGAGGCAAGCTGCTGATGACAACATTCGATATCTCTTCCAACCTCGACCGCAGGGTCGTTGCACGCCAACTCCGCAAGTCGATACTCGCATATATGCAGAGCTCCTGCTTCCAACCCGACACGGAAGTGCCGGTGGAGACCGTCCGCAACCTGTTTACCAAGCAGGCAAAGCCTGTGGACATGTTCACCAACGAATCGCCTGACGAGCTGAAGCCAAAGATAAAATAGCAGGCCTCTTTGCCACCGTTTTTTTTGTTCTTTGCATTTTGTGTATAGGCGGGAATTAACAGAACCCACCTATAAGGTTTTATGGAAAAAGTCTTTGCTGTTAGCGAAATATTTTGTAGTTTTGCAGCTAAGCATTACAGATAACCTAAATATGAACAAAAAAACTATTCTATTCTCATTGGCATTGGCTACCAGCATTCAGGCTGGCGCCGTGGCCATAGACAGGGCTGAGGCCCGCATTGTTGCTCAGGCATTGGTGGAGATTGCCGACACCACCACCGATGATGTTCCTTGGGCACCATACTACATTTTCTCAAGAGGGGCTGGCAAGGGCTTTGTCATCGTCAGCGGTGATGATGCTACAGCTCCTATAGTTGGTTACACCGAGTGCGGCGACTATGTGGAGGAACAAATTCCACAGCCACTGCAGAACATGCTCGACGCATGGGCAGAGAAGGTCACCAAGCTGCAGGAGAACGCTCCGCAGCAGCCACGTGAGGCTGCCTCTGCACAGAAGGCAAGGAGGAGGCTGGCCGTGGCAGCCTACAAGTCGTCATGGCATGACGTGCCCGTACTCATGGCAACACACTGGAACCAGGGCTATCCCTACAATCTGCTCGCCCCACACCGCACCGACAACAACAATCAGGCGCTTACGGGATGCCTCGCGACGGCAGCCTCGCAGATTATCTACTATTTCCGCAAGGATAACCCTACGGCTCTACTCTACGACACGCCGACCTATGGCTATGGAGGTGCGCCCGTAACGGTATCGTTGCCTAAGGGTACTCCCGTCAGATATGACCTTATGAAATTGTCGGGCGGAGGTACGGCCAAGCAAGACTCGGCGGTAGCAGTGCTCATGTATGCGGCCGGAACGTCGTCATGGCTCACGTATGGTGCCGGAGATGGTACCGCTACCTCAGGATAGACCAGCGACATGGGCAATGCCATACGCGGACAGTTCAACCTGAACAACGACTATTGCGGAAAGTGGAACTACTCGCAGCAGGGATGGGAGACGCTCGTCTACAACAACCTCGCCTCCGGACGCCCTATGCTGTACTCTGGAGCCAACGAGTCGCAGGGAGGCCATGCCGTAGTGCTCGATGGCTATCAGGCGTCAACGGGACTCTATCACTTCAACTTCGGATGGGGTGGTCAGGGTGACGGATATTTCACCGTCGATGACGAGACTGGTATGAACGGCTTCAACAGCAGTCAGGCCATGCTTGCAAACATCACTCCGAAGGCCCAGAATTTCTCAGCACGGCTCATAGTGCCCACCCTGTACGAGCGCACCGTCGGCACCATCAAGGCCATGGTGACCAATGACGCTACACTGGCCCAACAGAATTTCTACATCTACTGCACCTATACATCAAACCTGCCAAAAAGCCCCTCGGACGAGGATTTGGTAACAGTGGTAGCTCCTGGCGACAGTGCGCTGGTGTCTTTCTCCTATCGTCCGATGCAAACCAAGCCGCTCAACATATTCCTATATGATGACTATGGCCGTCTGCTCGACAAGGCTACGGTGGATGTGCTGCCCACAAAGGCTGCTCTTACCCTCAACAGGATTGATGTAGACGCAAGCAGCGAGTCGACAACAGTCAATGACATAAAGTTCGGACATGTCAACAACACTACGGCCAACGTCAGCGTTACGCTCACCAATGGGGAGGGAGGTTCCGTCTGCCAGCCCATCATACGCTGCTCGCTCTTCTCTTACGACCCAGAGGCTGGGACGTGGAGCGCCGACTCAACGTTGAAGTCCATATCTTCGCTGGTATTCAACGAGGGCGAGACCCGTGACACAGTATTCCAGTTCACCAGGCTTGCAGACGGAGGATACTACAAGGCGCGCATGGTACGCATAGCAACGGCCGGCACCACTACGCCGATTGTCGTAGACATTCCCGACAGCGTGGTGTACTTCCGCACATTCGCCCCATCGCTTGCTGTTGAGACAGAAGGACGCCACGCTAAGGTCTCTGGTAAATGGAACTCCGCTTTGTTTACTTCTTCTGCTGCCGACGCTTACGTCACCACATACGATATGACCGAAGTCAGCGGAGTTAACAGCCAGCCAGTGGCCGCCAACCCCAACGCCCTGTTCTATGCCTCTGCCAATGTCGATGGCCTTGCCAATATCATTGTCAACGACAAGTGCGACAATCTCGTCATTGATGCCAATAGCGAGTTCCTGCCACTGCGCCCGTTCAGAGCCGCAAGGGCCGAGTTCTGCTTCCCCGCCTTCGAGCCTGCCAAGTGGAACGTGTCCTTCCTGCCGTTCCCGGCTTCTATACCGCAGGGTATGCAGGCACGCCTCATTTCTGAGATAAAGACTACCTATCTTGTTGAGGAACAAGCCACGGAGATACCGGCGCTCACTCCGTTCTGCTATTTCTCCGCGCGTCCCAACCTCTCTTCCCTTACCGCCACCGACGTTGACGTGGCAGCCGATAGCGTTGTGCTGTACGAGTCCCTGACTCCCAACATGTCGTTTGCCACTGTTGGACGCACTCTGGAGCAGAAAGCCCTGCTGCTGGGAGAGAAGTCCAGCCAGCCGTTCTATCTTCTCAACAATGCCGGTACGGAGGTGGCACCTTTCAGCGTTGCCATTGAGTCTACATCGTCCGCCAATGGCATACGTCTTTATGGAAACATCACCTACGACCGCAACTATACCATTCTTGCAGACTCCCTCGTGTCGGCCTACACCGTGCTGGCTGCCAATACGGACAATCCGGCATACCAGCAGTTTGCTGACAGCATCGCCGCCTACGACCTTGCATTCAGCACTTACAAGTACGAGACGGCTACTGAAGCCTTGGCGGCCGCAAAGGCTCTGGGCGTCATTATTGCACAGTTCCTGGCAGGAGAGCTGGCTGATGACACTGCCATCAGCGGTACTGTTGCCGGTGCTCTCGCCGATGGCACCGTCCGCTACTATTCTATCGACGGCACTCCTCTTGCAGCCCCACGCCGTGGACTCATCATAGTACGTCAGGGCAATAAAGTACGGAAAATGATGGTGAGAAACTGACGAAACATACTGTTTTGTACAGAAAAACGAAAAAATAAGGCTGCCAGACAAAAAAACAGCGGAAAAGTTTTGGTTGTTTACAAAAAAGCAGTAACTATTGCATCGCAATACAGACAACAAGTCGGTCCTACATTGGGATACGGTGTAATGGTAACACTGCAGATTCTGGTCCTGCCTTTCCTGGTTCGAGTCCGGGTATCCCAACGAAACGAAAATCCAATCATCTGAATTTAAGATGGTTGGATTTCTTTTTCTCACCAAAATTATCGTCGATTTATCGTTTGCATATATCAACAGCCCAGTGCGTTGCAGCTCTTCTATTATTCCGATATTTGGGAGAAGTGGAAATTCAGTCGGGCAAAACCTGTAGACGCATCGGGCAAAATCGTTGATGAAAAGTTTTTCTCTACAGACTTGCTAAGATTTATGCTTACCCCACTATATTTCCATTGAGCCGGATTTACATGATATTTGAAAGGCATTTGAACACCGTTTGAAAGGCTTTCAAATATTGTTTTAACAACGTTAATGTATCGCGCCAACCTCTATCCTATACTCCGTGCGATCGCATCGGGCAACACGACAAAGAGCTTGGCTTGCACCTGATGTGTGATACATATATAGTAAACGGCCTGATAGATGAGCTAAGGAATAAGCAATAGCTGAACAATGTATGAGTAGAGTAGGGAAGATTACGTGCAGAGTCTTCGAACATCGTCCTCAAACGTTTCCTTGTTTATCGCCTTTGCCTTCATGGCAGAGCGGTAGTTGTAGATAGTTCTCGGTGTGTAGAACAGCAGGTTAGCTATCTCGCTGCTGTCTTTCACACCCAGCCTTATCAGGGCGAATATCCTTAGTTCGGTAGTAAGAGAACCCGGCTTGGTCTTCACGTCTGAACCGTCGGTAAGCAGCGCATTGAACTCGTTCACAAACGAAGGGTACAGTTCCAGGAACGCCTTGTCGAAGTGCGACATGAACGTGGTGGCATCCTCATCCGACAGCTTCGACGACGTTGTCTTGCTCAGCAGTTCATCTATCTGTTTCGCCTTAATCTTCCTGACCACCAGCTTCTGGTAGTTGTTCAGCCGGTCTATGTATTTCGAGCAGAGGTCAATATACAGTTTGACGAGGTTCTCTCGTCGGGTGTTTATGTTCACAAGGCATCCGTTCTTCATGGTAAGTTCCTCGTTAAGAGCAGACAGCTGCTTGTTGTTCGATGCAATCTCCTTTCTTCTGTGTATTAGCAACTTGTTTTGTCTGACTATGAAAACAGTTGCCACCACCAGTGTCACTACAAGCACCCCACACACCACGAGTGCCCATAGCAGCGCATAGTTCTGAGCTTCCAGCATGCTCTTGTATTTCGGTACAATAACCATCAGCTTGTCCGAGCTGTTAAGCATTCTCAGCCTGTTGTTGTAGAACTTGGCATCCTCTATGGCTACGTTGATATAGCTTTCAGCCCTTTTTATATTCCCGTCAGTATTGAAGAGCCAGTCGGCAACGGTCTGCAGCGACAGGTTCTCCTTCACCGGAGTCTTTATATCGGTAATGGCTGTCCTTACAATGTATTCCTCATATCTGACATAGTCCTTAAGATTGTTGTAGCAGCAAGCGGCGGCAAAACATGCGGTGGAGTACAGTCTTGTGTTTTCCATTTCGGCGTCCAATACCTTATTATAATATGCGAGAGCCTTTTTGTGGTCGCCGTTGATATACATTTCGTATTCTCCGAGCAAGTAGTAGTAGTCTCTCGGAGATTTTTTTGCCAGTTCAATGGTTTTCTTCAGACATTCAATTTTCTTTTCCCAGTATTGGTCGGCATATTCGCTTGAATTGGCATAGTCTTTCCAGTATGTGTAAAGCCAGTAAAGCGTGAGGTTGTATTCGTATTTCAGCAAACTGTCCATCTTTTCCTCGTCGAGCGGTTTGATGAGATCTTCGGCTTCGCTGTACAGCCCCGATGCCGAGAGCAGTGTAGCCTTGTGTATGGTGTTCAGCATCGTGTATCTTCCGTTACCTGTTTTCTTTGCCAGTTCCAATCCCTTCAATACGTATACCATTGCCGAGTCGTATCTGAAATAATGGTATTCGTTGTATATCGTGTTGTACATCTCCAGCTTCAGTGCAGGGTCTGTGATGGATGGTATACGCTGTTTCAGCATGGAGAGTCTTGCCTCTTTCTCTTTTGTATATTTATGTCTGTTTGCTACAACACTGTCGAGAGTGTTGTAGAGTACTTCATTTTCCGCATGCACGGATGTGGATATCAGAAGCATAGTTACAATTATGATAATTGATTTCATAATTAATAGGTTTATGTGTAGGTTTGATGTCAAAAGTCAGTGTGTAATTGTAGATTATCCAATGTTCGGCTATACTTTTGCAAAGGTAAACAAAAATACCGAAAAAATACCATATGTACTTGAGATAAATTTATTGCTTTGTGTAAACGGTTGATAATTAACGCTTTATATTCATAATGTAAAAATCATTATTTACTTGTATTGTACTTTGTTGAGCACTGAGTGGTTATAATGGCTAAATTTGCAACCGAAAGCTAACCGAGTCGTGACAGAAGAAGGCTAAGTCACCCTATGAATACTATATCATATTTTATTAATAATAACTAAAACCAAAAAACATGATTCTATTAAAAAAGATTCCTAAGTGCCGTTTTTTGTTTCTGGCATTGCTGTTGACAATTGGTGCTACAGCTTTTGCCCAGAAAGTAAAAATTACGGGAACGGTAACCGACCCGGGTGGTGAACCACTTATTGGTGTCAGTGTCAAAACCGGTAATTCAGGAGCAGGTGCCATCACCGACGTTGACGGCAACTATTCTGTAGAGGTGTCACCAACAGGTACGCTTGTTTTCTCTTACGTGGGTTTTGAGGTTCGTAATGAGCCGGTAAAGAATCGCAGGGTTATCAACGTTACGTTGAAAGAGAAGAACGATGTCCTGAATGAAGTTGTGGTAATAGGTTACGGAACGATGGACAAGAAGGAACTCACATCCGCCATCTCACATGTCGGAGAGAAAGATTTCCTCACCATCAGTTCTCTTGATCCGTCAATGATGATTCAGGGCAAGGTGGCAGGTGTTTCCATTACCAATACCGGTGCAGGCGACCCTAACAACCAGGCGAGCATACAGATACGTGGTGTGTCATCACGTTCAGCCGGACTCGGCCCTCTGATTGTCATTGACGGTGTTCCTGGTGGCAACCTTACCAACATCAATCCCAACGATATCGCTTCATTCGACATTCTGAAGGATGGTGCCGCATCAGCTATATATGGTACGCGCGGTTCCAACGGTGTCATTGTTGTCACAACCAAGAAGGGCAGCAAGGACGGAAGGATGCATACATCTTATTCCGGCATGTTCTCGTGGGATGTGATTAACAAAGAACTCGACATGATGTCAGCCCAGGAGTTTCGTGACGTACGCCTTGGATGGGGTGATACAGGCGTCGACCTTGGCGGCAACGTCGACTGGCTCGATGCTGTAAGCCGCACAGGAACGGCGCAACAGCATACCCTTACCCTAAGCGGAGGCAACGACAAGAGCAACTATCGTGTAAGTGCCGACTATCGTGATGCAAAGGGTATCGACCTCCGTTCCCACCGTCGTGAATATGGTGCACGTGCTTCCATTATGCATACTACGAAGGGTGGCCTCTTCACCATCACCGCCAATATCGCGCCACGAATAATCTACAGAGACCAGGCAGACTGGGGTGTGTTCAAGGATGCCATCGAGGCCAATCCTACCACACCTCTGATGGATCCCGAGAACCCCACACGTTATTATAATTTCCAGGGACAGGTTGTAGGCTCTAATCCTGTTGAGCGCCAGCTTCTTGAGAAAGACCATGGCGATACCAAGCTCCTCGACTGGGACGGCACCGTGAGGTTGAACCTTCTTCCATTGCTTGGCAACGACAGTGACGGCAATCACCGTCTGTCCACACAGGTGATGTTTGCCGACCATCAGTATGACAATGACAATTCCTGGTTCCGTCCGTCTACAAGTACTATATGTATAAACAACGGCCGTGAGGGTGAGGCAAGCCGCTCATACAGCAAGGAACGACAGTATGTCGTGGAATGGCTCACCAACTACAGCGGTTCTTTCGGTAGCCATAATGTCAAGGGTATGGCAGGCTATTCATACCAATATGCACAATATTCCGGTCTGGATGCCTATAACAAGGATTTCCCCAACGACGGTCTTGGCTACGACAATCTCGGTTCGGGCGAATATGCCAAGGAAGAGGGTGAGATTGATATGGGCAGCTATCGCAACGACTCCAAGCTGATATCTTTCTTTGGTCGTGTTAGCTACGACTATGCCGGCAAATACATGTTCACGGCTTCTCTGCGTCATGAAGGTTCTTCCAAGTTCGGTGCCGACAACAAGTGGGGTAATTTCCCTGCCGTTTCAGCCGGATGGCGTATTTCCGAAGAGCCGTTCATGAAGAATGTCAAGTGGGTGAGCGACCTTAAGTTGCGTGCCGACTACGGAGTCACTGGTAATCAGGACTTCGGCAGCTACATCTCGCTCAATACGATGACAGGCTTCGGCTATTATTTCTATAACGGCAAGTACTTCCAGGTATGGGGACCGTCAAAGAATGTCAATCCCGACCTCAGGTGGGAGAAGGGCAAGAACTGGAACATCGGTATCGACTTCTCTTTGTTCAACAACCGCGTATACGGTTCGGTAAACTATTTCAACCGCAAGCAGCAGGACCTGCTCGGAAACTATAAGGTGTCTGTACCTCCTTACCTCTTCGACGAGACCTTTGTCAATGTAGGTACAATGAAGAATACGGGTATCGAGATAGACGTCAATTTCAAGGCTGTCAATACCAAGGACTTCTCTTACGACCTCAATTTCGTTGGTACTACCATGAAGAACAAATTTGTCGACTTCAGCAATTCCAAGTACATAGGTCAGGACTATTACGACATGGCAGGAACCGAAGACCCATACCCATTCTATAATCTGCAGCGCATACAGAAGGGCGAGTCGCTTGGCAACTTCTATATGTGGCGTTATGCAGGACATTCTGCCGACGGAGAATGGCTCGTATATGACAAAGATGGTGACATCATCCGAGCTTCGCAGGCAAGTGATGCCGACCGTCAGGTGGTAGGCAACGGTATGCCGAAGTTCACCATGTCGTCAAGTCACAACTTCCGTTACAAGAATTTCGACCTCTCGCTGTTCTTCCGTGGTGCTTTTGGCTACGACATCTTCAACATTCACGATTTCTACTACGGCACCCGCAATTTCACAGGCAACCGTCTTGACAAGGCTTATGGAAAGAACTTCGTGGTTTCCGGCTCTGCCAACCCCGTGGTATGCGACTACTTCCTTGAAAAGGGTGACTATCTGAAACTCGACATGATGACACTTGGCTACACCCTTAATCTCAAGGACTGTCCGTATCTTGACCGGGTAAGGGTATACGGAACGATGAAGAACATATTCACGATAACAAAGTTCAGTGGTGTCGACCCTTCTTCATATCAGGTGAATGGTCTATACCCCGGTGCCCAGGGCTCGCGTACGTACTTCCCCACAACACGTCAGTTCATCGTAGGTTTGCAAATTGATTTCTGATTCAAGTATGAACCACAAAAAACAGATAAAGATATGAAGATTTACAATTATATAGCCACTGCTGCAATCTGTGTCGCTACACTGTCGGGCTGTACCGACCTCGATGAGACCCTGTACGACCAGGTAGGCACACAGAACTATTACAACACCAAGATGGATGTCGTACGTGCGACATTCCGTCCCTTCGAACATGCCTTCTGGAGCATCCAAAGCCGTCATGTGCTCAACGAGCTTACAGCCGATCAACTTATCACACCCACCCGCGACGGATGGTGGGACGATGGCGGCAAATGGCGTCGTCTGCATTACCACGAGTGGAATGTTGAAGACGGAGGAGACGCACAGACAGAGTGGAACGGATGTTTCCAGGGTATCATGCAGGCAAACTATGTCATCGAAGACCTTGGCACCCTGTCACCGGACAAATTCGGCTTCTCGCAGGCAGAGTTCGATAATCTGAAGGCCCAGTGCCGTGCCTTGCGTGCATGGTTCTATATCCGTCTTCTCGACGCCTTCCGCAACGTGCCACTTGCCATTAGCTACAACAATGTCTCGCTCAACACCGAGGGACAGGTAGCCCCCGACAAGCTCTTTGCCTTCATCGAGACCGAACTGAAGGAGATTATCCCTATGCTTGTAGAAAAGAGCGAGCTCGGTACCAACTCCGCCATACAGGGACAGTGGACGAAGGCAGGTGCGGCAGCCCTTCTTGTACGCCTGTATCTCAATGCCGAGACCTACATAGGGGTAAGCAAATACGACGAGTGTGCCGAGGTGGCAGAGAAGATTATCAACGGTGAATACGGAAAATACGAGATTGCCAACCGTTGGGATGCCGCTTTCGACTGGAACAACGACAACTGCGATGAAGTCATCTTCGGCTTCCCTGCAGATGCCGGCTACACCTATTGGCAATATCAGGGCGACACCTACTGGTGGACTGTTCCCGCACGTGCCCGTTACTACTTTGGCGACTCCAAGTCGAAGGCAGGCGACCACAATACGAAGTATGCGGCTTCTCCAAGTTATGCTCCCAATGGCGTCAAGCTCAACTACCAGCTTGGCATGACCGTCGACAAGTTCCGCAAATATGCCGGCGACAAGCGTCTCAAGCTCTACCGCAACCTCGGCAACAGCAGCCGTGAAGGACTTTTCCTGTATGGTTATCTTGAATACAAGGACGACAACGGAGCCACAAAACGTGTCAAGGCACCCGAGGTGGATTACGAACTCTACATACGCGACGCCGTCGGAAAATTCCAGGGACTCGACCCCAACAAATGGCTTACAGTGACCACAAGCACACTGCGCGACGGTGACCATAACTCCGGATGGCACTTTGCCAAATATCCTTTCTATAGCGATGACGACACACATCAGATGGAAAGCGACTACACGGAGATACGTCTTCCCGAGATTATATACTCTCTTGCCGAGTGCCGCCTGCGTCAGGGCAGGAAGGCAGATGCAGCAAGACTGCTCAACGATGTACGCCGTCGCAACTATCCTTCAGCCAACTATCAGGACGTGCTGTATGCACCCGAAGGCAATGTAGCCCTCGACATGGACGAGATGCTCGACGAGTGGGGACGTGAGTTCTTTGCCGAAAGCCGCCGCAGGATAGACCTCATACGCTTCGGCAAGTTCTCGAGCGGAACATGGTGGGACAAGACCCCCGATGCCGACAATCACACAGAGATTTTCCCCATCATGCGTCCTATACTTAATGCCAACCCTGCATTGAAGCAGAACCCGGGCTATAATGAGTAATAACGATAAAACAGTAACAATATGAAAACAAAAGATATCATTTCCACTCTCGCCGCCACAGCGTTCGCATTCTTCCTTACAGGGTGCGAAGGCGAGCAGGAACCCGTTATCATAGAGGGAGACCTGCCCATAAAGACCTCATGCCTTTTCATGGTAGGCGACGCTACGCCAAACGGTTGGAACATCGACAACCCTACACCGCTGGAAGCCTCTGCCGACGATGCACTCGTCTTTTCGTGGGAGGGGTCGTTGTACAAAGGCGAGATAAAGCTCTGTCTTACCACAGGCAGCTGGGATGCACCCTTCATCCGTCCTGAGGTAGGAGGCACAGAGATATCGAAGACCGACATAACAGACCAGAAGTTCATTATGCATTCCGGTGATCCCGACAACAAGTGGAGAGTCGCCTATGCCGGAAAATACCGTCTGACCTTCAACCTCCGCAACTGGACAATGTCAACACAGTTCCTTGGTGAGAACGATGCCCCGGTAGTCGAGGCCATAGAATCAGACGTGCTCTACATGCTCGGCGATGCCACACCCAACGGCTGGGACAATAACAACCCCACTGAACTGGTAATGAAGTCGAAATACATCTTCGAATACGAAGGCGAACTGAAGCCCGGAGAGATGAAAGCCTGTCTGGAGAAAGGCAGCTGGGATGTACCGTTCATCCGTCCGTCGTCTGCCGACTGCAAGATAGGCAAGGATGGAGTAGAGAGTAACGACTTCGTGTTCACAACCGGTCCCGACAACAAGTGGAAGATAGCCGACCATGGCATTTACCGCCTGACCTTCGATCTTGAGCACTGGACGATAAAGGCAGAATATCTTGCCGACATCACCGTGACCAAGGAGCCGATCGAGACAGAGAACCTATATATGATAGGTGATGCCACACCCAACGGCTGGAGCATGGACAATGCCACACAGTTCACCAAAAGTGCGACAGACCCATACGTTTTCACATGGGAAGGTGAGCTTGTTCAGGGCGACATGAAGGCATGTATAGTGAAAGACGGAAGCTTCTCGTGCCCATTCCTGCGTCCTGCAGCCGACAATGTAGATATCACGTCCGAGGGAGTCTCTTCACCCGATTTCGTATTCACCACTTCACCCGACGACAAGTGGCACGTGAAGGAAGCAGGCAGATACCTTATCACATTCAACCTCAAAGAGTGGACGATTACAGTGAATAAAAAATAAAAGAGTATGAAAAGAAATATGATTTCCATATTGGCAGGAGCGGCACTCATGCTGCTCACTGCCTGCACCGACGACGTCGAGATGCGTTATCCACCGAAGTACGAACTTCCCGACCTTCCCGTTGTGGAGGGTATCCACGACAATGTAAAGGCACCGCTTTATTGGAGCGTTTACGAATATTGCTACGACCAGGAACGCCAGGGTGTCGGCACCATCGACATCTCTCCCGAAGAATGGGACAAGATAATCGACTTCGTGGCAACCAACCTCAAGCCTCACGGCTACGACATGATATGTACAGACGGCTTTATCGCCATGCTTGCCACCGACAACTCTGGATATATGACGCAGTATGGCTCCATATCGCTCAAAGACCTTGTAGCAAAATGCAAGGCAAAGGGACTAAAGCTCGGCGTATACGACAACCCGCTGTGGATACACGGACCGCGCGACACAAAGATTGAAGGTACCGACTATACCTTCGGAAACCTTTACTATAACGGCTCTACACAGGTGGTTAACCCCGGAGTAGACGATATGTGGTTCCACTGGATAGTGGCGGAAAACCCGGGAGCAAAGGAATATATCGACGGCTTCTTCAAACACTACAAGGAGCTTGGCGTGGAATTCATACGCATGGACTTCCTCTCGTGGTACGAAGACGGCAAAGACCGCGGCATCGGTGTAGTGGGACGAGGCTATGGTCGCGAGAGCTATGCACGCGCCATGGCTTACATCGCCGAGTCGGCAAAGAAATACGGCATCTTCACCTCGCTCGTCATGCCCCACAACTTCAATGATGCTGAGATAGAAGCACGCTACGGAAACATGATGCGCATAGTATGCGACACTGGTGGAGGAGGATGGTGGCACACGTCGGCACAGGACAAAGGCAAGTCGTATGCCAACTGGCCGCAGTGCATGAACCAGTTTGACGGCTTTACCTACTGGTCGCATCTCTCGGGACGCAACAAGATAATACTCGACGGCGACTTCATCCGACTCAACAAGTTCGATACCGACGCTGAACGCGAAACAGTCATTTCCCTACAGCTCATGGCAGGTGGACCCGTAGCGGCAGCCGACCAGTATTCTACCATAGGCAATAACCTCAAATTCTATGTCAACGACGAGCTCCTCGCACTCAACAAGGACGGTTTCGTAGGCAAGCCACTGAGCGACAAACTTGGCGACAAGAAAAACGAGATATGGTATGGCAAGATGACGAATGGCGACTATGTTGTCGGACTATTCAACCGCAGCGACAATACTGCTTCGGTATCAGTGAAACTCTCCGACATAGGTATCAGCGGCGAGAAAAACGTACGCGACCTCTGGAAGCATACCGACGAAGGCAAGGCTTCTGTTGTGTCAGCCAATATCCCTGCCCATGGATGTAAGATTGTGAAGTTATCAGATCAATAATGTTGACGAGTGTTCTTTAAGTTGACTTGAATAATTACTCGTCAACTTAAAGGACACTTAAAAGAATAATAATCCTGAAAATGAAATATCTAACATTTATCTGTGCCCTGTTTGTCAATGTCGCAATGGCACAGACTGTGACATCGCCCGACGGAAACCTCAGCGTTTCCTTCAGTCTCACCGAGCAAGGTGTGCCCACCTACAAGGTAGACTACAAGGGGATGCCCGTCGTGAAGACAAGCCGGCTCGGAATGGAACTCAACGAGGAAAACTCCTTGATGGACAAGTTCCGTATCAACAATACTTCAACAACATCGTTCGATGAGACGTGGCAGCCCGTATGGGGTGAAGAAAAAGAGATACGCAACCACTACAACGAGCTGCTTGTAGAGATGGAGAAACCGTCCAACGGTCGCTTCATGAACCTCCGTTTCCGCGTCTACGATGATGGGGTAGGGTTTCGCTACGAGTTCCCCCAGCAGGTATATCTGCCTTACTTCGTCGTAAAAGCCGAACACACGGAATTTGCCATGACAGGCGACCATACCGCATGGTGGATACCCGGCGACTACGACACACAGGAATACGACTATACCGAGTCGAAGCTCTCGGAGATAAGAGGACTTATGGAAGCAGCCAAATGCGACAACGCCTCACAGACCTTCTTCTCACCCACTGGGGTGCAGACCTCGTTGCAGATGAAGACAGCCGAAGGCCTGTACATCAACATCCATGAAGCAGCCCTCGTAGACTATTCATGCATGCATCTCGACCTCGACGACAAAAACTTCGTCTTCCGCTCCCAGCTTACACCCGACGCACAGGGCAACATGGCTCATTGCCAGACCCCATGCACCACACCTTGGCGAACTATCATGGTTGTCGACGATGCACGCAAGGTGCTTGCCTCACGTCTCATACTCAATCTCAACGAACCATGCAGATATACCGACACATCATGGATAACCCCAGTCAAGTATATCGGTGTGTGGTGGGAGATGATAGGCGGTGGCAAGGCATGGTCGTACACCAACGACCTACCCTCAGTCCACATCGGCACTACCGATTACACCAAGTGCAAGCCACACGGAAACCATCCAGCCAACAATGCCAACGTGCGTCGGTATATCGACTTCGCCGCCCAACATGGCTTCTCGCAGGTTCTCGTCGAAGGATGGAACATCGGCTGGGAAGACTGGTTCGGACACAGCAAGGACTACGTCTTCGATTTCCAGACACCATATCCCGACTTCGACATCAAGGCTCTCAACGACTATGCCCATTCCAAGGGTGTACGTCTGATGATGCACCATGAGACATCATCGTCGGTGCGCAACTACGAACGCCACCTTGATGCAGCCTACAACCTTATGGACAAATACGGCTACAACTCGGTGAAGAGCGGATATGTGGGCAACATCATTCCGCGTGGCGAACACCACTACGGACAATGGATGAACAACCACTACCTGTACTGCGTCACCGAAGCAGCTAAACACCATATCATGGTCAATGCCCACGAGGCTGTGCGCCCCACCGGACTCTGCCGCACCTATCCTAACCTCATAGGCAACGAGTCGGCACGCGGCACTGAGTATGAGTCGTTTGCCGGCAACAAGGCATCCCATACAACCGTGCTGCCCTTTACGCGCCTGCAGGGAGGTCCCATGGACTATACACCCGGAATCCTCGAGGGCGACATGAGCAAGGTAGACCCCGGAAAGCACCATAACATAAACTCAACCCTCGCACGCCAGCTGGCACTCTACGTCACCATGTACAGCCCGTTGCAGATGGCTGCCGACCTGCCCGAGAACTACGAGCGTTACAGCGACGCTTTCCAGTTCATCAAGGATGTCGCCATCGACTGGGACGAAAGTCGATATCTCGAAGCCGAGCCAGGACAGTATATAACCATAGCCCGAAAGGAAAAGGGTACAGATAACTGGTTCCTTGGCTGTACCGCAGCAGAGAACGGTCATCAGTCAGTCCTCAGACTCGACTTCCTCGAGCCGGGCAGGAAGTATGAAGCCACAATATACGCTGATGCCAAGGATGCAGACTTCCGTACCAACCCCAAGGCATATACCATAACAAAACGCACCGTTACTGCCAAGACGGTGCTGAAGTTGAAGGCTGCACCCGGTGGAGGATATGCCGTAAGTATTATACCTCTTTGAAAAATATATCCTTATGAATAAAACAGTATCACTCTCTTTCCGTATAGTGACAGCTGTACTCTTTGCTGTGTCTGCCGCCCAGGCAGGCGCACAGAGTACAGCCCCCAGTCCTCTTGCCAATCCTGCCGCTGTCGTCACATGCGGCGGTGCACGCTTCACAGTCCTCACACCAGAGTTGGTACGCATTGAATACAGCGAAACGGCACAGTTTGAAGATCGTGCCACATTTACCATAGTAAACCGCAACCTCGACGTTCCTTCGTATATGACAACCGACGACGGCACCTATTTATATATTACAACCGAACGTCTCTCACTCAAGTACCGCAAGGGCAGCGATCCCCGCACCGTGCCTGCTTCGCCCGATAACCTCTCCGTTACCATCGACAACAATGGCACGCCAGCCTACTGGTATCCTGGTAAGCCAGACCCACAGAACCTCAAAGGAACCTGCCGCACCCTCGACGGACTGACGGGCGACAGCAAGCGTTCGGATATGGAAGCCGGAGTCATATCACGCTCCGGCTGGGCAGTAGTAGACGACTCGTGGAGCGCAACGCGTTCCGACGGCGGACGCTCGTATGCTCTTGTCCCCGATGCCGACATGGGTTACCCCTGGTGGAACGAACGTGCCGACGCTCATGCCATGGATGTCTATCTCTTCGCATATGGCAGAAACTATCGCAAGGCAGTTGCCGACTACATCAGTATAGCCGGACGCATACCCCTTCCGCCCGACTATGTCTTCGGATATTGGTACAGCAAGTATGCCTCCTATTCTGCCGATGACTACCGCCAGATAATGAGCGACCTGAAGAGCAACAATATACCGACAGATGTGATGATACTCGATATGGACTGGCATTGGAACGGCAACGCCTCAAGCATGTCTGAAGGACGTGGCGGATGGACGGGCTGGTCGTGGAACACCAATCTCATCCCCGATGCCAAGGGACTGCTTAAGGAGATGCACGCTAACAATTTCAAGACGGCACTGAACCTTCATCCTGCCGACGGCATCAACAAGACAGAGTCGCCATACTATTTCGAGCAGATGAACAGCCAGCTCTCGGGCAAGTACCTCAACAGCAACAAAGACAACATCAGCTGGAGCCTCGACTGGCAGGATTTCACAAAGTCGTTCTTCTCTACCATCATCCGTGACCACGAGAGCGAGGGTGTCGACTTCTGGTGGCTCGACTGGCAGCAGTATCTTACCAGCCCCTACACCAATTCTCTCAGCGAGACATTCTGGTGCAACCACGTATTCTTCAACGAAGCGCAAAAGCGCGACAACCTGCGTCCCGTTATCTTCCACCGTTGGGGAGGTCTCGGCAGCCATCGCTATCAGATAGGCTTCTCAGGCGATGCCAACATCAGCTACGAGGCACTTGACTTCGAACCCTATTTCACAGCCACGGCATCGAATGTGGGCTATGGCTACTGGGGACATGACCTCGGAGGCCACATGTACAGCAACGACGAGCTGATCAATAACCCCAACCTCGTCCTGCGCTGGATACAGTTCGGAGTGTTCACGCCCATCTTCCGTACCCACGCCACTGCCGACTCACGCATAGAGCGTCGTATATGGAAATTCCCGAACTTCCCGACCATCCTCGATGCTGTGCGCCTGCGCTATTCGTTGTTCCCATATCTCTACACCATGGCACGCGAAGCCTACGATACGGGCATATCGCTATGCCGTCCGCTCTACTACGACTATCCCGAAGCCGACGAGGCCTATGAATATGAAGGACAATATATGTTCGGCAACGACATCCTTGTCGCACCCATAACAACAAGGCCGCAGGCAAACGGACTTACCGAGAAAGAGATATGGTTCCCCGAAGGCAAGTGGTGGAGCGTGTCGACCAACGAGCTGATACAGGGCCCCTGCAAGCGCAGCATGGCATTTACCGATGCCCAGATACCCTATTTTTTCCGACAGGGAGCCATCATACCATATAATCCCCCTTCGGTGATGAACGTCACGGAGCGACCCGACAGGCTGGTGCTCAATGCCGTCTACGGTTCCGATGGCTCGTTCTGCCTTTATGAAGACGACGGCGACAATGCCGACTACGACACGAATTATGCCACCACGCTTTTTACCCAGACCATTTCCGGTGATAAGGCGACATACGTGATCCATCCCCGGCAGGGAACCTGTGCAAAAGCTCCGCAATCACGTTCCTACGAGATGCACATATACAACAGCGTCGCACCGCTTGCCGTCAAGGTCAACGGAGTAGCTGCGCAATATCTCTACGATGCGGCATCACGGAGTATCACTTTCGACGTGCCCACGGCAGACACCTCTTCCGAAAGCACCGTTGTAGTAGAATACCCCGAAGGTACAGCAGTGGACAATGCCTCGTTGAACAAGCCCAAGGTAAGCTACGATGCTCAGAAAAACAGCCTCGTGGCTTCCTTCCCACAAGGAGCAAAGAACGTGTTGCTCTCTGTCAGCGATACCAACGGCAAGCAGATGCTCGACGGCATCTACAACAATGTTCACGGCTTCAGCGTAGACCTCTCCATGCTACAACCCCGGTTATATATAAGTAAGGTGGTGGCAGACGACAGTACGTATGTCAACAAATTCGCAAAAAATAAATAACCCCACGTCGATATGAAGAAATTGTTTTTACAGTTATGTTTCATGGTCACGGCATCGGTTGCTGCGGCAGCCGACATGTCAAACTCCATGGAACTGTCCCGGCTATATATCATCGGTGATGCCACCCCGTACCAGTGGAATATCGGCGAGACACCGGAAATGGACAGGATAGCAGAAGGCGTATTCCGCTGGAGCGGAAAACTCGAAGGCGGTCGGGAGTTCAAGTTCCTCAACGCCCGCGACTTCCATAAGCATATCTTCGGCACCTCTTGCCGACAGTCAGTCTCGGCAGGCAGCACATACACGTTGACCTATGTTGCCGACTGGGCACTCGACGGCAGCCGCGACTTCAAGTTCGTGCCTTCCGAAACAGCCGACTATACCATATACGTAGACCTCAACACCATGATGATGTCAGTACGTGAGTTGGAAGAGCCCGTTCGGCTCCCCGCAACACTCTATGCAACAGGGTCGGCACTCGGTGGCAGCACAGTAGCCTTGCCGCTGTTTGGAAATGCCGAATACAAGGCAACCTTTCAACTCACACCCGGCAACATCATATTGCAGGACACGCCCGAAGCGACTGCCGAAACAACCTTCTACACACCCCTCTTCGACGGCGTAGACATCACCTTCGGCACGGCGTGCAGCTCGTCCCTTACCAAGTCGGTATCGTCATGTCAGCGGCAGGGATGGAGCGTAAGCATACCCGGCACATACACCATTTACGGAATTATTGAAGACGCTAACGTTTACGCACGCCGCTTCCGGCAGTATAAGGAACTATATTTAGTGGGAGGCTGCTGCCCCCTTGGCTGGAACTACTGGACAGCCCCGCAGTCCATACGTTTCTCCCCTTCGGCAACTTCGCCCGAAGAGATGGTATGGGAAGGAACGCTCAAGACCGACTGGGGAGAAAACAGGGAAGAACCCAACAAATTCAAGATCCTTACGGCACAAGACTGGGGAAGCGTCAACTTCCATCCTTACACAGCAGACGAAGCGATAATAGGCGAGAGCTGTTACCGCTCCACAGGAGGTTCCGATGTTAAATGGACAATACCCCAGTCGGGCTATTACCGCATCACTCTCAACACTGCAAAGGAAACTCTTCGCGGACAATTGGTAAGTGCTGTCGGATATGGCATAGGCGAGCCATCCGTTACCGGCATTCCTGATGCAGCCCGCAACGAGAAATTCAAGATAAGGGTTTCTTCATCATCCATTGTCGTTACAGCCGACAGTTCGGCAGCCGACGTGGTAGTGACATCAGTCGACGGAGCCTTGGTCTGCAAGGGAAGGGTAGACCGCCCACAACCCTTCACCTCGCGTCGTCTCACCCATGGCGTATATTTAGTGACAGTTTCCACACAATGTAAGAGAGTGCTTCTTTAAACAGATAACTTTTCAAAAACAAAACATTATGAAAACAAAAACGTTTACACAGAGATTGTTAGGCTGCATGCTTCTTGCAGCAAGTACATTAACCGTTCAGGCTGCCGAACGCCTTCTTATTGTAGGAGACGGAGTTTGGGGAGGCTGGTCCATTGACAACTCCATCGTGATGATGAACGATGCCGCACAGCCCGACGTATTCACGGCAACCGTAAGTCTTAAGGCCAACAGCGATTTCAAGTTCCTCACCGAGACAGAGTGGGGCAAGTTGGAATACCGTGCAGGCGATGCTGGTGTGACATTGTCAGACGGAGTCAGTGTCGCCCTGGTGTCGTCCGACGACAACAGCAACGATAACAAATTCCAGGTTGGCGAGACAGCCAACTACAGCATCGTGTGCGACCTTGCGGCAAAGACCGTCACCGTGACAAAGGCTGCATATCAGGACGACGAGATAAAGCACACCGCTCTCTGGCTCGTAGGCTCAGCCACAACAGGAGGATGGGAGCTTGGCAAGGCTACGATGATACTACCCTCCGACGACAACCCAATGGTGTTCCGTGGTACCGTCGACCTTCTTGAAGGCGAGATGAAAATTGCCGTAAACAAATATACCGGCTACGGTCAAACATTCTACCAGAGAGATGCTGCCGACGATACGAAAATGACGTTCGGAGGCGACGACAACAAGTGGAACATCTCAAAGGCAGGACAGTACGACGTTGAGGCTGATGTCAAGAACCTCACAATCTCCATCGTGGAGCACGTTGCGAATGGAATAACCAATATGGCGACCACAGCCAATGCCACAGCAGACTATTTCACCCTCTCCGGCGTAAGGTTGTCTGCTCCTGCAAAGGGTATATGCATAAAACGTCAGGGCAACAGGGTTGTGAAGACAATTAATAGAAAATAACCTAAGTTTTGCAAGTTGACAAGTTGCTGCTCTGATGGTTTTACCTTGACAATAACCGGAAAGAATAACAACTCGTCAACTTGTTAGAGAATAAAAAGTAGTTGTGATTTTCAGACATTGTATATCTTTCTTGCTGTTGATGGTATGCATGTTATTATTGCCGTTAACAGCAAGAGCAGACGGCATGGTGTCAGAGCAGACGCTGTCATTGAGCACCGACAAGGCATGCTATTCGCCCGGCTCTACGGTGACGTTCACTTCCGAAGGAACAGTTCCAGAAGGGAAGACGCTCTTCGTGCGTTATCGCCATGGCAACGACATAATACAGAAAGACGCCTTTACCTTCACCAATGGTAAGACATGGAAATGGCAACCGCCAACCAACGACTTCGTGGGCTATTTAGTCGATATCTATTACGTCGAAGATACCAAGGAGCACATACTCGGCACGATAGCCGTCGATGTGTCGTCCGACTGGACACGCTTCCCGCGTTACGGCTTCGTGGCTGAGTTCGACGACTGCAACAAGACTATCGACAAGTACGCCAACATCGAGGCAGAGATGAAATATCTCAACCGCCTGCATATTAACGGCGTGCAGTTTCAGGACTGGCACTGGAAACACCACAGACCGGTTAAGTTCGATGAAAACGGCAACTTTGTAGCCTGGTATCAGGATGTCAGCAACCGTTGGATAGGCACCGAGTATGTGAAGAAATACATCGAGGTGCAGCACCGCTACGGCATGAAGTCTATCTTCTATAACCTCTGCTTCGGTGCATGGAAAGACTACGAGACAGATCACGTCAGTGCGGAGTGGGGCTTGTACAAGAAAGACAGCAACGGCAACCTCTACCAGGACTATCACGGTCTGCCGTCTTCATGGCAGAGCAACATCTTCCTCATGAACCCCGGCAACCCCAACTGGCAGAACTATCTGATGGACCGCAACGGAGATGTTTATGCCAACTACGACTTCGACGGCTATCAGATCGATCAGCTTGGTGGACGTGGTGACGTGTTCGAGAAAAACGGCAATATGATAGACCTTCAGTACAACTACCGTCTGTTTCTCAAGGCGATGAAGGGTCACCGCAAAGACAAGCGGCTTGTCATGAACTGCGTAGGTGGCTACGGCACCCACGACATCTGCGATGCCAAACTCGACGACGGTACCCGGACTGTCGACTTCTGTTATAACGAGGTGTGGGACACCCAGCCTTCTTTTGAAAGCCTCTATGAAATAATAAAGTCCAACGACAAGGAGAGCGACCATAGCCTGCAGACGGTATATGCAGCCTACATCAACTACGACAAGGCTGACCATGCCTGGGACTTTGCCGACCAGAATGTCAACACTCCCGGCGCGCTGCTTACCGATGCCGTGATGTTCGCCATCGGTGGCTCTCACCTTGAGATGGGCGACCACATGCTGACAAGGGAGTATTTCCCCGCAAAGCCACTTGCTATGACCGACGAGCTGAAACAGCGGCTCGTACACTATTACGACTTCATGACCGGCTATCAGAACCTGCTTCGCGGCATAGGCTCAAAGGGCGTATTTCAGCCTTCGGTAAGCTCTACCACCCATGCTGTCAACGCATGGCCGCCACAAAGCTATCACATCACGGCATTTGCTAAGAACGTGGGTGTCAACCAGGTGGTACATCTGCTCAACTTCAGCAACACCGACGACCTCTCGTGGCGTGACCTCAACGGTACAAGACCAGCGCCAAAAAAGCAAACCAACATCAACTTCACCTTCGAGACTATAAGGCAGATACGCAAGGTGTGGACGGCTACACCCGACAACTGTGGAGGTGCACCCCTCGAACTGCCGTTCACACAGAACGGCAACAAGGTGACCGTTACAGTGCCGTCGCTCGAATACTGGACAATGGTGGTTTTCGAGGCGGCATCCGTGGAAGACAACATGTATGTCACAGGCGAGGACTTCAGCAACTACAGTGCGGAACGTATGTTTCTGATGACCAAGGGCGCCGACGGAAACACTTACAACGCCAAGCTGACTCTTAAGGCAGGCAAGAAGTTCAAGTTTGTCAACGGCAAGGATTTCTCTACCAACTCCAGCTACTATGCCGAATACAAGGACTTTCAGTTCAACGATGGCATAAGCACCGCTAATCTGCTTGTCAGCAAGAGCAATGTGCCATATATCGACTATCAGTTTACTGTAAACCAAGACGGCGACTACTACGTCACCCTCAACCTGAAAGACATGAGGATTACTGTGAATAAGGTGTCGGCAGTGGGTGACTACAGCAAGCTGAGCCAAAATAATAAGCCACCGATGGCGGCTTGAAGATAGAAAGAGGGAGACATCCGAATGGGTGTCTCCCTCTGTTGTGCGCCTGATAGGACTCGAACCTACACGTCGCAAAACACCAGATCCTAAGTCTGGCGCGTCTACCAATTTCGCCACAGGCGCAAAAGCGTGTGCAAAGGTACAAATAATTTTTTTAATACAAGACTTTTTGCCCAAGTTTTTTCTTCACCTCTTGTTCCTAATGAGCTGGCGCGCAAATTCAATGATGGTGTCACGGTCGCTGAGGCGGTCGCTCTCGGTGAGCTGTATGTTGCAGTCAGGGTCTATTCCGAACTCCGTGCTGTTGCCTTGCGCGTCATACATCGGGCATGCCGAGAACCTTACTATCCAGCCGTTAGGCAGCTCGCTTGAGAAAGGCAGTCCCGCGCCTCCTCCCGTCCTGTCGCCAACGGTGATGGTGTTGGGGCAGCACCTCATGTATTTCACAAATTCGTTGGCTGCGCTGTAAACTCCTCTGTTTGTCAGTACGACGACTGATTTCTGCCACCTTAGTCCCCGTCCGGGTTTCAGAGTCTGTACCTCCATGCTTGAGAAGTCGTTGTGCCCGCGTCCCGTCTTGTGCTGCATGTAGCCTACGGTTATCTCCTCGTTGGTGAAGCGTGCGGCCAGCTCCTCCGCGCTGGTGAGCAGTCCTCCGCCATTGTCGCGCACGTCGATGATTAGCCCCTGGCATGAGGAGAGGTATAGCATTATCTCGTCGAGGTTGCCTGCGCCGATGCCGTTGGCGAACGATGCCACGCGTATGTAGCCTGTATTGTCATCGAGGATGCGGTATTTCATGCCCGATGCCATGCGGTAGTGCGTGCCGAGGTAGTGTGTGATTAGTGAGTCTGAGTAGTTCGAGGGGTATGCCTCGTGCCATGTCCAGTATCGTGCCACGTCGAAGGGCGAGTATAGGTTTACGTGTCCGTCCCGGAGTTCGGCAAGCATGTTTCCGAGCACCTCAAACAGCTGGTCATCGGAGACGTTGCCTGCCAGTTGTCGTTGATATTTGTCATGTATGGCATTCCAGTCCACCTGCTTGTATTCGAAGAAGCAGTAGTGCTCGTCGATAATCTTCCACAGAGCCTCGAAGTTACCGTTGGGAGTGTCGTCGAACTCGTCCTCGTCAATACATGCGTTTAATGTCAGCAGGATGGATGCTGCCATGAGGAGGTTGTGCAGTAGTTGTCTCATTGTGGGTGTCTACTTCTGTGTAAAATTTCCGGCTTTTACTTTCACCGTTTTTATAGTTCTGATGAAGCCGATTAAGAATGCGTGTGTATACTTGTGCTGCTTAAGTGAGTTTGGTTTCGCCTGTCTTATGTCTCCCAGGTAGCCTATGCGCAGGGCATTGCTTCCCAAGCCAATGTCTATGGTAAGCATGTTCCTCATTGATGGTGCGTTGCCAAAGTATGTTGGTACGATGTTGTGGTCGTAATTTCCGCGGCTGAATATCTCGTAGTATGACTGCCCGTAGTTTGGACTGAACATCATTCCTGCCAATGGCATTGCCAGCTCGTAGGATATTGTCAGCGGGGTATTGCCCCATCTGAGGGTGTATGCAGCCGAAGCCGTAGGTGTGATGTTGATGTTTAGCCTTGCCTGTGCAGGATTGTTGCTGCCGTGGGTGTTGTATAGAAAACCAGCCGTTGCGTCGGCAGTAGCTCCAGCCGTTACCCTTAGCCTGCCTCCGTATAGTCGCCAGTTGTATAGCCATCCGTACTGGAAGTTGTACATACCCTCCATCTCGCCTCCGTTTCCCGAGCGGTTGTCGGCAAATGCCGCCATGCCCTGGTGTATGATGAGGCGTGAGATGTTGCTGCCGGGCTTGGTGCTCAGAGAGTGTGACATATACCTCACCTCCGTGCCTTTGTATTTCTCTTGCGACAGGTAGGTGTCGAGGATGTCGGTTGCTCCAACGGCCACCATTCTGGCTGTTGTCACCATTCGGCCAGCATCAGGCGTGTCCTCCTGTGCTGTTGCTGCCGTGGTGGCAGCCATGCATGCAATGGCTGTAAGCAGTCGTCTACAAGTCTTCATCGGTGAAAAGGTTCAGCTGTCCTGTTATCTCGTCAATTATTTGCTGCTGGGTTTTCCCTGCATCTGGGTCGAGATTTTCCTCTTCCTCTACTTGTGTCTCCGCCTCCTCATTGTCTCCTTCGTTCTTTGGCTCTGGCATTCTCAGTGGTTCCAACTCCTCTATGTTGCCTATGTGGAATGTCGTTATACGTTTGCCCTTGGCCTTGAAGCCCTTTACGGCGATGAAGCTCTCTGCGTCAATCTCCATTGGTGGACGTGGCTCGTCGGCACCGCCGAAGGTGACGAGAATTCGTGGATAGGCGGTATCGGTGAGCAGTACGGGCTTGTTGTTTGGGTTCTCTCCCAGGTAGTTTTGATGTTTTCTTATGGCCTCCATCTCGAAGCGCTTTATGTAGGGGTAGCCTTCGTTGTCGGCATCGTAGAGCACTGCCGTCCATACCTTATTCCTATCCCATTTCTCTATACGCAGGATGTTATTCTCGAAGTGGTTGTTTGCATCGAAGTTAGTGATGTAGAACTCACCGTTGTCCAGCACCACCAGTATGCTGTCGCCGTCCCAGAACTCACCGAGCAGGCGTCCGTGCTCCTCGTAGTTGATGCGGTTCACATCAGGGTCGAACCACACTCTGCGTCCGCCGAGTGTACTGTGTCCGTGGCTCTTCAGGCCTATGCGGTGAATGCTCTTCTTGCTCAGCAGGTTACCCCTTGAGGCGCGTCCCTTGATTATTACCTCAGAGAAGTCCTTCTCCATGAAGATGTTCTGCTTTTTCTTCGTTGGGTCCAAGTCGAGCGTTATCTTTATGGTTTCAGCCTCGCCGTTGGGATTGGCGGTAAAGTACATCACCCTTGAGCCTGGAGTACCCATGGTGAGGTCGTACTCCTTGTCTCGTGTTATGCTCGTAACATTGAAGCGCTTGATGAAATAGTACCCTTTCTTTCCGTCGCGGTATACGGCATTATAGATGGTGCGCTTGTCGTTTTTCTTGAACACCTGGACGTGCATGACATTCTTGCCTACGAAAATCTTATCGGCCACCTTGATGACCTTGTATTTGCCGTCGCGGTAGAAGAGTATGATATCGTCGATGTCGGAGCAGTTGCACACAAACTCGTCCTTCTTCAGTCCTGTGCCCACGAAGCCCTCCTGACGGTTGATGTATAGTTTCTCGTTGGCTTCCACCACCTTTGTTGCCTCGATGGTGTCGAAGGAGCGTATTTCCGTGAGTCGTGGATGCTCGTGCCCGTATTTCTCCTTTATGAATGTAAACCAGTTAATGGTTACGTCGGTCATGTGTGCCAGGTCATGGTCTATGCCCTTCACCTCGTCCTTTATTCTGGCAATCAGCTCATCGGCCTTGTCCTTGTTGAATTTCAGTATGCGCTGCATCTTTATCTCCATGAGCCTGAGGATGTCGTCGCGTGTAACTTCTCTTACAAAGCTGGGTTTGAAGGGCGTGAGCTTCTCGTCCACAAAGGCTATGGCCTCGTTCATGTCCTTGGCCTGCTCAAATCTTCTTTCCTTATATATGCGTTCCTCAATGAATATTTTCTCAAGCGAAGCGAAGAACAGTTGCTCCATAAGCTCTCCGCGCCTTATCTGCAACTCCTTGCGTAGCAGTCCCATTGTGTTGTCGGTCGAGTGGCGAAGTACATCGCTGATGGTAAGGAACTGCGGCTTGTTGTCCTCGATGACGCAGCAGTTGGGCGATATGTTCACCTCGCAGTCGGAGAAGGCATACAGGGCATCAAGTGTCTTGTCTGACGATACTCCCGGTGCCAGGTGTACCTGTATCTCCACCTCTGCCGATGTCATGTCATCAACCTTTTTTACCTTTATTTTCCCTTTTTCCACAGCTTTCAGTATCGACTCCTTCAGAGTGTCGGCCGTCTTGCCAAACGGAATCTCCCTGATGACGAGCGTCTTGTTGTCGAGTTTCTCTATCTTTGCCCTGACCTTGAGTACTCCCCCGCGCTGTCCGTCGTTGTAGCGGCTTACGTCAATGGCACCGCCAGTGGGGAAGTCGGGATAGAGCTTGAACGGCTCGCCACGCAGGTAGCTGATGGCAGCATCGCACAGCTCGCAGAAGTTGTGTGGCAGCACTTTTGAGCTAAGACCGACGGCTATACCCTCAGCACCCTGAGCCAGCAATAGCGGGAACTTCACTGGCAGAGCCACTGGCTCCTTGTTCCTGCCATCGTAAGACATCTGCCATTCGGTGGTCTTTGGATTGAACACCGTGTCGAGGGCGAACTTCGACAGTCTTGCCTCTATATATCTTGGTGCAGCCGCGCGGTCGCCGGTTAGTATGTTTCCCCAGTTTCCCTGAGTGTCGATGAGAAGGTTCTTCTGTCCCATCTGTACCAAGGCGTCACCGATGGACGCATCGCCATGAGGATGGAACTGCATGGTGTGTCCAACGATGTTTGCAACCTTGTTGTACCTGCCGTCATCCATTCTCTTCATCGAGTGCAGTATGCGTCGCTGTACAGGTTTCAGGCCATCCTCGATATTCGGGACGGCTCGCTCAAGAATTACGTATGATGCGTAGTCAAGGAACCAGTTCTGGTACATGCCGCTCAGGTGGTGAACGGCTGCTGCGTCGAATCTGTTCACCGGCTTGTAGTCGGAATGCTTTTCCTCCATTCCTGTTTCGATGTCGTTGCCGTTAAAGTTTTCGTTGTCGTTCATTTATTTTGTGGGTTAGGTAGGGTCCGCTGGGGTGGTTTATAGGTTTTGTAGGTATTCAAACCTTAAAACCTCATAGCCAAAAAACTCCAACGTTATCGGCAAAAGTACGAAAAAAAATCCATACAGCAAACAGATTATAAAGTTTTCACATCTGTAAGTGTCGCTATTCGGAGAAAAAAACGTATCTTTGCACGCAAAAATCGTAAACTATAATAAATTATGGCACAAGAAGATGTATTCAAGAAGATTGTGAGCCACTGCAAGGAGTATGGCTTCGTCTTCCCAAGTAGTGAGATTTATGATGGCCTGGCAGCCGTCTATGACTATGGTCAGAACGGTGTTGAGCTGAAAAACAATATCAAGCAGTATTGGTGGAAGAGCATGGTTCTGCTGCATGAGAACATTGTCGGTATTGACTCCGCCATCTTCATGCACCCAACGATATGGAAGGCCAGCGGACACGTCGATGCCTTCAATGACCCACTCATCGACAACCGTGACTCCAAGAAGCGCTACCGCGCTGATGTGCTCATAGAGGAGCAGATAGCAAAGTACGACGACAAGATACAGAAAGAGGTTGCCAAGGCACGCAAGCGCTTTGGAGACTCGTTCGATGAAGAGAAATACCTTGAGACAAGCGAGCGTGTGAAGGAGACCAAGGCAAAGCGTGACGCTTTGCACGAGCGTTTCGCACAGGCCATGCAGGGACCGGATCTTGAGGCCCTTAGGCAGATTATCATCGATGAGGAAATCGTAGACCCTATCAGCGGCACTAAGAACTGGACTGATGTGCGCCAGTTCAACCTTATGTTCTCTACAGAGATGGGAGCCAGCGCCGATGCAGCCATGAAGGTATACTTGCGCCCGGAAACCGCACAGGGTATCTTCGTCAACTACCTCAATGTGCAGAAGACTGGCCGTATGAAGATACCTTTCGGTATAGCACAGATTGGCAAGGCGTTCCGCAATGAGATTGTTGCACGTCAGTTCGTATTCCGCATGCGTGAGTTTGAGCAGATGGAGATGCAGTTCTTCGTAAAGCCAGGAACAGAGCTCGACTGGTTCCCCAAATGGAAGCAGATGCGAATGGCATGGCATCAGGCTCTCGGCTTCGGAGCAGAGAACTACCGCTTCCACGATCATGAGAAACTTGCCCACTATGCCAATGCCGCTACCGACATAGAGTTCAGGATGCCGTTTGGTTTCAAGGAGGTAGAGGGTATACACAGCCGTACCAACTTTGACCTCTCGCAGCATGAGAAATATTCTGGAAAGAGCATCAAGTACTTCGACCCGGCAACCAACGAGAGCTACGTTCCATATGTCATTGAGACATCCATCGGTGTAGACCGTATGTTCCTTTCCGTTATGTGCCACTCTTATCAGGAGGAGAAACTCGAGAACGGCGAGACACGCGTTGTACTGAAGCTGCCTGCAGCCCTTGCTCCGGTAAAGCTCGCCGTTATGCCGCTCGTCAAGAAGGATGGACTGCCAGAGAAGGCACGTGAGATAATCAACGATTTGAAGTTCCACTTCAATTGCCAGTACGACGAGAAGGACTCCATAGGCAAGCGCTACCGCCGTCAGGATGCCATCGGAACACCATATTGTGTGACTGTTGACCACGAGACACCAAACGACAACTGCGTGACACTGCGCTTCCGTGACACCATGGAGCAGGAGCGTGTGCCTATAAGCCAGCTTGCAGCCATCATCGAGGACAAGGTTAGCATTACCAGCCTTCTCAAGAAGCTGCAATAATGTCATACGGCAAATGCACAGAATCAAGACTTACATTATTCTGTTTTCAATGAAAAAATACACCTTATTATATATGCTCTCCCTTATGGTATCTCTCTTCGGCCTGCCCTCGTGCAGCGAAGAGGACGATACCGTTGAGGAATATCCCGACTGGCAGGCCGTCAACGAGGCTCGCTGGGAGACCATCTTCGCAGAGGCACAGATGCGGATAGCAGCTGGCGACACTTCGTGGAAGATTCTCCGCAAATGGTCGTTGGAGGATAGCTTGCAGACATCCAACACCAATTTCGTTGTGGCACATGTCGAGAATACAGGTACTGGTGCCACCTCGCCTCTATACACAGACTCTGTGCGTGTGTATTACGAGGGCAGGCTGTTGCCGTCAGTGTCATACACTGATGGCTATGTCTTCGACTCTCACATGCCGCCCACTTCCGCTCCAGTGCAGTTCTATCTTGGTGGCGGCCTTGTAGATGGTTTTACCACGGCCCTCATGAATATGCATGAAGGTGACAGGTGGACGGTGTACATGCCTTATCAGCTTGGCTACGGCACCTCGGCAAGCTCGTCAATCCCTGCATATTCATTACTTACCTTCGATATCACCCTCGTCTCCTTCTTCCGTCCAGGGACAGGAGCGCCGGAGATAAAATAGGTAGGGTGTATAGTTTGATGTACAAAAATTGAATATCCTAATTCTGAAGTTCATGTAGGTAATTGTCGCGCTGTAAGCGCAGAAGTACATAGCCCAGGGTGCCGCTGCGCTCTACCCTGGGCTGTGTGCTTTTGCGCTTACAGCGCATAATGCCTACGGTATTCGTGTAATCACACCTCGCCTCGTTCCAAAAGCACGGAGTATCTTGCCATTTTGAGTGTTTTTGGCTTTAAAAGCCGCAAAAACATCAAAAATATCGCCCTGATTTTTTTTGTATGTGTTTTTTTGCTAAATTTACAGAATCAAAATACATATAAAAATTCAATCAAACAATCTCAAAATTTTAAATATATGAAGACACTAAAACTATTGACCTGCACGATGCTGCTGTTGGTAGCTATGGCGGCAGGTGCAGAGACCATTTCTGACGTTACTATCGGGAATCTTGTGTATAGCCTTGACACAGACACCAAGGTCGCTACTGTCACGGGATATGACAGTAGTAATAAACCCACGGATGTTGTCATACCCAATACCATTGAGTACGGGGGGAAAAATTATTCTGTGACGACTATTGGACAGTGGGCTTTTTCTTCTTGCATCTCCCTTGCATCCATCGACATACCTAACTCTGTGACGACTATTGGAGAGAGCGCTTTTGCTTCTTGCGAATCCCTTGCATCCATCGACATACCTAACTCTGTGATGACTATTGGAGAGAGGGTTTTTTCTCATTGCTCTTCCCTTGCATCCGTCAACATACCTAACTCTGTGACGACTATTGGAGAGAGCGCTTTTTCTTCTTGCGAATCCCTTGCATCCATCGACATACCTAACTCTGTGACGACTATTGGAGAGGGGGCTTTTTGTAATTGCTCTTCCCTTGCATCCATCGACATACCTAACTCTGTGACGACTATTGGAGAGGGGGCTTTTGCTTATTGCACCTCCCTTGCATCCATCGACATACCTAACTCTGTGACGACTATTGGAGAGCGGGCTTTTTCTGATTGCTATTCCCTTGCATCCATCGACATACCTAACTCTGTGACGACTATTGGAAAATATGCTCTTGCTTATTGCTCCTCCCTTGCATCCGTCAACATACCTAACTCTGTGACGACTATTGGAGAATATGCTTTTTATAATTGCACTTCCCTTGCATCCATCGACATACCTAACTCTGTGACGACTATTGGAAAGGCGGCTTTTTATAATTGCACCTCCCTTGCATCCATCGACATACCTAACTCTGTGACGACTATTGGAGAGCAGGCTTTTGCAAGTTGCACCTCCCTTGCATCCATCGACATACCTAACTCTGTGACGACTATTGGAGAGTTGGCTTTTGATTATTGCACTTCCCTTGCATCCATCAGGGTTGCATCAGACAATCCTAATTATATTGGCATTGACGGTGTTTTGTTCAATAAGGACAAGACAATGATAGTTGTATATCCAGAAGGTAAAGACGGCTCCGAATACACCATACCTAACTCTGTGACGACTATTGGAGAGTGGGCTTTTGTTAGATGCTCCTCCCTTGCATCCATCGACATACCTAACTCTGTGACGACTATTGGAAAATATGCTTTTGCTTATTGCACTTCCCTTGCATCCATCGACATACCTAACTCTGTGACGACTATTGGAGAGTGTACTTTTTATAGATGCACCTCCCTTGCATCCGTCAACATACCTAACTCTGTGACGACTATTGGAAAGATGGCTTTTTCTCATTGCTCTTCCCTTGCATCCATCGACATACCTAACTCTGTGACGACTATTGGATATGAGGCTTTTTCTTCTTGCGAATCCCTTGCATCCATCGACATACCTAACTCTGTGACGACTATTGGAAAATTTGCTTTTGCTTATTGCTTTTCACTTGCGTCCGTCAACATTGGAGAGTCTGTCACTACTATCGGAGTTGGAGCTTTTATCTACTGTTATTATATCACCTCCGTGACATGTCTTGCCAAGGAATGTCCTGTGTGTGATAAAGGCCTGTGGAATAACATATTCTCAGTCTTCGATACTGCCACATTATACGTGCCCAAGCAGTCTATAGACGCATACAAGACCACCGATCCATGGAGCGACTTTGTGAATGTCGTTGCCCTTGAGGACACCGGCATTGAGGGCAAGCCGACGGATAATGCGCCAAGAGTGGATGCCGTGTATGACATTGACGGCAGGCGCACGGACTCAATGAAGCGTGGACTGAATATTGTGCGCATGAGCGACGGCACAACGCGAAAGGTAATGAAGTAATAGCGTGAGGCCGCACAGGCGTAAGGACCGAGAAAGAACACGCCTGCACACGCCACCGCCACACAAAGGAGGTTGCATCAGGGGCTACATGCCCACGGTGCAACCTCCTTTGCCTTAGATGAAAGCCACGCAGATATTGACTTTTATTGCTGTCCCGTAAAACTTTTGCATAGAAAATAAATTAGTAGGGTGTACAGTTTGATGTGCAAAAATTGAATATCCTAATTCTGAAGTTCATGTCGGTAATTGTCGCGCTGTAAGCGCAGAAGCGTTATCTTTCCTGCCATTATCTACGCTTTTGCCCTTAGCAGGGCGACCGTTAACTACATGAAATAACCCAGGGTGTCGCTACGCTCTACCCTGGGCTATGCGCTTTTGCGCTTACAGCGCGACCATTAACGACATGGATATAACCCAGGGTGCCGCTACGCTCTACCCTGGGCTGTGTGCTTTTGCGCTTACAGCGCATAATGCCTACGGTATTCGTGTAATCACACCTCGCCTCGCTCCAAAAGCACGGAGTATCTTGCCATTTTGAGTGTTTTTGGCTTTAAAAGCCGCAAAAACATCAAAAAAATCGCCCTGAATTATTTTTGTATGTGTTTTTTTTGCTAAATTTACAGAATCAAAATACATATAAAAATTCAATCAAACAATCTCAAAATTTTAAATATATGAAGACACTTAAACTATTGACCGCCACGATGCTGCTGTTGGTAGCTATGGCGGCAGGTGCAGAGACCATTTCTGACGTTACTATCGGGAATCTTGTGTATATCCTTGACACAGACACCAAGGTCGCTACTGTCACGGGATATGACCGTAGTAATAAACCCACGGATGTTGTCATACCCAATACCATTGAGTACGGGGGGAATTATTCTGTGACGACTATTGGAGAGCGGGCTTTTTATTCTTGCAAATCCCTTGCATCCATCGACATACCTAACTCTGTGACGACTATTGGAGAGAGGGCTTTTTATTCTTGCACCTCCCTTGCATCCATCGACATACCTAACTCTGTGACGACTATTGGAGAGTGGGCTTTTTCTAATTGCACTTCCCTTGCATCCATCGACATACCTAACTCTGTGACGACTATTGGAGAGTTGGCTTTTGGTTATTGCACTTCCCTTGCATCCATCAGTGTTGCATCAGACAATCCTAATTATATTGGCATTGACGGTGTTTTGTTCAACAAGGACAAGACAATGATAGTTGTATATCCAGCAGGTAAAGACGGCTCCGAATACACCATACCTAACTCTGTGACGACTATTGGAGAATATGCTTTTTATAATTGCACCTCCCTTGCATCCATCGACATACCTAACTCTGTGACGACTATTGGAGAGGGGGCTTTTTTTGAATGCTCTTCCCTTGCATCCATCGACATACCTAACTCTGTGACGACTATTGGAGAGGGGGCTTTTTTAGGATGCAAATCCCTTGCATCCATCGACATACCTAACTCTGTGACGACTATTGGAGAGCAGGCTTTTTCTGATTGCTCTTCCCTTGCATCCGTCACCATACCTAACTCTGTGACGACTATTGGAGAATATGCTTTTGAAAATTGCACTTCCCTTGCATCCATCGACATACCTAACTCTGTGACGACTATTGGAGAGGGGGCTTTTTTTGAATGCTCTTCCCTTGCATCCGTCACCATACCTAACTCTGTGACGACTATTGGAGAATATGCTTTTTATAATTGCACTTCCCTTGCATCCATCGACATACCTAACTCTGTGACGACTATTGGAGAGTGGGCTTTTTCTAATTGCACCTCCCTTGCATCCATCAGTGTTGCATCAGACAATCCTAATTATATTGGCATTGACGGTGTTTTGTTCAATAAGGACAAGACAATGATAGTTGTATATCCAGAAGGTAAAGACGGCTCCGAATACACCATACCTAACTCTGTGACGACTATTGGAGAGTGGGCTTTTTCTTCTTGCTCTTCACTTACATCCATCGACATACCTAACTCTGTGACGACTATTGGAGAATATGCTTTTGCTTATTGCTCCTCCCTTGCATCCATCGACATACCTAACTCTGTGACGACTATTGGAGAGTGTACTTTTTATAGATGCACCTCCCTTGCATCCGTCAACATACCTAACTCTGTGACGACTATTGGAAAGATGGCTTTTTCTCATTGCTCTTCCCTTGCATCCATCGACATACCTAACTCTGTGACGACTATTGGATATGAGGCTTTTTCTTCTTGCGAATCCCTTGCATCCATCGACATACCTAACTCTGTGACGACTATTGGAAAATATGCTTTTGCTAATTGCTTTTCACTTGCATCCGTCAACATTGGAGAGTCTGTCACTACTATCGGAGATGGAGCTTTTGCCGGCTGTTATGATATCACCTCCGTGACATGTCTTGCCAAGGAATGTCCTGTGTATGATAAAGACTCGAGGTTTAACATGTTCTATGTCTACAAAACTGCCACATTATACGTGCCCAAGCAGTCTATAGACGCATACAAGACCACCGCTCCATGGAGCAACTTTGTGAATGTCGTTGCCCTTGAGGACACGGGCATTGAGGGCAAGCCGACGGATAATGCGCCAAGAGTGGATGCCGTGTATGACATTGACGGCAGGCGCACGGACTCAATGAAGCGTGGACTGAATATTGTGCGCATGAGCGACGGCACAACGCGAAAGGTAATGAAGTAATAGCGTGAGGCCGCACAGGCGTAAGGACCGAGAAAGAACACGCCTGCACACGCCACCGCCACACAAAGGAGGTTGCATCAGGGGCTACATGCCCACGGTGCAACCTCCTTTGCCTTAGATGAAAGCCTCGCAGATATTGACTTTTATTGCTGTCCGGTAAAACTTTTGCACGGAAAATAAATTAGTAGGGTGTACAGTTTGATGTGCAAAAATTGAATATCCTAATTCAGAAGTTCATGTCGGCAATTGTCGCGCTGTAAGCGCAGAAGCGTTATCTTTCCTGCCATTATCTACGCTTTTGCCCTTAGCAGGGCGACCGTCAACTACATGTAATAACCCAGGGTGTCGCTACGCTCTACCCTGGGCTATGCGCTTTTGCGCTTACAGCGCGCATGGGACAATATCCGCTTAGCCCCAGGGTGTCGCTACGCTACATTTACCCTGGGCTTTGTGCTTTTGCGCTTACAGTGCGTAATGCCTATGGTATTCGTGTAATCATTAAAAATGCAAAAAAACACTATTTTTTTTATCATATTCACGCAGATTCTATTATCTTTGCAACAGAATAAATGCTTTTAACACAGCGGGTACCATTACCCAACGACAAATCTATTAACAGCATACAACATTATGAAGAAAGCATGTTTTTTGACGGCCGTCATTGCGCTCATGACACTCCCAGCCAACGCTAACGGCTACGACTATCTGACATTTGAAGACAACAGCGGGCAGCTAACGTCCATGACAGTAACCAATCTGAAGATTACCATCGCCGACAACAACCTCGTTGTCACCAACGCTGACGGCACTCTGCAGTTTCCCATCTCCTCAATGGCGAAGATGTTCTTTGCCGAGACATCGGGAGTAGGAGAGTTGCCCGCTACCGATGGCGGTGAGGTGGTTGCATATACTACAGCAGGTGTGCGCGTAGGAAAATTCAAGGATATCGAGGCCGCACGCCGAAGTCTCGACAAGGGCATATATCTGTTCAAGACTCAAGGTAAAACACTTAAGACCGTACTCGACAAATGACCATAATGCGCATCTCCCGACTGCTGACCATCATGTTGGCAGCTGCAGCCTCACTCACGGCATACGGACAGAGCATCCGCATCAGCGAGGCTGGAGTCACATACGTGCACTCGTCGGCCAATACTGGCGATATGACCTTCAATGGTTCCGTGCTCAACGTAGAGGGCAGGCAGTATCTGCTTACGCCACAGACCAGCATGACCGTCACTGCCGATGGCGTTGATGACAACACGGTCAGCGTAACCTACAACGGTACACAGGCAGAAGTCGTAGTAGCGGGAAACATTGCCCGTTACCTTACCGTTAACGCCAATGGGGCCGACGTCAGTATACTTGCAGCACCAGAGCTGCAGCAGTCTGTTGAGTACACTCTTCGTGGCACTTCCGCTGACGGCTCCTTCTACATGGATGGCGAGTATGCCGCAACCGTTATACTCGACAACCTCACGCTCACAAATGCTGACAGCGCCGCCATCAATATACAGGACGGAAAGCTAATCACCATTAATCTTGTAGGGCAAAGCACCATTGCTGACGCTCAGGGAATGGCTAACAGTGCATGCCTTTATGTCAATGGTCATGCCAAGTTCACCGGCGCAGGCACGCTTAACGTTACAGGAAACGCCAAGCACGGCATAACAGGCGACGAGCACCTGATAATAGAGGGTGGAACAATCAATGTCAACGCTGTGGGTGATGGGCTACACGTCAGTGAGTATTTCAAGCAGACGGGTGGCTCTCTGACCGTAAACGCACAAGGCGACGGCGTCGACATTGGTTTCAAGGGTGTCAATAAGGGCACCAAAGACCAGTATGCCGACAATGGCTTCGCATTCCTTGAAGGCGGAACTATGGACGTTACCACAACGGGCGAGGCTACAAGGGGAGTGAAGGCCGACAGTACCATCTTGGTCGCAGGCATTACGGCAACCGTCAGGACAACGGGCAATGCTTGCTATGACGCGACAAAGAATGACATATCATCAGCAGCCGCCATCAAGACCGGAGGGGCGTTCTCCATGACATCAGGCACACTCACACTCAGCAGCACAGGCTCGGCTGGAAAAGGTATCAACGCTACCGACAACATTACCCTCGCAGGAGGCAAACTCGACGTGGTAACAACAGGAGCAGTGTACGTCTATGGTGCCGAAGACTCTAAGCCCCACGGAGTAAAGACCGATGCGGACATCAACATCAGCGGAGGAACAATACTCGTTGCGGCATCAGGAGATTCAGGCTCCGCATTCAAGACCGACTACTATTTTACCATCAGCGGAGGTACGGTCATGGCTGTAGGAGGCAAGGCAAGCAAGCCTACATCGGCAACACAGAAATACTATACCTATACAGGGGTCAGCGTAACACCCGGGCAAACTCTCTCCTACAACGGAGTGAGCGCAACCATGCCTGACAACTACAGCGTGGCCAGTGGCAAAGTCCTTGTGTCATCGCCGACAATGTGAAATCTGTGAGTCCTTTATGCTTTGGGACAATAATACATTATATAGGAAACACGAGTGGCAAGGAGCAGATAGTCTCCTTGCCCTTCTTTTTTTGACAAACAGCAAAAAAATATGTCTTTATGTAAGCTATTTCGAAGAAAAAGTGTAATTTTGCAGGCTGGAAATGTAACACGAACAACTAATAGACACAATAGAACATGAAGAAAATCAGAGCAGCCGTAGTTGGCTACGGCAACATTGGTAAATTCAGCCTTCAGGCTTTGGAGGCAGCGCCCGACTTCGAGGTGGCAGGTATCGTACGCCGTCAGGGTGACAAGGACAAGCCGGCAGAGCTTGCTGCTTATGAGGTTGTTGACGACATAAGCAAGCTCAAGGACGTAGACGTTGCCATTCTGGCGACTCCCACCCGCAGTTGTCCTGACTATGCCAAGGCCATTACCGCCCTGGGCATCAATACTGTAGACAGCTACGACATACACACCAGTATTCTGGACTACCGCACGGAGATGATGCCGCTTAACAAGCAGACAAATACCGTGAGCGTTATCTCGGCAGGCTGGGACCCAGGCTCCGACTCTATAGTAAGGGTGCTGATGCAGAGCCTTGCCCCCAAGGGACTGACATATACAAACTTCGGTCCGGGCATGTCCATGGGACATTCAGTGTGCGTAAAGAGCAAGAAGGGTGTGAAGAATGCCTTGTCCATGACAATACCTCTCGGTGAGAGCATACACCGCCGCATGGTATATGTGGAGCTTGAGGATGGTGCATCGCTCGAGGAAGTGACCAAGGACATCAAGGCAGATCCTTATTTCTCACACGATGAGACCCACGTGTTTGCTGTTCCTTCCGTAGACGAGGTGCGTGATATGGGACATGGCGTGAACCTTGTGCGCAAGGGCGTGAGCGGACAGACACAGAACCAGAGGCTGGAGTTCAATATGAGCATCAACAACCCTGCTCTCACAGGACAGGTGCTGGTGAATGTGGCACGTGCTTCTATGCGTCTGCAGCCAGGATGCTATACCATGCCTGAGATACCTGTTATTGATATGCTTCCCGCATCGCGCGAGGAAATTATCAAGACACTTGTTTGACGTGAGTTCAATGAACTGATTTGATATTCGCAGGTCTCCGACTACGAGTTGCGAATTCCGAGTTATGAATTATGAGTTGTTGCCCGCAGAGCAGCAACTCATAATTCGTAAATATCAATCTCTGTAATTCAAAATATTGCAGTACGGTTAGCAAGATTCGCCTTCCACATACAACAGCATGCGTCCCACCAAGGAGGCACAATATGATATTTGTGGCTCATCAAACATTTCGAGTGATTACTGTTAATAGTAGTGTGGTCTATAGATATTGTTTTCATTGCTGATAAGGTTAATAACCTTTCGGCCGTAAGGTTATTAACCTTTCAGCCTTAAGGTTATTAACCTTATCAGGTTTGCAAACGTATGCGTAGGCTATCACAGATATATCAGACCCTCTTCAATAATAATAATGTATATGATATCACTCCATATTTCGGACGAACTGTATATGTCACTCTAACCTTAACAAAGCAACTTCTTTATGTTAGCGTTGCGGAATGACAACTCTACATAATACAATTCTTCACGTGCATCCCTTATTTCTTTTTCAGTACCACTACATTTATTTCTGGCCAGGCACCGAAGCGGAAGGGGACGGTACCACCGATGCCAGGAGAGACGTGCAGCATGGAATTGCCCTCAACGTAGCTTCCTCCCCACTCATTGTATGCCCATTTTGCAGGCGAGAAACGGCCCAGGCGCACCTGCCCGGCATGTGTATGTCCACTTAGTGTCAGGGCAATGTCGGTCTTGTTGAGCACTCCGCTGCGCCAGTGCGTGGGGTCGTGGCTGAGAAGTATCTTGAACATTCCCTCGGGTAATCCTGTTAGGGCTTTGGCGAGATTGCCAAATGACTTGAACGGCGGCTTGCCGATATTCTCTACTCCCACAATAGCGATGGAGCTTTTGCCACGTTTGATGACAACATTCTCATTCATCAGCATCCTCCATCCCATCTTGTCCTCCATGTATTGCAGCAGCATGCGGTCGCGTTCGGCCACCGTGATGCTGCGGCCATGAACCCTGTGCGTGCAGTCCTGCGCATACATGCAGTAGTCGTGGTTGCCCATTACGGAGTATACTCCGTCGGGAGCTGATATGGCAGAGAGAGTTTTCCTGAAAGGCAACAGCTCAATTGCGCTAACGTTTACCAGGTCTCCTGTGAACACCACCATGTCGGGATGCTGCCCGTTGACGGCATCGGCAAGAGAGTCTATGAAGGCAGGGTTGCGGAGAAAGGTTCCTATGTGAAGGTCGGAAAGATGGACTATGCAGTAGCCGTCGAAGTCGTCAGGCAAGAGCCTCGAGCGGCAAGTGCCCGTGCGGACCACTATGCGCCGCCACCCGAAGATGAAACCATAGAGCAGTGCGGTCAGCAACACTGCTGCCGCACCGAGTCCCACCTTCCATCCCATGGTTACTGCAAGCAGGGTGAAGAGCAGTTTGGGGAACATGATTACGAGCGTCAGCCCGAAGAATGCCCGGAACATGGTGTTGTGCCAGATACCAAGCTGTGCGGCTGCAAAAGTTGCCACTATGGCTGCTGAAGGCAGCCACCACAGCATGCCCAGCAAGGCGGAGCCGAGCGGTGAGACGTAGGTGGTGTGGATGTAAATGTCGGGTGCCACCATTGCCACAAAATACAGTACGGCGAAGAACGCCGCGAGGAGAGACTGCCTGCTCATTAATGCGATTATCCTAAGTGTTTTATTGGGGCATCACTCATCCATTTGGAATAGTGGGTCCTCAGGCATTACCATTACCGCTTTCTGCTCATACTCCTTGAGCAGGTTCTCGGGAACATATTTCTTGTCTACGACGAGGCGGAACATGTACTCATTGAACCAGCTGTCGGTCATGATGAGGCATCCGCGCTGTCCATAGTCCGGTCCCCACGAGTTTTCTACCTTCCACTTTACCGGCTTGCCATCGGCATCGAGGTCTACGGCCGCAAGTGTCATGGCATGCGTGGAGCCGCTGTCGAAGGTGGCTATTCGCTGCGCCTTGTCCATGCCGAAAGTAGTTGAGAACAGCGACCCGTAGTCGTAGTTGTTGAGGTCGAGGAGGCCGCGCTTGCGGTCGAGCTGCTTGCCCACGTCGTAGCTGCTGTAGAGCTTGCGTCCGTCCTTGAGCGATGCTATGGCCAGTGCGGCAATCTCGTCCATCGGCAGGTTGAGGTATTTCCAGTTGTGCCCGTCGTATGTGTGGCGGTCATACTCCACCTCGTATGTTTTGTGGAACGGTCGCCTTGGGTCGTTCATCACCATGATGAATGTACCGTTGACAGGTCCGCCCACCGTCTCGCGGAAGAACTCCATGGGTGTATATTTCCTTGGCTCGCCAACGGCTTTTCCGTTCTTGTCCTTGAATACGTATGTGAACTCGCTGACAGGCTGGCCTAGCGTCAGGCAGAGCATGTTGTATACCGTTGTGAGCATCTGTGTCTTGCGTTCGGCTATGGCCTTGCCATTCTTGCCCTTGGCAACCATGTCGCGCAGCTCCAGTCCGAACTCACGCAGCTTGCTTGCCACCAGTCTTGACATTCGTGAGGTGTTTTCCGCCGAGTAGGTCTCAGGCATCACGCTCTTGGGTACCAGTCCGTACTTGTCGGCAAGGTCGGCAACGCCGCAGAATGTTCCACCGTCGCCAATGGGACTCTTGAAGAAGAACTGCACGCGTGGGTCATCAATGGGCTTCGACGCACAGTCGATGACACCCTGAAGCATGAGGTTGGCCTTCTCCAGCTGGTCATAGAAGAACAGGTAGTCGTGCGAGAATTCCACGTTTAGCGAGTCGCCATGCTCCTTGGCAAAGTTCGCCCTGAGAACGTTGAAGCCCGAGAACATCCAGCAGCGCCCGCTGCTCTTTTGGTCGGCGATGCTCTGGCTGGCAGTCTCTACGGAGAAATGCGTGTCCACGGCACCCTGGTTGGCATGGTTCTTGGCAAGGTCGTCAATGCTGTTTGCTGCTATGGCGTTGAAGAGAGCTTTGCCCGCCGTATTGCCAGCCTCTACTTTCCTGATATCATCGAGCATCTGCTGCGAGATGCCCCCGTTTCTTGTCTGCGCCCCCATATTGAGCGCAACGCTCATGCTGAGAGCTAAAATAGTTGTTCTGTGGTTCATTGTTGTAATTAAAGATTTGTTTTTTTATTCTCTATTCCGCAAAAATAGCAATAAATGGCGAGCCACGCAATTAAATTCTGGAAAAAAGACATTGGCAACGAAAAAAATATAAGGTACCAGTAGACGAGGAAAATAAAAAAAACAATTTCCTTTGCCACTAAATATATTTGCAGTATCTTTGCCAAAGAATTGGCTGGCAGCCAAGGAAAACTTTACTCAAATTCCTAACAGGAGGATAAATAAGAGAAAAAGGAGGAGCATTTCAAACCAACCATGCAAATGCTAACTTAAAGAGATGACAGAAGAGAAATACGAGCTATTGAGCAAGATAGATTATCCTGCCGACCTGAGGAAGCTGGACATCAATCAGCTGCCACAGCTCTGTGACGAGCTGAGGCAGGACATCATTGATGAGGTGTCGGTAAATCCCGGACACTTCGCCTCAAGCCTCGGCGTCGTGGAGATAACGGTGGCCTTGCACTATGTATTCAACACTCCCGATGACAGGATAGTGTGGGACGTGGGGCATCAAGCTTATGGCCACAAAATACTGACCGGGCGGCGCAGGCAGTTCTGTACCAACCGCATGCTGCACGGCATCAGACCATTCCCGTCACCTGCCGAAAGCCCATACGACACTTTCCCGTGCGGACATGCGTCGAATTCTATTTCTGCAGCCCTTGGCATGGCAGTAGCGGCAAAAGTTGAGGGCAATGGCAGGCATGTGGCGGCAGTTATCGGTGACGGAGCCATGAGCGGTGGACTGGCCTTCGAGGGGCTGAACAACGTGTCGTCGACTCCCAACAACCTCCTCATAATCCTCAACGACAACGACATGTCCATTGACCGTGCTGTAGGCGGAATGGAGAAATACCTGCTCAATCTCGACACTAACGAGACATACAACAGGCTGCGCTTCAAGGCGTCGAGGTGGCTGCACTCTAAAGGCTACCTGAACGATAACCGCCGTAAGGGACTAATAAGGCTCAACAACGCCCTGAAGAGTGTGCTCAGTCATCAGCAGAACATCTTCGAAGGCATGAACATCAGGTACTTCGGACCGTTCGATGGACATGATGTCAAGGAAGTAGTAAGGGTTCTTAGGCAACTTAAGGACATGACAGGCCCGAAGTTGCTACACCTGCATACCATCAAAGGAAAAGGATATAAACCCGCAGAGGAGAGTGCAACAGTATGGCACGCTCCTGGCAAATTCGATCCGAAGACGGGGGAGCGCATTGTGGACAGTTCTGATGGCAGACCACCGAAATATCAAGACGTATTCGGACATACTCTGTTGGAACTGGCTGAGAGAAACCCAAAGATAGTGGGCGTTACTCCTGCCATGCCTACGGGGTGCTCGATGAACATCATGATGAAAGCTATGCCCGACCGTACGTTCGATGTGGGAATTGCCGAGGGGCACGCCGTTACCTTCTCTGCTGGTATGGCGAAGGATGGCCTGATACCATTCTGCAACATATACAGTTCGTTCTCGCAGCGAGCTTACGACAACATCATCCACGACATGGCGCTGCCAGGTTATCACGTGGTGCTCTGCCTCGACCGTGCAGGACTGGTGGGAAAGGACGGTCCTACTCACCATGGTGCTTTCGACATGGCATTCCTCAGAGCAGTACCCAACCTGACGATAGCCTCGCCAATGGATGAGCATGAGCTGAGGAAAATGATGTATACGGCACAATTGTCAGACAAGGGAGGCTTTGTCATCAGATACCCAAGAGGACGTGGCGTGCACGCTGACTGGCGATGCGCACTTGAGGAACTTCCCGTAGGACGTGGACGCCTCATCAGCCCCGGCCGTCATGTGGCTGTTCTGACAATAGGTCCCATAGGCAACGACGTTGCTGACGTAATAGCCTCCATGGACGAGAAACCGGCACACTACGACATGAGGTTCCTGAAACCTATAGATGAACAACTGCTCAGGGAGGTTGCTGAGAACTATGAGAGAATAGTAACCGTAGAGGACGGAGTACGCAACGGAGGCCTCGGCTCGGCAGTGATGGAATGGCTGAACGACAACGGGTATCTGAAGCCTGTGACACGTCTCGGACTGCCCGACAAATTCGTAGAACATGGCACCATTGAGGAACTGAGAGAAATTGTCGGACTTGACAAGGAGAGTATAAGGAAAAGCTTGTTGAGGCATTAGAATAATTGGACAAATAACAAAGAAACTGCATAAGAAGCTTATATACCATAATGAACTTATGAAGATAATCATCATAGGAGCATACGCTATAGGCACGCACCTGGCAAGGTTGCTGTCACGCAACAACGATGATATTACCATCATAGATGATGATGGTGAACGGTTGGCGCAGATTGGCTCTGATTTTGACCTCATGACAATGGAGGCCTCTCCGTCGAGCATCAACACCCTGACGGATGCCGGGGTCGCGGCTGCCGACCTCTTTATCTCTGTCACGCCATCGCAGAGTCTGAACATCAACACCTGTATCATAGCACATGCGCTGGGAGCACGCAAGACCGTGGCCAAGATCAGCGATGCCGAGTTTACCGCCGAGGACAAGAAGGAGTTTTTCAAGCGGCTGGGCATTGATGAGCTGATATATCCCGAGATACTTGCAGCCAGAGACATTATCAGTGGACTGAAGATGTCGTGGGTACGACAGCGTTGGGATGTTCATGACGGGGCACTGGTGATGCTGGGAATAAAACTTCGTGAGGCATGCGAGATTCTGAACAAACCACTCAGAGAGATAAGCGGGCCAAACGACCCATACCATGTGGTGGCCATCAAGAGAGGAACAGACACTATCATACCTGGTGGAAATGATAAACTGGAACTTTACGATTTGGCATACTTCATGACGACAAGGCAGTATATACCCTATATAAGGAAGATTGTGGGCAAGGAGCACTATGTCGACGTGAAGAATGTCATGGTGATGGGTGGCGGAACTACTGCGGTAAGAGCCGTGCAGACCATGCCCGAGTATATGGACGTTAAAGTCATAGAGATGAATCCTGAGCGTTGCGAGTATCTAAACGACATTCTCGACAACGACAAGACTCTCATCATAAACGGAGATGGGCGCGACATACCGTTGCTCACTGAGGAAGGCATCAAGAACACACAGGCCTTCGTGGCGTTGACGGGCAATGCAGAGACAAACATCCTGGCATGCCTGACGGCAAAGAGACTCGGTGTGAGGAAGACTGTGGCCATGGTGGAGAACCTTGACTATGCGAGCATGGCAGAGAGCCTCGACATAGGAACCATCATCAACAAGAAGGCCATTGCGGCAAGCCGCATATACCAGATGATGCTCGATGCTGACGTGATGAACGTCACGTTCCTGATGTCGGCGAATGCCGATGTGGCCGAGTTCATACCCAAGGAAGGCTCAAAGGTAACCAGGAAACCTGTAAAGGATCTGGGACTGCCACCGGGAATGACTATAGGAGGACTTGTGAGGGACAACATCGGAATGCTGGTGTCGGGAAACACTCAGATACAGGCTGGAGACTCAGTTGTGGTATTCTGCCACGGACAGAACATGAAAAAGATAGAAAGGCTATTCAATTGATAAACACTAAGATTATATATAAAATCCTGGGCACCCTGCTCTTCATAGAGGTATCGCTCATGCTCTGGTGTCTCATCGTGGCGTTCTTCTACCATGAGGATGATGTGCCGGCATTCATTATTTCGATAATTGTGACGGCGCTGGGAGGAATAGTCCTGAAATACCTTGGGCATAATGCCGACAACAACCTATCCCGTCGCGACGCTTATTTTGTGGTGTCGTTAGCTTGGGTGGTATTCTCGCTCTTCGGCACCATGCCATATATCATTGGAGGCTACATCAGCAATTTCACTGATGCCTTCTTCGAGACGATGTCGGGCTTCTCTACCACGGGGGCAACGATACTGAACGATGTCGAGGTGCTGCCTCACGGCATACTGTTCTGGCGCTCTCTCACCCAGTGGATAGGTGGATTGGGAATAGTGTTCTTTACCATAGCTCTTTTGCCGTCAATGGTTGGCGGCTCGACGAAAATCTTTGCCGCAGAGGCTACGGGACCCATAAGGACCAAGCTCCACCCGCGTCTGTCCATGAGCGCCAAGTGGCTGTGGGCGGTATACATCACCATCACCCTTGCCTGCATGGGCTGCTACCTGTTGTGCGGCATGGACTGGTATGAGGCCATTAATTTCGCCATGACGTCGGCGGCAACTGGAGGCTTTGCCATCTACAACGACAGCATACAACATTTCCACTCGCCCATGATGGAGTATGTCTCTACGTTTTTCTGTTTCATCTCCGGAGTGAGCTTCACCTTGCTTTACTTCTCGGCAGCTAAGCTGAAGTTCCGCGAGCTGTTCCGTAACACGGAGTTCCGCTTCTACTTCCTTTCAGTAGCCGTTTGTTCGCTCTGCATCATGTATACCCTGATGATGCAGTGCGGCTATGAGATGGAGAGAGCATTCCGCAGCGCACTCTTTCAGGTGGTGTCTTTCATAACTACCACGGGCTATTTCAACGATGACGCCGGGGCATGGCCCCACCTCACGTGGGTAGTGCTGGCATTGTGCATGTTCTCTGGTGCCTGCTCCGGCTCAACGAGCGGAGGCTTCAAGAGCATACGCTTGGTGATGCTGCTGAAAATAGTGAGCAACGAGTTCCGGCAGATACTTCATCCCACCGCCGTGCTGCCTCTGAAAATCAATGCTATCAACGTGCCGCAGCAGAAAAGGGTGACCCTGCTGGCCTTCCTTGCCTGCTACTTGATGCTTGTTGCGGTGATGACATTCGTCATGGTGATGTTCGGCATCGAGGGTGCAGATGCGATAAGCATAACCTTCAGCAGCATCGGCAATGTCGGACCGGCCCTTGGAAGCTCCATTGGCCCCATCATGTCGTGGGACGGACTGCCTGATGCAGCCAAGTGGCTAAGTGCAATCATGATGCTCATAGGACGTCTTGAGATATTCTCCGTTCTGATAATCTTCACTCCTGCCTTTTGGAAGGAAAACTGACGGTAGGGGAGAACTTGATGCGGAAGTCTTAATTTTTTTAATGTGGAAGATTAAGTGTAATTCATGATCTCTGCGTATTATATTAATATGAGACCATTAAAATTCAAAACATTACTTAAACAGACCATTTGGGGAGGCGACAGAATTCTGTCGCTCAAACATCTCGACTGCAACATTGAGAATGTGGGCGAGAGCTGGGAAATATCCGGTGTTGAGGGCAACGAGTCTGTAGTTGCCGAGGGTGAATATGAGGGTATGCCTCTCAACACACTGGTGGCCACTCTCAAGGATCAGCTCGTGGGAAAGGAAAACTATCAGCGTTTCGGCGACGAGTTCCCGTTGCTCGTAAAGTTTATAGATGCTCATAAGGACCTCTCCATACAGGTACATCCCAACGATGAGATTGCACGCAGGCATGGCAAGCCAAGGGGAAAGACGGAGATGTGGTATGTGCTCGAGCCCGAATCCACAGACACGTTCCTCTACAACGGCCTTGCCGCAAGCATCACACCGCAGCAGTACGAGGCTATGGTTGATGATGGAACCATCACTCAGGCATTGGCCAGGCACACCGTCAGTGAGGGCGATGTCTTCTTTATCCCCGCAGGCAGAATACATGCCATCGGCAAGGGGTGCCTTGTGGCGGAGATACAGCAGACCAGCGACGTCACCTACCGCATATACGACTTCAAGCGCAAGGACAAGGACGGCAACTACCGCCAGCTACATACCAAGGAGGCCATGGAGTGCATCGATTACAGCATAAGGAGCAACAACCGCATCACATATGAGAAGCAAGAGAACAAGAGCATTGAGGTTGTGGACTGTCCGTACTTCAAGACCTCTGTCTGTGATGTCAATGGCAAGGCTCACTTTGACTATGCCGCCATCGACAGCTTCGTCATCATCATTGCCACCAAGGGCAATGGCACCATCACCGATAGCGAGGGAAATAATATGCCATTAACTGCAGGAGAAACCATCCTGCTACCAGCAACAAACAAGTATATTGTTGCGGAGGGAAAAATGACTCTCATAGAGACACATGTGTGAGAGGCATTGCTAAGTTTAAGGGATGAGACTCTTATCCTTGTCATCCTCGCCATTGGTTGTGGCTGCGAGTTTTTCAATGTAGCTGGCAATGTCGGCTCTAATCCTTGCGAGGACCTCAGAGCGCAGATATCCATAATTCTTCTTCAGCATCATCGTCACATTGCCGATGCTGTTTGCATAGCACGACAGTTCGTTGCGGCATTGGGTGCCGTGTACGCTCTGCCGTGCTATTTCCTGTTGTCTTTCCTTAACCAGTATGGAGCACACGTTCTCAAGCATTGGTACCACAACCTTGTCGAAGAGATGATGCCCCTGTATATATAAATATGTGGTATCTGCCGTAACCCCAAGCCGCTTTAGGTCTTCCTTCACGGCCAGATAGCTGTTCTTGGCATCAGGGTAACGTTTGCGCATCACGGCACATCGGCGGTCTACTTTCCGTCGCAGGTTCTGCAGCAGCAAGTCGGCATTTCTTACGCTGAATTTACCAAGTTCAATGACCTTTAGGAAGTCTGTGATGCAGAATTCACCGTAATGGTCGTGACGGTAGCACCATATACTCCAAACGAACAATGGGAAGATGGCCTTCGAGAAAAGCTGCATGTACTCATTCATGTCAAATATGGCGTGGTCATTAAGCGTCACTCCCACGCACACGTCGTGGAGGGACGGAGCGAAGCATTGAAGGTTTTCTATGGCGTAGGCGTAAGTATGGAACACGTATGGATTGCTAATTATCTTCTGCGATGTTGGTGATGCGCCCTGTATGAGATAGTCGTAGTCTGCGTCCACGCAGGCTATCATGTCACGTCCTACCCTTCCCTCGACGAGACTCATCAATACAGCCTTCTTGCCACGGTCCAGATGGTCGTGACGCACGGGAAGCAGGACCTCGAAAAACATGCTCTCGTTCTCGAAGTTGCTGAGCACCGACCTCCAGAAGAAAATGTCGTCATAGCTCTCGACGTAAGCGACAACACGCCGCCTCGCCTTTTTCGAGGTAAGCCTGTTGGCAGCCTCTATATATGACGATGATATTTGGTCGGAAAGCCTTTTTGACATAGCGGAAATAATATGTTTTTTGGGAGAGTTGTTCCAGTGTATAATGGCATCACGCCTGGTCGGTGATGTCTGAAACCTCGGTGACGTTGTCCAGCCAGCCGTTCATTATTACGGCCGGACTGTGGGTGGTCAGTATAATCTGCACGTTGGGATTCAGCTCCATGATAAGGTCGATGAGCTGTTTCTGCCACTCCACGTGCAGGCTCACCTCAGGCTCATCCATGAACAGCACGTAAGGGCAGTTGTCCTCTACGAGCACCGTGAGCAGTATTACCAGCATCTGCTTTTCGCCGCTTGACAAAAGGTATGGCTGTAGCACCTCGCCAATCTGCGTAAACCTTATCTCGTTCTCCGTGCGGATAATCTTCTTGCCTGTATCTGCAAACAGATTGTCTACTATGTCCTGGAATTTCCTCTTGGGTTCGCTGAGACTCTGAGCCTTCAAGGCTGAGTCGGGGTCTCCCGACTGCAGAACCTCGATAATTCGGTTGCCGACATTCACCTGATAGTCCAAATACTTTCGCTGCAACTGAAAGAGCTGCCAGTCAAGCTCGGTGGCCAGGCTGAGATCCATCTTTGTGACAAGATCCAGATTGAGCAGTGGACGATCGAACGAGCGGATGAGGTCATACCTTATCCATCTGGCATCCTCGGGTACCACCTTCAGTCGTACGCCCTTTAGCATGTGGCTCGGGAACTCTCCTCCCTGAGACAGCCCTTTCACCACCTTGTTCAGGATTGTGCTTTTGCCCACTCCGTTCACACCGCTGAGGATATTCACTCTACGGTCAAGATTCCACACCACGTGCTTTTTGCCGCTCCACAGCGAGTCAATCTCTATTTGTTTGATATATTCGGCATATTTCTGCATAAGGCTCACATTGTTTACTTTCCTGCAAATATAGCGAATTAAGCCGAAAATAGCAATCCTTTTGACTTTTTTTACAAAAAGCTCAGGCTGAGCATGGATGAAACAGGAAAAAAGCACTAACTTTGTGGCGTAAATGAAGCAGCTTGGGAGGTCAAAGGGCTGAGGGCTTAGGACTAAAGTTTGAGGCTATAGTAGAGAAGCCTCCTCAGACCTCATGTCTTAAAAATATACAGCAGTATGATGTTATTTCGCATTCACATAAGTTCCACTCTCGTACACGTGATCTACGCCATAGCGTTGTCCGTAACCGCCATGATACCGCAGGCCATGGCCGATAGCCACGCTTGCCCTGTGCAGCTACCGCAGCCACGGGGTGTCACCACGCAGTGGAAGGCAGGTGTGGTTATGACCGAGGAGCAGGTGGCACGCTATGGACTCGACAGTTGCTTCACCGTATGCCACATCAGCGACGGCGTGTTTGCCAGGATGAATGGTCGCTCGTTCAAGAACAATCCCCAAATAGTGCGTGCCGACCTCCGATACTTGCGTTTGCTCCACTACGATGCTGTTGGTAATATCCTTGCGGGTGAGATGGTTTGCAACAAAGCTATAGCCGCTGACCTCGTAGCTATCTTCAGAAAGCTGTTTGATGCTCGATACCCTATTGAGCGTATGGTGCTGATAGATGACTATGACGCTAACGACGAGCGTTCGATGTCTGCCAACAATTCCTCGTGCTTCTGCTTCCGTAAAGTAGCTGGCGCACGTACTTTGTCAAAACATGCACAGGGAATGGCCGTGGATATCAATCCCCTTTACAATCCCTGTGTTAAGACACGCAACGGCCGTCGCATCGTACAGCCCGCAGTGGCTGGCAAATGGTGCGACCGCACAAGGAACTTCAAATACAAAATATCACGTGGCGACCTTTGCTACAGACTGTTCCGCGAACATGGCTTTCTATGGGGCGGTGACTGGAAGAACAGCAAGGACTACCAGCATTTCGAGAAATAATGCCTGTTGCCTCGCTGTTTGCAACGCCAGAATGGCATTATGCCACAACAAAGCAAAAGGAAACATAAAAGTACGAAAATATAGAGCCTCCATCTTTGCAGCCCCGCTTTTTCTGTTTATCTTTGAAGCCACAACCATATAAAAAAGGAGGCAACATTATGAAACGTTTATTCATTCTGGTGACAATGATCACCATCGGGGCAATCGTCAATTCTTCCCGCGCCTGCACAGGCATCACCCTCCATTCCGCTGATGGGGCCACCATCACGGCGCGCACCATAGAATGGGCTGGCAACGACCTGGAAAGCAGGTATTCTGTTGTTCCCAGAGGCTACACGCAGCAGTCGTATGTCCCTGGAGGCCTGAAGGAGGGCATGACCTTCAAGGCCAAGTACGGATATGTGGGACTCGCTGTGGAGCAGGAGGAGTTTGTCGTTGATGGGCTCAACGAGGCTGGCCTGGCTGCAGCGTTGTTCTATTTCCCTGACTATGGTCAGTATGAAGACTACGACCCTGCCAGCAAGTCTACAACCATCAGCGACCTTCAGCTCGTGTCGTGGATATTGTCCCGTTTCAGCACGATAGATGAGGTCCGCGAGGCCATCAGCGGCATTCATGTCGTTACAATTGACCCACGTGGCTCTACCGTCCACTGGCGCATCACAGAGGAGAACGGACGGCAGGTGGTCTTAGAGATAGTTGGCGGTAAGCCTACGTTCTACGAGAACACCCTTGGCGTACTAACCAATTCACCGGGCTTCGAGTGGCATATTACCAATCTAAACAACTACGTCAACCTCGCATCTGGTCCCATAAAGGAGCATAAGGTTGGCGAACTCATGCTGACGGCTTTCGGAGGAGGGGCGGGACTCCACGGCATACCTGGCGATATGACTCCACCGTCAAGGTTCGTCAGAGCAGCCTTCTTCCAAGCTACGGCGCCCAGGATGGAGACTGCCAGCAAAACTGTCACACAGGCATTCCATATCCTAAACAACTTCGACATTCCCACAGGCATACAGTTTGCTCAGGGGCAGCCCGTGCCCGATATCCCGAGCGCAACGCAGTGGACTGTGGCCACTGACATTAAGAACCGCCGAATATACTATCGCACGATGCACAACAGCAACATCCGCTGCCTCGACCTCAACACTGTAGACTTCGGTAAGGTAAAATACAGCTCGGCATTGCTTGACGAGGTTAAGCTTCAGCCCATAGAGACCATACGTATAGGGAAATAATAGGAAGCAAAGGAAACGGCAATGGGCATCAAATTATTAGGGCGTATAGTTTGTTGTACCCCCAAACGGAAAACCGTGTAGGTTCCTGATTTTGGTTGACTACTTACTTGCTTGCTGCAAATATAGTAACCAGAATGCGCTGTAAGCGCAAAAGCGCATAGCCCAGGGTAGAGCGTGGCGACACCCTGGGTATTTTCATGTCGGTAATCGTCGCGCTGAAAGTGCAAAAGAGTAGATAACAACGGGGGACACTCTATCAAATTATGCTTTTTTCGGGGATATGACATGCTCAATTTAAAGTTTTTGACTAAATTTGCACATTGAACGACGTTCGTGCACGGCATACATACTATGGTATAATGGACACGGACTATATAACAATGATTTAGAAATGAAAATATTTGCAATAGGAATGAACTATGCCCTGCACAATAAAGAACTGCACGGCACGTTATTAAAACCGGAGGCCCCCGTAATCTTCACCAAGGCCGACTCAGCCTTGCTGAAAGACCACAAGCCTTTCTTCGTCCCTGACCATCTGGGACGCATTGACTATGAGACTGAGCTTGTTGTCAGGATTTGCAGGCTGGGAAAGAACATTCCCGTCCGTTTTGCCCATAGATATTACGATGCTGTAACCGTAGGTATAGACTTCACGGCACGCGAGATGCAGACAAGGCTACGCGAGAAAGGACTGCCTTGGGAGATATGTAAGGGATTCGACGGCTCGGCAGCTATTGGCGAGTGGGTGGAGAAGGATAAGTTCAGGGATGTTCAGGCCCTACGCTTCCACCTCGACATCAACGGCGCACGTGTACAGGAGGGGTGCGCATGTGACATGCTTTTCAAGATTGACGAGATAATTAGCTACATCAGCCAGTTCTTCACCCTCAAGACTGGTGACCTGCTATACACCGGTACGCCGGCAGGCGTGGGACCAGTGAACATAGGTGACCATATGGAAGGATATATTGAGGACCGGAAGGTTCTGGAGTTTAACTGCAAATAAAACCTATCTTACACATATTATATATATGCGATACGCAACAGCCCTTTGGCTTCTCACTGCCATGCTGGCAATATGCCAGCCTGCCTGTGCGCAACGTTTCTTCAACCTCACGTCATCACAGGTAGAGATAGACTCCGTGATGCCTGAATTCTCGTATTCCCTACCGTTGGAGGGCAGCTATGAGGATTCGGTGTATACGGTGAGCATTCTGTACCCAGAGTTTATTGACATGACAAACCGTGACCTGACCAACTATGAGGCGCTGACCGATGACGAGCTGCCAGAAATGCCACTTATCACGCAGCGTATAGCCGTCAGCAGAAAGAAGGCAAGTCTGGAGATATTCTTCCGCCCGCTCGTTATGCGGGAGGGTAGGGGACAGATACTCGTAAGCTTCATGCTGAAAGTAGAGGCTACACCAAAGACTAAGGCGGAAAGACGCGCTCTGGCTAAGACGCGCGCTGCGGGGACAGCAAGCCGATATGCAGCCAAGTCTGTGCTCGCAGAGGGAAAATGGGCTAAGATTAGGGTCCCCGAGACAGGACTGTACCAGCTTACCGATGCATATGTGAGGAAACTTGGCTTCACAAGTCTTGCAAAGGTGAAGGTGTATGGCTACGGAGGCAACCTTCAGCCAGAGAAGCTCGATGCTGAATATCTTGCTGCCCATGATGATCTGAAGGAAGTGCCCGTGTATGAGGCCGACGGCAGGAAAGTGTTCTATGGATTGGGGCCTGTGACATGGAGTACTAACTCCAGCGCAAGGCGCACGCGTAACCCATACTCCGATTACGGCTACTATTTCCTTACCGAGAATGATGCTGAGCCGCTGACAGCTGACTCTGCCGACTTTGTCAAGGCGTTCTATCCTTCGCCTGATTACTACCACACCATTAGCGAGAGCGATGGTTTCGCATGGTATCACGGAGGACGTAACCTCTTCGATGTGAGGCCTATCCCCCTTAACAGCACTCAGACAACGGTATTCACCAACGAGGCTGGAGCAACAACCGGAAAGCTCACGGTGAACATCACGGCTGGGGTGGTAAGCACGGCGAGCGTGATGATTAATGACTCGCTCCTCGGCAACATTTCCGTAAGTCAACTGAAATATTACACGGGCAACGAGGAGACGGCCTCATATAGTATAAAGGGGCTGCATGCCAAGGACACTGTGAAAATTACCACTATAGCAGGAGGTCCTGTCCACTTGGACTTCGTGTCGATGGCATGGACAAAGGCCAAGCCTGCACCGGAGCTGAGCCTGACTTACCCTTCTCCGGAATATGTATATCACATAACCAATCAGAACCTGCATGCCGACAGCGCAATCGACATGGTGATAATAATACCTACATCGCAAAAACTCAGGGCGCAGGCCGACAGGCTTGCCGATTTCCATCGCAGTCACGATGGTTTGAGAGTGAAAGTGGTGCCCGCAGACGAACTGTTCAACGAATTCTCCAGTGGTACTCCCGATGCCAATGCCTACCGCCGCTACCTGAAGATGCTCTACGACCGTACCGTGGACGACAAGGACATGCCACGCTTCCTGCTGCTTTTTGGCGACTGCGTGTGGGACAACCGCATGCTCACCTCCAACTGCCGCACGATGTCGCCCGACGACTACCTGCTGGCATATGAGAGTGAGAACTCGTTCAGTGAGACTACATGCTATGTTGACGATGGCTATTTCTGTCTGCTTGACGACGGAGAGGGAGGAAGCCTGCTCACGTCGGATAAGCCAGACGTGGCAGTGGGACGTTTTCCCGTGACGACAGACGCAGAGGCCAAGATAATAGTAGACAAGACCATCAACTACGTGGAGAACAACAATGCGGGAAGCTGGCAGAACACTCTGGTGTTTCTGGGCGATGACGGTGATGCCAACGTACATATGAGGGACATCAACTCGGTTGCCGATGAGACCAGCAGCACTCATCCGGGCTACTTGGTCAAGAAGGTGATGTGGGATGCCTACCAGCAGGAGACATCGGCAACGGGCAACACCTATCCGGAGGTGAGAAACACCATACTTAAGCAGCAGGCCGCAGGCGCGCTCGTAATTGACTATGGTGGCCATGGGCGCCCAGACCAGATATCTCACGAGAACGTACTCCGTCTGACCGACTTTGTAGACTTCAGTAATACCAACCTCCCACTGTGGATAACAGCCTCGTGCGACATTATGCCCTTTGACGGAGTGGTGCCAACCATCGGTGAGACTGCTCTGCTGAACAGCAAGGGTGGGGCAGTGGCCTTCTTCGGAACGACACGGACGGTGTTCGTGCTTCAAAACAAGTCCATTAACCATGCCTTTTTGAGGTATGTGCTGAGTTTCGATGAGCAGGGAAACCCCATTACCATAGGCGAGGCGCAGAGGCTGACAAAGTGTTACCTTGTGACATCGGGTGAGGACCGCACGGCCAACAAACTGCAGTACTCATTGCTCGGTGACCCTGCCGTGGCACTGCATCTGCCTGCATACAATGTGGTCATTGACTCCATTAACGGCATCAGCACCGACAACCCCACCAGTGTGGCAACCATGAAGGCTGGAAGCATGGCACGGGTAGCGGGGCATATAGAGGGATGCCCCGACTTCAATGGTTTGCTCACTGCGACTGTCAGAGACTCACGGCAGCTCATCACCTGCAACATGAACTCGTCTGCTAAAGCTGATACGGCCTTCACCTACTACGACTACAATAAATACCTTTATAACGGGGCCGACAGCGTGAGGAATGGAACGTTCAACTTCAGATTCTCGGTACCAATGGATATTAACTACAGCAATGGCAACGGAAACATTACTATCCACGCCGTCAGCGACGATAGAAGGTTAGCTCATGGCTCCACCACCAGATTTAAGGTGGGAGGTACAGAGCATATCGACAACGACTCCATTGGCCCGTCAATATACTGCTACCTTAACTCGCCGCTGTTCACCAATGGAGGTGACGTCAACACCACCCCATTCTTCGTGGCGAACATCACTGATGCTGATGGCATCAATACAACAGGCAACGGCATAGGCCATGACCTGCAGCTGATTGTTGACGGCGACGTGTCGAAAACATACGTTCTCAACGACAATTTCGTATACGACTTTGGTACCTATACCAGCGGTACTACCTACTACGCCATACCGGAACTGGAGCCAGGCCATCACACGCTGCAGTTCAGGGCATGGGACATTCTTAACAACTCCTCGGTGGCCAAGCTCGACTTCAACGTCGTGAGCGGACTCAAGCCAAGGGTTACGAAGGTGAGCGCAACCAACAATCCTGCCACCACAGAGACAACATTCATAGTGACACACGACCGAAACAATGGCGAGATGGACGTGGTGATAGAGGTCTTCGATGCCAGTGGACGCCTGCTGTGGAAGCATGGCGAGAGCGGCGCGAGTGTGGGCAACACGTATACCGTGAAATGGAATCTCACCACCGACGGCGGACAAAAACTGCAGACGGGAGTATACCTGTACAGGGCAAGAGTGTCGTGCGACGGCAGCAGCCAGGCCACCAAAGCCAACAAACTTGTTGTCATAGGCAATAAATAGGCGCAATCAACGTTTTACATACTGTACAATAAGTTCAAAAAATACAAAATAACAGCAATAAGACGAATATGAACACCAGACAGATAGTCATCATAGCATGTGTAATACTGATGCTGCCAATGAAAATGGCAGCCCAGGACAAGGCCAACATGTTCAATCCTATCAATACCTCAGTAACATCGCAGACCATCGCACCTGATGCCAGAGCCGCTGGTATGGGCGACGTGGGAGCCGCTACTGACCCTGATGTGGTATCGCAATATTGGAATCCGGCAAAATATCCATTCACCATATCTCGTGCGGGAGTAGCGCTAAACTATACGCCGTGGCTGCGCCAGCTGGTGTCGGACATCGACCTGGCATACCTTGTAGGCTACTACCGCATAGGCGACTATAGCGCTGTGTCGGGCTCGCTGAGGTATTTCTCGCTTGGAGAGGTGTATACCAACAGCTCCATGACGGGAGAAGACGACATGACGATTAATCCATACGAGATGTCGCTCGACGTGGCTTACTCGCTCATGCTCAGTGAGCATTTCTCCATCTCGGCAGGAGTGAGGTGGATATACTCCGACCTCACGTATGACTATACCGAGGATACGTCTCCCGGTTCGGCTTTCGCTGCTGACATCTCCATGTATTACCAGAACTACATTAACCTTGGACCAAGGGAATGTCAGCTGGGACTGGGTCTCAACGTCTCGAATATCGGTAGCAAGATTACCTTCGGCGGCGATGACAACAGCGAGTTCATTCCTACAAACCTCAGGCTCGGTGCGTCGCTCATGATACCTATCGACGAGTACAACCGCTTCACCATAGCTGCTGATGCCAACAAGCTGCTTGTGCCGACATACCCCAAGCAGAACGAGGGAGAGAGCACCGAGGACTATACCGAGAGGGTGCAGAAGGACTATTACGACGTATCGAGCATAAGTGGTATCTTCAAGAGTTTCGGAGATGCACCTAATGGCTTCAAGGAGGAGCTGCAGGAGATACAGTGGAGCGTGGGAGCTGAGTACATATACAACGACAAGTTCGCACTCAGGGCGGGCTACCACCACGAGAGCGAGAACAAGGGCAACAGAAAGTATTTCACCGTGGGAGCGGGCTTCCGTATGAATGTCTTCTCGCTTGACGCTGGATATGTCATCGCTACGGCCAAGAGCAACCCTCTCGACCAGACATTGCGCTTCACCCTGAGCTTCGACATGGACGGTATCAAGGACCTCTTCAACAGACGATGATAGATTGTCAGGTTTCATGGGAGTCAGCAGGGTGTCTCCTAATAGTTACTACACCATATATAATAATGTAAGAATGGACATAAGAGTAGGAATGGGATATGACGTCCACAAGCTGGTTGAAGGGCGTGACTTGTGGCTCGGAGGCATAAAGATTGAACATAGCCTCGGACTGCTTGGCCACAGTGATGCCGACGTGCTTATACATGCCATCTGCGATGCTCTGCTGGGTGCTGCCAACATGCGCGACATAGGCTTCCACTTTCCCGACAACTCTGCGGAGACCCTTGATATGGACTCTAAGATCATACTGAGGAAAACAATAGACCTGATAGCATCTAAGGGCTACCATCTTTGTAATATCGATGCTACGGTGTGTGCCGAACGGCCAAAGATAAACCCTCATGTCGAGAAGATGAGGGCTTGCCTTGCAAATGTCATAGGTTGTGACGGTGACCGGATTTCCATAAAGGCTACTACTACCGAGAAACTCGGATTTACCGGACGCGAGGAGGGTATCAGCGCATATGCGGTGTGCCTCATATCTCGCTGATTATGTAAACCTTGGCTTGTTCGTGTGTAAGCAATAAGGCTGCTTTTGTGTACAAAAGCAAGGTGTTTTAATATATTTGCAACACTTTTTGCATTGTGTTCGGTCACGTCCTGTTGATATGTGTCAAGAAAAGCCGTGTTTTAGCATTGTTCTTTAGCTTTCTTTTGCTCACGTCGATAAAACTCTATACCTTTGCATCGTCAAAAGGTTAATAGATTGTTTAGGTTAGTAGTAATAGATTAGGTTTTTAGTTATTAGGTTTAAGGTAGATTTGATTTTTTGTTTAACGGATGACAATGGAAATCGCGAGGTTTTCATTACATTGAATAAAGAAGTTAAACATAATTTACGCCGTGGCTCGTTGAGAGTCGCGGCGTAATTATTTCAGCATGTTCTAAGCACATGGCATGGTTCAGTAGAAAATTCCAGGGGGGGCTACAGTGCCCCGTATGGTGAGTCTTTCCTCCATTTTTCTCTCTTATCCAGAATATGAACGGAAGATTTAATAGAGGTTCATCCGACATTTCGAGTGATTATCATTTATAGCAGTGTGGTCTGTATTTGTTACCTTCATTGCCGCTAAGGTTATAAATCTTGTCTGTGGCGTATTCATATTTGCGGTTCATGCTATATCTCGAGTGACAATATATTGTTGCGTGGTCTATGCATATATATATCATTGCCGATAAGGTTAATAACCTTTCGGGCGTAAGGTTATTAACCTTAAGGCCGTAAGGTTATTAACCTTATCAGGGATGCAAACGTATTCATCTCCTATGGCAAACGGTTTCACCCACTTCATTTAATAATTAGGGTGTACAGTTTGATGTACACAAAATGGAACTGTTCCTGATTTACTCTGACTACTTGTTCGCAGAAAATATATTGACCAGCACGCGCTGTAGGCGCAGAAGCACATAGCCCAGGGTAGAGCGCAGCGGCACCCTGGGTGTAAGGTGGCATTGTCCATGCGCGCTGTAAGCGCAAAAGCGTTATATGTCCTGCTGTTATCTACGCTTTTGCGCTTACAGTTCTCCTGATTCTGGCAAAGCACACCTAAAGGCGACTGGTAATGGGTGCCATGCTCAGCATTGTACTGGTCTATATTATATATATAAGGTACGAAGCCGTGAAAGTCTGTATATCCATTTTCCTCTGTTGGTACACCGCCCGTTCCAATTACCTCTGGGTTCAGCGATGCATTGGTATAGCCCTGCTTTGTCTGACAAACATTCTCCGTCATACGCTTATTATTTTTGCTAAAAGAATATTGATTTTTGCCACCAGACTTCAACGTGGCAATAATCAAAAAGAAATTGGCATTTATTTATAGGTACTGTGAGATAATATAAGTATCTTTGTAAACAAATTGATTTTATTATGAAAAAACTCTTATTATTCTTTTTTTGCACAGCAGTACCGCTTGTAGCGTTTGCAAAGACGGACATCACTGACCATACAATGTGGTATGACTCACCTGCCCATATATGGCTCGAAGCACTGCCATTAGGCAACGGCCACATGGGTGCTATGGTTTATGGCGGCACCGAGACGGAGGAAATACAACTTAACGACGAGACATTTTGGAGTGGTGGGCCACATAGTAATAATAGTACACGCGCACTGGCCAGTCTTGCTGAGGTGCGTCGCCTCATATTCGAAGGGAAAGAAGAGGATGCTGCCAAAATTGTTAACCGCGACTTTGTCGTAGGTCCTCACGGCATGCGCTTTCTCCCTATGGGTAGCCTGAAGTTCGAGTTTGATGGAGTGGAGGCCAGCAAGGTGAGCAACTACCATCGTTCGCTTGATCTACATAATGCAATCTCCACCACTCAATACACATGCAACGGAGTGAAGTACACTCGCGAGGTGTTTGCCTCTATGACAGATGATGTGATAGCTATGCGCATAACAGCATCGCACAAGGGTGCTCTTAGTTTCCGCATGCGATACGATAGCCAGTTACCTGCCGACATTAGCACAGAAGGCGGCAATGCCCTTCTTGCCCATGTGAAGCCTGTTTCGCAAGAGGGCATAGAAGGCAAGGTCTTTGCCGAATGCCGCGTCGAGGTGACAAGTGATGGCACCACAGTGACTGACGGCAAACAGGTTACGATACACAACGCAACCACAGCCACTCTCATTATTGCTTCTGCGACCAACTATGTCAACTTCTGCGACCTCTCCGCTAATCCTACTGCCCTTATAGCCCAATCAATAAGCAAAGCAAAGGCATATACCTACAAGGCGTTGAAGGTGCGCCACATGAAGGCATTTGCCAAGCAGTTCAACACTACTAAGCTGCGCCTTACCGGCGGACAAAATTCCAAATTGCCAACCAATGTCCGTCTCGACCGCTTCTACGACAATCCTGACGATCTGGGCATGGTAGCGCTTCTCTTCAACTACGGTCGCTACCTCCTCATCTCTTCCTCACAGCCAGGTGGTCAACCTGCTAATTTGCAAGGACTCTGGAACAACAAGCTCAATGCACCATGGGACTCGAAGTACACCATCAACATCAATACGGAGATGAACTACTGGCCTGCCGAGGTGACTAACTTGTCCGACACTCACCAGCCTCTCTTCGATATGATTGCTGACCTCGCAGTCACTGGTAAAGAGACTGCTCGCACAATGTATGGCTGTCGCGGTTGGGTGGCTCACCACAACACAGACCTGTGGCGCATAGCAGGTCCTGTAGATGGTGCAGCGTGGGGAGAATTCCCAAATGGTGGGGCTTGGCTCACCACTCACATTTGGCAGCACTATCTCTACACAGGCGACAAGCAGTTCCTCGAGAAATACTATGAAGTGATTCGAGACGCAGCGGTGTTTTACCTCGACTACATGCAGCTCCATCCACAGTATGGATGGCTCGTTTGTGTGCCCTCAGTGAGTCCCGAGCAAGGACCTCGCGGCAAGAGAACGCCCATTACAGCGGGTTGCACAATGGATAATCAGATAGTCTTCGATGCTATCAGCAACGCCCTCAATGCAGCACTTATACTTAACAAAGACGAGGACTTGCAGACTGACTTCAGAAGGGCTCTCTCACAGCTTCCACCTATGCAGGTAGGGCGATACGGCCAGCTTCAGGAGTGGTTGCAAGATGCCGATGACCCTCACAACGAGCACCGCCACATCTCTCATCTCTATGGTTTGTACCCAAGCAATCAAATTTCTCCTTTTTCTCACCCAGAACTCTTCCGTGCCGCTGCCACAACGCTCAAGCATCGTGGCGACCAGGCAACTGGCTGGAGTCTTGGATGGAAGACAAACTTTTGGGCCCGCATGCTGGATGGTAATCATGCGTTCGCCATCATCAAGAATATGCTGCGCCTGCTCCCCGACGAGAATAAGAGCACCACTAGCCAGTATCCTGACGGACGCACATTCCCTAACCTTTTCGATGCTCACCCACCTTTCCAGATAGATGGTAACTTTGGCGTCACAGCGGGAATTGCAGAGATGCTTCTCCAGAGCCATGACGGAGCCGTTCACCTTCTTCCTGCACTGCCCGACGATTGGTCAGAAGGCAGTATTTCCGGACTTCGCGCTCGTGGCGGATTCGAGGTCTGTCTCGCATGGAATAATGGCAAACTTGGCAAGGCTACAGTAAAGAGCACCATCGGTGGCACCCTTCGCCTTCGCAGCTCCGTTCCTTTGAAAGGCAATGGCTTGAAGGCTGCTGAAGGCAAATGTCCTAATCCTCTTTTTGCGCCAGCCGACATTCAACAACCTATTATAAACAAGGAAGGGGGAAGCAGGAGCATAAAAGCTTTCATCCCCAAAGTCTATGAATATGACATCACTACAAAAGCAGGCAAAACCTACACCTTTACAAGCATTTAGAAGTATCCATGCCATAGGATAATGCAAGTGCTTTTATGGCCAAATGGTATTTGTCATTATTATAATAAATCAATATGAAGTATACTATTAAGCGTTTTTTTGGTGCTCTTTATGGTAGCATTGATGCCCACCACATGGATACGCATCAATGATGATCTGCATCAGTTTGGTGGTCTTGGCAACGCACATATTGTGTCAGGCGACATGAACGAGTACGGACGTGTATATATGTCAACTGTGGGGCGTGGTGTCGTTACTGGAACCCTTTCTGTGTCAGTTAGCTCATCTCATACGCAAAGCATTGCATGATTTTGATCGGACAGCAATAGTAAATTATATGATTTTTAGTGCTATAGCCGCGCATGCCTCCGCATCCGCCAAGGCATGGTGATGGTTCTTCAAGTCATATCCACAGCGGGCGGCAATGATGTCGAGGTTGTGGCGTCCTCCAGGCCAATGCTTTCGTGATGCTACACAGGTACAGTAAAACTCATAGTCGGGATAGTCCATCTGATAGACTCGGAAGACGGCTTTGAGGCAGCTCTCGTCGAAAGCCTTGTTATGTGCCACCAACGGCAATCCCTCTATGAGAGGCTCTATCTGCTTCCACACTTCGGGGAAGACAGGAGCATTCTCTGTGTCTTCAGCAGATAAACCGTGTACTTGGCTGCACCAGTAGTTATAATACTCCGGCTCGGGCTTGATGAGGGAATAGAACTTATTCACTACCTCCCCATCCCTCACTATCACTACACCAACTGAACAAACAGACGAACGAATGTTGTTGGCTGTCTCAAAATCTATTGCAGCAAAGTCTTGCATATCTGATGTACTTATTGATTTTCTTTATTTATTAGATTTACCACTACTTTCACCATTACATCTTTCTCTTCCGTACGGCTCTCGGCAATCATTAATGTAGGGTAAGGGCACGCGACATCAATCGCACCACATCCTTCAACTCGTCATAGTGGTCGAGGCGACGCTGGTCTATGGCATAGCCTTTGATGATGTACTGCTTTAGGATAGAGGTAGCCCAACGACGGAAAGTCGTGGCTTTCCTGCTATTTACGCGATACCCTACAGAAATAATCATGTCAAGATTATAGAAGGGTATGTCTCTTTGAATCATTCTTTTTCCCTCTATTCGAACCTGTGCATTTTTTGCACAAGTTGAAGATTCTTCTAATTCCTCTGATTTATAGATATTTCGTATATGCCTCAGTATAGTGGTTCGGTCAATACCAAACAATTCTGCCATCTGGCTTTGTGTAAGCCACATAGTATCTTTCTCCAACTTCACTTCAAGTTGGGTGTTGCCGTCATCCGCCGTATAGATCACAATGGATGAGCCGTTATTTGCTATTATTCTATTCTCATTCATACCTGTTATTCCTTATTGTATTTATTCCACATCACCTTTACATTATTCCTTTCATTCACCTAAGTTTTTTACAGTCCATACCCAGTGAACGGACTTACTCGACAACCTTTATTCTGGCGTAAACATTCCTCCTTGGCTTCGTCCTCAGTGCAAAGTTAGCAAATATCTGCGAAAAACAGCTCGTTTCCTGGATAAACAACGTGAGTTCGACGAAATATAAGTGCTTGAAATGGCTGATGTACCTATAATCATAATGTCAAGAAGAGGCTCTAAAAAAAATTACGCTGCGACTCTCAACGAGCCACAGCGTAAAAGCCTATGTTTAACTAAAAATCCTTTTCAGTGATAAATGAAAATCTCACGATTTCCATTGTTATCGTTAAACAATCTACCTTAAACCTAATAACTAAAAACCTAAATCTATTACTACTAACCTAAACAATCTATTAACCTTTTGACGATGCAAAGGTACACTGTTTTAAGTTTCCTGCCAAGATAATTACGGAGAATATGCAGAAAAGTGCATAATTCTTGATGCATATCAAATTCTTGTGTTCGGACACAATGTTTGTGAACTGCATAATTCTGCGTTTTAGGCATATGTGTGTATCCTTGTCAGGAACAGCTAACTAAGAATCTTGCCCGAAATACGGTGCTACCATGGCCGCCACTTCCTCAAGATAAGTCCTGTCTGTCTCATCGAACGATGCCACGTCTGTGCTGTCGATGTCTATCTCGGCTACAACCTCGCCATCAAGCATCACTGGCACTACTATCTCCGAGCGTGAGAGTGACGAACAGGCGATGTGGCCGTCAAACAGCTCCACGTCGGGAACGATAAGTGTCTCTCTGCGTTCCCATGCCGTTCCACATACTCCCATGCCGTATTTTATCATCATGCATGCTGGCGTGCCCTGAAATGGCCCGACCAGCAGGACATTGTCCTTGACAACATAGAAGCCTACCCAGAAAAACGTCTCAGGGAACGTCATCTTCATCACTGCCGTCACGTTGGCCATCACTGAAACCTTGTCACCGCCATTCGCGGTGAAAGATTCGACCAGCTTAATCATCTCTTTGTATTTCTCAATTTTTGTTTTATGGTCCATAGTGCTTGCCTAAAGGTGGTATCTGTTATTTGCCTAAAATCACCTGTGCCACCTCGGCGGCACAGATAGTGTCATTATAAGTTGTCTCTGCCAGGCGGCGGCCTCGGCGTCCCATAGCTGCAGCCTCGTCAGGATGCTCCTGCATATAGGTGATGGCTCTCTGCCAAGCCTCTACATCTCCGTATGGTACTGTGATGCCGCATTGCTCGCCGTCTATATCTACCGGTATCTGCGGATTGTGGCTGCATATCATCGGCAAGCCCATGGCAAGAGCCTCGACCACCGTGGTCAGTCCCACCGTATAGGATGTCTCCTTGCAGCAGATGACTACACACTGCGCTTTGTTGACTTCCTTTGACAGCTCGTAGGGCATCAGCTTGTCGGGGAACTCCACGTGAATGTTGTCCTTGAGCTCAAGGGTCTCGAAGAGTTGCTTGTAGCTGAAGTTGCCGTTTTTGGTGTTCAGGTATATGTTCAGCGGAGCCCCTGTCTGGTTGAATGCCCTGACCAGTGTTGCCATGTCGCGCTTCTCTTTTCCCGTCGACACAAAGCCGTGCCTCACGCATTTCTCTGCCGTCACGCGGTCGTACATCTCCAGGTCTGCGCCCCAATGTCCGAGATGGAACTTAGATGGGTCGGTCTTGTGTGCCTTTACGGAGTCGTCGATAAGCTTTCGTGAGAAGAAGAACATGTCGTCAATGCCTCTGTAGAACAGTTTCCCGAGCCAGTTGCGCCAGAAGCTTCGGGCTACTATTATGGGCTGATGATGCCAGAGGACAATGCGGCGGCGGAACAGTCCGAGAGCACGTAGGAATATCAGGGGCTCGATACCCTGGTAGTGCGTAGCGTATATAACATCATAGTCGCGATGTACAAACGCCATCTGCCACAGGTTGTGCATCATCTGCCTGAAACGTGATGCTGAGGTCAGGCTTCGGTGCCATATTACGTCAATGCCGTGGTTGCCCAGTTTGGTTGCTCCATAGAGAAAATGTGCGGGAAATTCTCCTTTTTCCATTTTCCCAAGGATATACTGTATGTTTTGTGTATGGTAGAAATAAGCCCTCATAGAAGAATTTTGTCGCAAAAATAACAAAAAGTTTTTGATTTTAGACAGATAACCATTACTTTTGTGGAAAAAACATGGAAACGCTAAAGGAGAAGACAGCCAAGGGCCTTTTCTGGGGAGGCATGAACAATGGGGTGCAGCAGGTGGTCGGTGTGGTGTTCGGCATACTGCTCGCCAGGCTCCTTAATGAAGGTGACTATGGCATGATGGCCATGATAAGCGTGTTCTCACTTGTTGCCACTGCACTTCAGAACAGCGGCTTCGTCACTGCCTTGGCCAACCTCAAGTCACCCCGTGACGAGGACTACAACTCCGTCTTCTGGTTCAACATCATTGTTGGCTGTTCTCTTTACATTATATTATTTCTCTGTGCTCCCCTTATAGCACGGTTCTATCACACCCCGGAGCTGACCCCCTTGTGCCGCTATGCCTTTCTGAGTATTGTCATAGCCTCATTCTGCACATCCCAGTCAGCCTACCTCTTCAAGAACCTTATGGTAAGCCAGCAGGCTAAAGCCGGAATGACGGCAGTCCTGCTGTCGAGTGCCACCGGTGCCATTATGGCCTGGCAGGGATTTGCCTATTGGTCACTGGCTACTCAGGGACTGGTGTTTGTCGGCATAAACACCATCATGGTATGGAGCTATTCCCCATGGCGTCCGACGCTGCGTGTCGACCTACGCCCAGCCATGCGCATGTTCCGTTTCTCCTGCAAGATTCTCGCCACCACCATTATTACCCACATCAACAACAACGTGCTGAACATTCTGCTTGGCCACCTGTTTTCCAAGCGTGAGGCTGGCTACTATTATCAGGCATACCAATGGGACTTCAAGTGCTTCTCGCTCGTACAGGGCATGGTAAGTCAGGTGGCCCAGCCCGTGCTCGTAGGTCTTGGTGATGACAGCGGGCGTCAGATGAATGCCTTTCGCAAGATGGTGCGGTTTACTGCATTCATATCCTTTCCACTGTTGTTTGGCTTTGCCCTCGTCGCAGAGGAGTTTATCATCATCGCCATTACCGACAAGTGGATAGAGAGCGCCCATCTGCTTCAGCTACTGTGCATAAGCGGGGCAGTGATGCCTATATCTACGGTGCTGTCGAACATGATTATCAGCAAGGGACGCTCCGACATCTACCTGCGCTGCACCCTCGGCCTGGCCCTACTTCAGATATTGTCCATGATAGTAATGTCCCGTTGGGGCATACGGCACATGGTAGAGGGCTATGTGGTGATAAATATCCTGTGGATTCTCGTATGGCATCTGTACACCCGCAGGCTGTCGGGCTACCGTCTCTTGCATTTCCTTGCTGACACTGCGCCTTTTGCCCTTGCGGCAGCTGGCGTCATGACGCTGACCTATCTCCTTACGCTTGGCATATCCAGTCTCTACCTGTTGCTGCCGACCCGCATTGCCATCGCCGTAACGCTCTACTATGCCGTGATGCGTATAGCTCGTGTGAAGATACTCGACGAATGTGTGGAGTTCGCCATGAGCAAACTAAGGAGGAAGAACAAATAGCGGGAAACATTTGCAAGATACAAACTTTAGGAGTAACTTTGCAAACAAACATAAAACAGAATAATAAAAAATATCCATTATGTATAACAATCGTGTAGTGGTTTATACGTCAGGAACTTTTGACATGTTCCACAGCAACCACCTTAAGATGATAGAATATGCCCGAGGACTGGGCGACACACTGATTGTTGGCGTGAGCACCGACGAGCTGGTGTGCAGCTACAAGCGGCCACCCATCATTCCTTTCGAGGAGCGCATCGCCATCATCAAGGCTCTGAAGCATCCTGATATTGTTATTCCACAGCGCTCGCTCGACCATACGGAGATAGTGAGGAAGCTGAACATCGACGTCTTTGTTGTAGGCGATGACTGGACGGGCAAGTACGACTATCTGAAAGATCTCGGCGTGAGCGTGTTCTATTTCCCTTACGGCGACGGACTTTCCACGACGAACATCAAGAAAGAGATAGTTGAGCGCTATGATGAGATTAAGGGGAAGATAGACCATCAGCCTAATCCTGACATAAAATGAAAACGGCTATAGTGACAGGAGGCTCCAAGGGCATAGGACTTGGCATCGTGCGTATGCTTGCATGCAGAGGCTACAAGGTCTTTGCCACATATGGGCATGATGACAATGCCGCACATACTGCAGCTGCCGAGCTTGGCGATAAAGTGGAGTTTGTCAAGGCCGACCTTGCAGATCGCTCGCAGACATACGCCTTTGTCAGCCATGTGAAGCAGGCATCGGCGAGCATAGACTGCATAGTATGCAATGCCGGCACCACCATACGCAAGTCCTTCACCGAGACCACAGACAGTGATTGGGACACCATGATGGAGGTTGGCCTGACGGCACACCTTATATTGTTGCGTGAGCTTTACCAAATAATAAAGCCAGGCGGACATGTGCTGTTTACAGGCTCTACCATGGGGCTGCACCCTCATGCCACGGTGCTCGGCTATGGTGTTGTGAAGGCTGCCGTACATGCCATGGTCAAGAACCTCGTGAAGGTTTTCGAGGACAAGAGCGTAACTGTGAATGCCGTAGCGCCAGGTTTTGTCGAGACTGAATGGCAAAAAGAGAAACCGCAGCAGATACGGGAGAATATCTGTCGCAAGACTGCACTCCACCGCTTTGCCTCCATCGACGAGATAGTGTCAGCCTTTGCATTCTGTCTTGACAACAGCTATGTCAATGGCTCTGTTTTGGAGATAACAGGAGGGTATTCGTACAGGTAGGAACATCCCTGTACGAAGAGAAATTCAAGATATGTCAACTATATAATAATGAACATGGGAAACATTATTGACCAGGAAGCCTTGAGGAGGAAGTTCAACCCCGAGGGGTCTGTGCTACGCAGGCAGCAGCACCGTATGTTGGAGATACTCCTTGAGGTGGACAGAATATGCAAGAAACACAATATCCGCTACTGGCTGAGCAGCGGAACACTCATTGGTGCCGTGCGCCACAAGGGCTTCATACCCTGGGATGATGACCTCGATATAGAGATGCTGCTGCCCGACTATGAGCGCCTGATGAGGGTATTGCCCGACGAGCTGCCGTCAACCATGGCCCTGCAGTCACAGGACACCGACCCCAACTATTTCTTCTTTTACGCAAAGGTGCGCGACCGCCGCTCGCACCTTGAGGAGGGCAACCGCTATGACCGGGTATGGAAGGAGCAGGGCATATATATCGACATATTCCCGTTCTACAAGCAGCCATTGTGGATTCACATGCTCTCGGAGAAATTGCAGGGACACGTATACAAGATAATGAACAGCATGGGAGACAGCAACCGTGAGATGTGGAAGGTAAGGGCCATCACCCGCTTCAACCGCTACGTCAGCTACCCCGTCCTACGCCTTCTTTGCCGAATGTCTAAGGCACGCGAGACCTACGGGCTTGGAATACCGTATCATGATCCACGACACATGGAAGACACATTCCCATTGACAACAACCGAGTTTGAGGGTCATCAGATGCCTATCCCCGGCAACGTCCATGCTGCTCTCACCCTGAAGTATGGCGACTACATGAGGATGCCGGACATCGACAAGATTATGCCGCATGTCGGCAAGCTGGAGATTTATGAATAGCAGGCATGCTGTTTGACTGCTGCACGAAAATAGCCTCACCCCCGAACTTTGCCAAAGGCGAAGGACGGGGGTGAGGCTTTATTTGTGGCGTGTGGTTCTGTTACCTTGTCAGACTGAACTTTATGCTCAGACCAAAGTCCTGAGTTGTTGTCGGATAGCTGCTGCTGCTCAGAAGCGGCGTGTTGGTCTGACGGTCATAGTAGAAACTCATGGTGAGCAGCCTGCTGACGGTATAGTCGGCAGAGAAACTCAGTTTGAAGGCGTTGTTGCCGTTGCTTGCCGAGCTGGTCAGTGAGGCTATGTCCCTGACGATGGTAGCCTGCTTGCGAAGGCTGAGGTCGAGCCGCATGTTCAGGTCATGGTTCACTCCTCCCTTTGCGTTCTTTGCTGTTGACTTGTTATCAGCGTTGTCTTTCTTTCCCGCACCTCCTTTCACTGCCCTATGGTTGCGTGCGCCGAAGAGTTGGAAGTTGTTGATCTTGTATCCGGCCCCGAACACCCAGTCATGTGATGTGGCCTCGTTTATCTGTACGCTCGTCATTGACAGCGACAGCACCCTTGTAGTGCGGTATTCAAGCTTGCAGGTGAGGTTGTTGTGCAGCGTGACATCAACACCGAGCAGTGGCGAGAACGCCTCGTTGATGCTCACTGTGGAGACATTGAACATGGACGACGGTACGGGGGAACCCGTGGTGGCATCGGTAACGAAGCCGACTGTCTCGCCCATCACCTCCATGAATGTGGAGTATGTGCTGTAGGAGCCTATTGCGAAGATGCTCTTGTATGCGTGGTTGAGGTTCACGCTCTTGAAGATATCGCTGAACCAAGGCAACTTGCTAAGACCACTGTAGCGTATGGTCCAGTTGGGCAGCAACCGTGACAGAGCGGGGAATATGTCGAGCGAGCTTCCACCCATGCTGGTGTAGGCAGAGAGGAATGCCGGAATCATCACATCACTGCTGTACTTGCTTACTCCTCCGTTTGCCGGGTCAAAGGTCTGTCCTGCCAGAGTGGTGCCCGAGGGGTAGGTGAGGCCAGAGTAGCGTGCCTCCACTCTCTGGCGGAACGACTCCAAGGAGTTGCAGAAGGTCTCGAAAGACTTCGAGTGGTAGCCGTTGTTGGCATCGCCAACACCTTCGAAGGCGCTCTTCAGCGAGAGTGTGGTCATGGTGAGTGTTCCGCTCTCGGTTGTGGGGTTGCCCTGATACATATACTGTATGCTGCGTGCCTTGGTGCGTGTGCGCGAGGCATTGAGGTCAATCTTAAGGTTCTTCACCGGCTCAAGGGTCATCTTGACTTGCAGGTCCTCGGTAGAGCTGGTGGTGGCTGGCGTTGCCACAGAGTCGTTCATGAGCAGCCAGTTGTTTTCCCGTGCCTTTTCTATGTAGGAGTCACCCGTTAGTCCAAACGCAAAGTCGAGGCCTGGCGACATCACTCCCGTGCCTTTGGTCTGTCCGAAGGCGTCTCCGATGTTGGGCATGAAGCCTGGCAGCGTCATGGCATATTGGTTGCGGTAGGAGATGCCTACTGAGCGCACCATCATAAGTACGCGTGCCATGGCTTGTGCGGTCTTGTACCATCCCTTGTTCTCAAGAGGCTCCTTGGGGGTGACGGAGATTTTCACTGACAGGGCGGAGTCTACCTTATTGGTAATGACAATCTTGTTGGCGTCAGTCTTCTTGTATTTCAGTTCGAAAGTCTTGCCGTCCTCAGTCTTGGCTGTGACGATGAGTCGCTTGGTGTTCTTGCCGTGCTGCACGGTGATGGTGGTGTCGGGCATTAGCTTTACCTCCTTCTCGTAGGTTTTCTTGTTCTTAGGCAGCTGGTCTTTCTGCTTCTGTGCCTTCTTGTCCGCTTTCTCGTCGGCCTTGTCCTTGGCGTCCTCTGCGCCGTTGCCCTCGCCGCCTTCGGCCTTTGCCTTTGCCTCCTGCGCCTTCTTCCTCTTCTCTGCTTCCTTGGCCTTGGCCTTGTCTTGCCTGCGCTTGTTCAGTTCGTTGCGTGAGGGTTCCTTGTTGAACTTATCGTTGGTAGCCTTAAGGAATGGCACCATGTTGTAGAGTTTCTCAAGGTTGAGTGTGGAGTTTATGTTCAGGTTGCGGTTGTTGCTGATGGTATTGCCGAGTGAGGTTCCGTCCTCAAGGTCGGTGCCTCTAACCCACTGGTATGTGGCGTTGTAGGACATGTCGGCGTTCACCCAGCTGAATATGGGCAGGAGGTTGAGCGGCAGCTGGTAGGATGCCTGGAAGGACTGGTTGTAGTTGAGTGGCTTACCGAAGTGGCGTAGGCTGGTCTTAACAGAGTCTTTCCATGCCTGATACCTATCGGGATAGAGGTCCTTGTTTATGGGGGTGTATGGCTCCTCTATCTCTGCGTGGGTTGCGCTCTGGAAGTTGGCGTGAAGGTTCTTCGTGAGGTCCCATCTTATGTTGAAATCCCTGTTCCAAAGGAACTGCTCGCTGAAGGTAAGCGGCAGCTGGTTGCCCTCTGTAGACTCCATGTCCCTTTCCTGAAGCTCGTAGTAGCTGCGTGTTATATCGGTGTTGAAGCCTATGGTCTGCGGCAGCCAGTTAAGTCCGAACTTCTTTAGTATGTCGTACCACTTGCTCTTCGACTTTATTTTCTTGAAAGGCTCCCATGCCTTGTATACTGGTGTCCAGGCATAGTTCATGGAGCCTCGCCAGTTGTCCTCATTCTCATATACGGTGGTCTCGCCCGTTGTGTGGTTGTGGGAGTGGCTGTATGAGAATGAGAAGTTGGCTGGGTCGTAGGGCATGGGGTGCCGTTTGTTTTGTATGCCCACACGCACGTTGGATAGCGAGAAGTTGGTCTGTGTGGTCTTAGTGACGGCGATGCTCTCTATGGAGTCTCGCTCCTGTTTTGAGCCTGCCGACTCTAAGGCGTCATCGAGAAGCATGTCGCTGTCGAGAGGGTTGTATTTTGGTGAAATCTTCTCCTTTGTAACGGAATAGTAGAGTGGTACCGACACCTTGGCCTTGTCAGGGAAGAATTTCCCGAGGTCGAAGTTGGTGGTGACGGTGTAGTTGCCAGTGTCGTCGGTGGTGCGTTCGGCTACACCCTGCTCCAGTCCGCCAAAGCCCTGTGAGACGTAGCGTCCCTGCACGTTTACGGAACCGAAATCGGAGAGCTGCACGTTGAGGTTGCCCTGTGCTGCCCATCCTCCTGAGTTTTCGTACTCCTTAAGCCTTAGCTCGTTAATCCATACCTCTCCGCTCTTGTTCTGCGATGCGAGGTTCCTTACACCTATGACAACGGTCTTCACCTCGCCAAGAGTAGGGTTACCCATGATGGTTACCTTGTTCTTTGGCTGCGAGGCATCGTATGCGCTGTAGGCCCTGTTGTAGGATGCCAGACCGTTGGCCTTAGCCTGGTTGCGCTCTTTCTTTAGTTTCGTGAACACGGTGAGGGGTATGTCTACCATGTTTTCCTGCGGCCACACGGCCTCGCAGTCTGCCAGCAAGTATTTGTCGTACAGGCGTCCTCCAGGCGTTAGCTTTAGTGGCACCTCGTACTCGTAGTAGTTGCTCTTATAGTCGCTGCCGAGCCTTACGAAGAGTGCCAGCTGGTCATCGCCAAGATTGGTGACGTCGTTCTCCAGTGCGTTGGCATGCACGTACATCTGCATGCGGCGGTACTGCCGCAGGTCAAGGGTGGTGTTCTTGTATATGCACTTGGCCTCGCCAGGCGACATGCCGGTGAGAGTCATGGACAACGACTGCTCGTTGGCTTCGGTGAGCTGTGGCTGTGTGGGGTCCTGGTCACGTCTGATGCCTGGAGGCAACACGTAGTTGACGGGAGTCTTGTCGTTGTTTTCCTCAATGTTGACGGCTGCTGTGGATATTGTTCCGCTGCCAGCTACGGAGTTGTCAAGTGTCTGCTCGTATATTCTCCACTCTCCCCTTACTAGGTCGAGGCTTCCGAACCTCATTACCACTGGATGGGCAAAGCCCGTAAGGAACATGCGCATGAAGCGTATGCTCGTGAAGTCGTTGATGGAGCCTACCTTCTGCTGGTACTCCCTGAGTGGTATGCGGAATTGGTACCATGTAGCGGTGCCCTTCTCACCGTTGCGCAGTGTCGATGTGTATACCCGTTTGTCAACAATATGGTTTTGTCCCACCACCATGTCTTGCGGTCGTATGCTCACATGGTACTGGAAGTATTTCTCATACTCGTTGAGCGTATAGTCCTGGTTTATGTCCTCTACGTCGGGAGTGGTCTTGTATGACGTGTCGTAGTTCTCTGTGCGGTTGTCGGAGTCTGGGGAGTTGCCCTGCGGGTTGTTTATATACTTGTACCTTCTGAGAATGGAAGCCTGCATCTGGTCGTAGTCGCTTCCGCGGAAGTAGTGGTAGTTGTCGTTGGCCGGATCGTTGTATATGGAGTCCCATACGGCAGCGTTCACCTTTCCCTGTATGTCGGTGAGGAATTGCTGGTATGCCTGGAATGCCCGCTCCTCGTCGTCGTTGAGCCCGTTGAAGCCTACGTCCTGCAATGCCCTGCTGCCCTTGGTGGTGGCAAAGGCGTAGGTGACAGTCGATTGCGTGGGTATCTTTCCCCACTGTGTGGTGATGAAGCTCTGTGAGCCGTCAACGGGCATGCCGCTCTCGTAGAATTTCTTTCCGTCACGCAGGATGTCCTCTGACACCTCGCCGAGGTTAATGTAGAAGTCGCCACCATATTCGGCGGCATTAGGCTGCTCGTTGGTGTAGATGAAGGGGTCCATGAGCCAGAACTCCAGATACTCGATGTTCGCCGTCTCGAAATCGTTGGTGTCCAGTCGCCTCATCATTCCTCCCCAGTGTGTGGTGGGGTTGAGTAGAGAGCCGTCTGTGGCCACGTCGGTGCAGAAGTTGTATGGGCCTCGCTCGTTGGGGTAGTATGCGATGTTCAGTATTGGCAGCGTGGCTGTAGCTCCGCTGTAGCTGCTCTGGTCGCGGTTGGGGTATAGCTCGCGTACGTAAATCTCGCGCACGTAGTGGTTCGACAGCTGGTCAAGGTCACTCTTGATATGGCTGGGCGTGAGCGATGATGAGCGGCGTGTGAACAACGGGTCGATGTTGTACCATGCCATCTGCGAGCGGCGATAACCGCTCGTAAGTCCTGTCTTGTCACCGTATTCGGGGAACATTGTAGGTACGCTCGACAATATCCACGAGGTAGGGGTAGACACGTCTATCTTGGTGGTGTTGTTCTCGAAATCGTCGATGTACGATGCATTGTCCTGCGTACCCTTGCTCTGGCCTGCAAACAGCTTGGCAAACTCACCAGTAAACGATATTGTTGACGGCACGGTGAGGTGCAGGCCCGGCAGCTTGTCGAGCATGTTTGTGAGCCACTGGCTCTCGGCCTTCCAGTTGATGTTGAGGCCCAGCATGGTATTGTTCAGTGGCTCGTTGCCCATGGCCACCTTGGTGGTGAGGGGCTGCTCAGAGAGGTGCTGGAATGTTCCTGAGAGCTGGAAATTCTTGGAGAAGTCATACTCCCAGTTGAGTCCATACATGGTCTTCCTCTCCTGTGCGTAGTCGGTCTGGCTCTCCAAGGAGACGTTTACGGCCGTACCGGCATCGATGATGCTTTGGTTGATGATTTTCACTTCGCCGGCGTTGTAGTCCACGGTATAGTCAGAACCTTCGGTAAGGGTCACGCCTCCTGCCGTCACCACTACCGAGCCTTGCGGCACGTTTGCGGCACCGAGAGAGATGACGTTGTCGGCCGAGCCCTTGAACTGTCCCATGAGTACGAACTTGTTCTTCTCGGCAATCTGCTTTGCTATGGTCTTCGTGGAGTCGTACAGCTCGGTGAAGGCATATCCGTCGGCCTTTTGTCCCGACACGCCTTTTGACACAAGATAATTGCGCAGGTAGCTGCCAAACGGCTCCGCAGCGGGGAAGAACACACGGCCGTTGGACACTGTGTAGCCCTCCACATAGTCGAAATAACCGTTGGAGTGTGCCTTGTTGTTGTTGTCAAGCCTGTCGGCGCCCAGCACCTTGATGAGCGTCTGGTCCTTGACTTGTGTCTCGGGTATATATGTGATGTATACTCCCGTGGTGTCGCTCTGATACTTGACGTCGAGTCTGAACTTGTCCTTCTCCACCGTTGACGCAAGTGCGTAGACATTCTTCATCATAAGGTCCCAGTTGCCTTGCTGCGGACTGTTACCCGTGTTCTTAAGCGACTTTACGAATAGGGCCTGATTTACATCGGTGATGTCAGAGGCGAACTCGCCCACCTGATATGTTACTCCGCCATAAGTATACTCGTATGCCACGGCGAGCACCTGGTCGGTGTTGAGCGTTGTCTTTAGCGATACGTAGCCCAGTGCGCTGTTGACAGTATACTCCGACGAGCTGAGCAGGCGGGCACTCTGCAGCTTCTCGTAGTCGCTGCCGCCCACAAATCCTCCGATGGCGTCAAGTACGGAACTTGTCTGGTCGATGTTTCTTGCTGCGACATACTGTCCTACCATCTGCGCATACTCAGTGTTGGCACCGTTGGCAGGAACGGTTGTCCCAGTCGGTTGCCACAGAGAGTTTGATATGTGTGAGCTTTCGCCAAGGTCGGTCAGGGCGATGATGTTTCTGGTGTTTGCCGTAGAGCCCGTCTTGTTGGTAACCCATATCTCAACACGGTTGACGGTTACGCCCGTAGTGAGGTTGGGCAGTGACTTCATGGCATCATCATACTTGTCGCGGAAGTAGTGGGAGAGGAAGAAGTGACGGTTCTCCTCGTAGTCGGCAACGTTTATTTCGAATGGTGTCAGCTGTACGCCTCCCTTCGTGGAGACGCTCTTCGACGATGCTTTCTTCTGCGATACCACCGTCTGCAGCTTCAGCTTACCGAACTGCATGTCAGTCCTGATGCCGAAGAGTGAGCTGGCACCAGTGATAAGCGAGGAGTTGCTGGGGAATGACACGTTGCCGGCCTCGACGAGCTTAATGATTTCGTCCTCCTTTCCATCGTATTTCAGCTTCATGTTCTGGGTGTCGAAGTCGAAGGTGGCATCGGTGTTGTAGTTGAGGTTCATGTTCACCTTGTCACCCACCTTGCCGTTGACGTTGAGGTTTATCTTCTCGTCGAAGTCTATGGTTGTGGTCTTGCGGTTGCGTATGGGGAGCGACGGGTTGTCGATGTTCTTCATGGTTGCGCCAAACTTCAGCTCTGCCGTTCCCTGCGTTTTTATGCGCACGCCACCCGGACCGAATATCTTCTCTGCTGGTCCAAGGTCGAAGTGCATGTCGGAGAAGTCGAACTTCTCTTTACCCTTGGCTTTGTATATCTCGTCGTTCTTCCCACGGAAGAAGGCATAGCGTTCTTGTCTTTCGGTCCATTCGGCATACTCCTCGGGAGTCATCATTATGGGTGCGTCGACCCATGTGCCAGCCACTTTTGTGCCTACTACATAGCGGTCGAGGGTGTCATTGTACTCAATGTCCCATTTCATGTTCTCTGGCCGTTGAAGGTCTATGACGCTGTTCTCCAGGTCGCTGAGGGTCATCGGCGTTATGCGCTGTATCCTCCATCGTGGATGCAGCAGGGAGTCTGGTATGGTGTCCTCGGCTATTTCCAGCTTAGGCATCTTGGGCCTGGCATTGTTGTTGTCCTGAGGCAGTTTGGTGTTGGCGACCGTTGGCTGTGCCGTGCGTCTGCGAGGTATGACATTCTGGAAAAGAGTCACGCCAAGAGCATAGCTGACTGTCAGTACGGCCAGCAATACCATTGTCGTAAACTTTTTCCTTATCCTCATAGTAACCGTTTTTTTTTATTTAAGTTTCTGAAGTACTCAATGTGCTTGGGTGTTAATCCCTTAGTTTTGAGCATAGGAACTCCTCAAACCTCTCAAACTCCTCAAACCTTTCGAACCTAGTTTTATTTTATCCTCTTCAACGCCTCCTTGACAACAGTCTCCACAGCCATTGTCGGGTTTTCGGTGAGTATCTGTTGCACAACCTTGCTGCTTGGGGCAGGGGAGAAGCCAAGCATTGTAAGCGCGCCGACGGCCTCGTCCCTGACACCCATGTCGAACGTTGGTGCCGTAGTAGTGCCTCCTGCATGCAGCTTGTCGGCAATGCCCTCGGCGACAATCTTGTCCTTCAGGTCAACGATGATGCGTTGCGCGGTCTTCAGTCCTATTCCTTTGATGCTCTTTATCAGCCTCTCGTCGGCATTGGCAATGGCATTGCACAGCTCGGCAGGCGACAGGCTCGACAGCATCATCCTTGCCGTGTTGCCTCCTACGCCGCTCACGCTTATGAGAAACCGGTAGAGGTCGCGTTCCTGTTTGGTGGCAAAGCCGAAGAGAGTGAACGAGTCATCACGCCCGCCTGTCACAAGAGCCTCATGAACATACAGCTTCACATCCTTCTTGCCCTGTATGCACGTATATGTATTAAGCGAGATGTTTAGGGCATAGCCAACTCCCGCAGCCTCGACAACAGCCATGGCGGGCGTCAGCTCTGTCAGCTCACCCCGTATGTATTCTATCATATTACAATATATTTAAGTATATATACTCTTTTCTTATAACGCTATCTCTCCCTGGATTATTGCATCAGGGATGAAAGAAATGCCGCAGATTCAACTGGTAAGTGCAAATTTGCGAAACATTTTCGTAAAAGCATATTCTTGGAGTTGAGAAGTTGCGCCATTTCTTGACTTTATTGGTGGAAGGGGCTTGGGGACATTGACCCTATTCTGCGGGTCAATGTCCCCAAACCCCGTGCCAGCAGTACTGCCCCATGACCCTGTAATCACGCGCTGTAAGCGCAAAAACGTATAACCCAGGGTAAATGTAGCGTAACGAAGTGACACCCTGGGTTATCCACGCATTTATCTATAGCTCTCCTAATTTGCTCCAGCCCTTCAAGGGTGGAAATCTTCAATTACTCGCAAGGCTCGTAGGCAAAGTCGTTGACGGTGCCTGTTTCGGAAGAGAAGCTGATGCCTACCTTGTATATCTTGCGTTTGTCGGCGGCGTATGGCTGGGCGTAGCCCTTGTCGTCTATCTGTTTCAGGGCTGCTTCCGCTGTGGAGTTGAGCTTGAACTCGAAGATATAGACATAGTCGGGACACTCCAGCACGCAGTCGATGCGACCCTGGCTCGTCTCCTTCTCAACGTAGGTGTTGTATTTGCCGAGCAACTGGAGGATGAGGTAGAAGGTGTATTGGAAATGACGCTCACACTCCCTCGCGTCCTGCTTGCGCTGGAAGCGGTAGGAGATGTTGGCGAGGAAACCCGTCAGCTGGAGCTTGAACTTCTCAAGGTCGCCACTGCGCAAGGCACGGGTGACGTCAACAAGCCACGAGTTGGAATAGTTCTCGTCGCTGAAATAGTCAGACGCAAGCAGCGCTACCATACCACTGCGCACTTCCTCGTTTGGGAAGTCGAGACGATAGACATCGAATGTCGGGTCATAGCCCTTTATGGTAAAATATCCGCTTTGGTAGATCATAGGCAGCGGCTTTTGCTTTGTTGCCTTGTAATCTACAAATTCTGCGGCTGAATATTCCTTGCCTGCCAGCTCGTTGATATTTTCGTTGTTGTCTGCCAAAAGGCGCATGAGGTATGTCGGAGTGACTGTGGAGAACCAGTAGTCCATAAATTTACGTTTTTGGAAACAGTTCAATAAACTGAACGGATTGAACACATCAATCATTCCATCACTGAAATGGTAACCGTCATATTTCTGTTTCAGCTTTTCTATTGTCTCTTCCTCTGTCATGCCGTTCACTTTGCCAAGTTCCTGTATCTGATCCTTGAACACCGAAAGCAGTTCTTTTTCGGAGATGCCGCAAAGTGTGTCGAAACGGGAGTCGTAGCTGATGTCTGCAGGCTGGTTGAAACCGCTGAACACGCTGACCTGAGAGAACTTGGTGACTCCCGTGAGCAGCACAAACTGCAGATGCTTGTCCGTGAGCTTGAAAATGCTATAAAAGCCTTTAAGTATCTCGCGGTTATAGTCTTCAAGAGTCTTTATGTCTCCAGCCACAACAGGTGATGGGGTGTCAGTGTTCATCACGTCGAGCAACGGCTTGTCGTATTCGTCGATAAGTACCACAACACGCCTGCCGGTCTTCTCGTGGGCTTTTTCGAAAACGTAAGCTAACCGGTCGCCATAGGTGTTGGCAAGCTCATCCTTACCATATTTTTCCTCACATTTTGCGACGAAGGTCTCAATGGTTTCCTTGAGCTCCATAGGCGAGGTGAAGTTCTTTCCGTTGAAGTCAATATGGAACACAGGATATTCCTTCCACTCCTTCTCTAACGAGTCGATGGCAAGTCCGCGGAACAGTTCCCTGCGTCCGAGGAAATAGTTCTCGAGCGTGGAGACGAGCAGGCTCTTGCCGAAGCGGCGAGGGCGGCTGAGGAAATAAATAGTACCCTTGCTGACAAGCTCATAAATCAATGCCGTCTTGTCAACATAAACGTAACCGTCTTCACGTATTCTATCAAAGTTCTGTATGCCAATAGGGTATTTCATCATCAAGCATTTTTAATTTATTACTCACAAGGCTCGTAGGCAAAGTCGTTGACGGTGCCAGTTTCGGAAGAGAAGCTGATGCCTACCTTGTATATCTTGCGTTTGTCGGCGGCGTAGGGCTGGGCGTAGCCCTTGTCGTCTATCTGTTTCAGGGCTGCTTCCGCCGTGGAGTTGAGCTTGAACTCGAAGATATAGACATAGTCGGGACACTCCAGCACGCAGTCGATGCGCCCCTGGCTCGTCTCCTTCTCAACATAGGTGTTGTATTTGCCGAGCAACTGGAGGATGAGATAGAAGGTGTACTGGAAATGACGCTCACACTCCCTTGCATCCTGCTTGCGCTGGAAGCGGTAGGAGATGTTGGCGAGGAAACCTGTCAGCTGGAGCTTGAACTTCTCGAGGTCGCCCGCTTCCAACGAGTCGCTTACGTCGTTGAGCCACATGGAAGGACTGCTTGTGTCGCCAAAGTAGTCGGACGACAATACGGCTACCATTCCGCTGCGCACCTCCTCGTTGGGGAAGTCGAGCAGGTAGGTGTCGCGTCGTCGGTTGTAGCCCTTTATGGTCAGATAGCCGCTCTGATAGATCATGGGCAGCGGCTTTTGCTTTGTTGCCTTGTAATCTACAAATTCAGCGGCAGGGTATTCCTTGCCTGCCAGCTCGTTGATGTTCTCGTTGTTGTCTGCCAAAAGGCGCATGAGGTATGTCGGGGTGCCTGTGGAGAACCAATAGTTCTGAAAGTCGTTAGAGTCGAGGCAGTTTAGTATGCTGAACGGATTGAAGATGTCCTTCAGTTGTTTGCTGAAATGGTAACCGTCATATTTCCGCTTCAGCTTTGCTATGGTTTCTTCCTCTGTCATGCCGTTTGCCTCACCAAGTTCCTTTATCTGATCCTTGAATACAGACAACAGTTCTTCCTTGGAAATGCCACAAAGTGCATCAAATCTGGAGTCGCTGCTGATATCCTTCGGCTGGTTGAAGCCGCTGAACACGCTGACCTGCGAGAACTTGGTCACTCCTGTGAGCAGCACAAACTGCAGATGCTTGTCGGTGAGCTTGAATGCACTATAGAATCCCTTGAGTATCTCTCGGTTATAGTCCTCAAGGGTCTGAATGTCTCCAGCCACTACGGGCGAAGGCAAGCCGCTATTCATCACGTCGAGCAGAGGCTTGTCGTATTCGTCGATAAGTACCACGACACGTCTGCCTGTCTTCTCGTGGGCTTTCCCGAAAACGTATGCCAAACGGTCGCCATAGGTGTTGGCGAGGGGATTCTTGCCATACACCTCTTCTTGCATGGCGACGAAGGTCTCAACGGTTTCCTTGAGCTCCATCGGCGAGGTGAAGTTCTTTCCGTTGAAGTCAATATGGAACACAGGATATTCCTTCCACTCCTTCTCCAACGAGTCGATGGCAAGTCCGCGGAACAGTTCCCTACGTCCGAGGAAATAGTTCTCGAGCGTGGAGACGAGCAGGCTCTTGCCGAAGCGGCGAGGGCGGCTGAGGAAATAAATAGTACCCTTGCTGACAAGCTCATAAATCAATGCCGTCTTGTCAACATAAACGTAACCGTCTTCACGTATTCTATCAAAGCTCTGTATTCCTATAGGGTACTTCATAATAAGGCATTTTTGATGTTTGCCGCAAAGATACGTTTTTTATTTATTTCTTCAAAGTAACACGCATATTTTATTTCTTCAAATTAACATATTAATATAAAATAATTGGAGAAATCTATAGGAATCAAGGTTATACGTCTGAGTAGCTGCAATTGCCATGGTTGTGGGTCAGAGGGAAAGTACATTGACCCGCTGAATAGAGTCAATGTACCTGTCCGTGTGCCACGAGGTGCACATCTATATATAAAGGGGTTGGCTACCTTCCATATAAGATGTAGCCGTAACTGCCAATGAAATGAGAGAAGGTCTCTCGGTGTCGGTGTGCAGGCACTGGCATCAACCCCTCTGCAAGCTGCTGCAGTCGGAAACGTTGCGGTGGTGAGCGTTGCAGAGAGGTACGTATTACTGAGCTGAACGCAAGTGAACGTTTTCGTTAAGCCAAATAGGGTCAGAGGGACAGATATATAGACCCTCAACATTTCAGTCGTTAAACTTATCATTGGCAAAACCGAAGTATTTTGTGAAGAAAGACTTTAGAATCATAGGGACAATCCGTAGAACTGGTGCGAGTAGAAACTTCCGATACTCTCATGGCACATTCTGAAGAGGCACAGCAGCACTATCAGCAGAGAGGCCGAGATGCCTTGCTGCTTCTCCATCTTCAAGTGCCTCAGCCTCTGAGAAAGGTGAAAATGGTCGAAAAGATTGATAATATCTGCGTTCATGCGATTCTTCTGGCAAACAATGTTGTATATCTCGTGAATATTTTCTAAATTTGCAGTCATAACAGGGGCTGAGCTGAGGTTGCAATTGGTTTTCTTTTCACTTGCTAATTTACAACTTTTTCTTCAAACTCCTGTTATTTTAATAGTTAAATAAAATCAATTTATACACAATTAAACCATCACAAAGGGTGGAAAACTTTAGTTAGGGTAATTTGCAAACAAAGATGGAAGAATCCAAAAAAGGGAAAATACTCTTGGTTGACGACAATGAAGATGTCCTCTTGTCTCTCAACCTTCTGCTGAAACCTCGTGTCGAAGCTATCAGAGCTATAACTAAGCCAGAACGAATCATCGAGTTCATGGATAGCTTTGCCCCTGATGTTATACTTCTCGACATGAACTTCCGCCGTGATGCTATCAGTGGTGAAGAAGGCTACGAATGGCTTGAAGCAATATTGAAACATAATCCGAGAAGCGTGGTGCTGTTCATCACAGCATATGTAGATACGGAGAAGGCGGTTCGTGCCATCAAGGCAGGAGCCATAGATTTCATTCCTAAACCATGGGACAAACAAAAGATGCTCGACACTGTGCACAGTGCCATCGAGCTGAGTTATAGCCGACAAGGACGAGAAGCAGTACAGACGGTTCAGGACGAGACTTTCAGTCGCATGATAGGCGAGTGCCCTGCCATAATTGAAATGAAACGTCAGATAGCACGAGTGGCGGTTACAGATGCCAATGTTCTGATAACAGGCGAGAACGGCACAGGCAAGGATGTGGCAGCTCACGCACTTCACGAACTCTCGACACGCAGCGACAAGCAATTCGTCTGCATCGACCTTGGTTGTATTCCTGAAACACTGTTTGAAAGCGAGCTGTTTGGCTATGAGAAGGGAGCCTTTACCGATGCCAAAAACGCAAAAGAAGGGCGAGTAGAGTCTGCGGATGGCGGCACATTGTTCCTTGACGAGATAGGCAACCTTTCCGCTCAGACTCAGCAGAAACTGCTAACGGTCATTGAGAAACGAGTGGTGTCACGCATCGGTAGCAACAAGTCAAAGAATGTAGATGTGCGACTCATTAGTGCAACAAATGCAGATCTCTATGCTAAGGTCAGAGAGGGTGCGTTCCGCCAGGACCTGTTGTATCGCATCAACACAATAGAGCTTCACCTGCCACCTTTGCGTGAGCGTGGCCACGATGTCATTCTGCTTGCTGAACATTTCATCAGCAACATGGCTGTCAAATATGGTAAGCGCGTTCCGACTCTTGCTGAATCAGCCAAACAAAAACTCTTGCAACATTCATGGCCCGGCAATATCCGTGAACTGCAGCACAGCATAGAAAGAGCCATCGTCCTCTCAGACAAGGCTATTCTCGAAGCGGATGACATTCCGCTGGAAAGAAAAAGTACATTCTCAATGGAGGGTGACGGAAGCAACTCTGGCAATGATAGTCAGGATGAAATCGGAGTGACCTATAACCTTGATGAGCTTGAACGCAAAGCTATTGCTCGTGCCATATCTGCGAGCAATGGCAATCTCACCCGTGCAGCAGAACTCTTAGGCATCACACGATTTGCTTTATACCGCAAGATTGAGAAATTAGGAATCTAACAAGAAATCAGCAAAGTATGTCATTCATCGAAAACATTCTTCATGGCAAAAGCATAAAGCGACTTCGTCTTATGCTCGACTCGTTGCGCACCCGCGACCTTTCCCTTCAGTTTAACCTTGACGGCATGAAAGGCGAGGAACGAAAGCTTGCCGAGGAAATGAATGCCGTGATAAATGATTTCCGTGAAGGCCAACTGAGGCAAGAGAAGCAGTATCAGTACTTCGATACGCTTCTCAACACCGTCAGCGACATGCTGATAGTTGCAGACTCCTCTGGCAAGGTCAGTTGGATGAACTATTCGGCAGTTGAGGGTCTGTGTGGATTCAAGATTCAGCATTTGAACGATCTCTCTGCTGTGGATGCAGAATTGCCAGCCACTCTGCAGCAATTGCGGCCAGGCATACAGCAACTCGTACGTTTCCAGCCACAATCTGACAGCTCTGTCAAGGACTATGTGGTCAGCATGTCTTATCTATACACCATGGGACTAACACTCCACATCTATACCATACAGAATGTTCAAACTATAGTTCAACAAAGTGAAGCTGATGCCCAGCAAAAACTGGTACGGGTACTTACTCACGAAATAATGAACTCGCTTACGCCTATCATCTCTCTATCCGACACCCTCAGCGACACCATGCAGCAAAGTAACTTCAGGGATGAGGATATGCTTGCTGCAATACAAGCCATTAACCGCCGTGCAGGAGGACTCATGCAGTTTGTGGAGAACTACCGCAAGCTGCAGTACATTTCTGCTCCGCAGTATGATAATGTATCAGTCGGCAACCTTCTTGCCAATTTGAAGCAGCTCTATAAATCCGACTGCATACACTTTAAGACCGAGAATGAAGATCAACTCCTTCACATCGACCGCACACAGATAGAACAGGTGCTAATCAATCTTATCAAAAATGCCCTCGAAGCCACAGATGGATGCTGTGAGCCGTGCATCACGTTGTCGATAAAGCAACAGTTACGAGGGCGGGAAGTCTGCATTACAGTTGAAGACAATGGTGTTGGGATCGCTACTGACGTGCTGGATAACATCTTCGTGCCCTTTTTTACCACCAAGATTGATGGCTCGGGTATTGGTCTCAGCATTTGCAAACAGGTAATCACTCTTCATGGAGGTACTATAACAGCCACTTCTACCATAGGAAAAGGTTCTTTATTCACGATTATTCTGCCTTTGTAAATAGTGTGCGCACCGTGCGATTCCGCACATAAGGCGTGCGTTTCCGCACAGGTGGAAAATACACCAATTTGGGATTAGACATTAGTAATCAGTTACTTACACTATTGGCTTCTATTTTGCTATATATAATAGTAAAAATACATGCCCAATGACAAAAAGAACATTATACACATTAGTCTTTGAATTCCTCCTTTTCATTCCAAATAGAGGAAAGGCGGAATCTGTCCCCAATGATTCGTTGGTGTTGGATCTTCAATCTGTCATCCAGATTGCCAAAACTCAATCGCCTTCGGCACAGAGCGCCAGAAACTCATTTCTTTCAGCCTACTGGAACTATCGTTATTTCCGTGCAAACTACCTACCGTCTATTACACTCAGTTCCTCACCTTATATAAATAAAGAGGTGAATAAAATCACTCAGTCAGACGGAACGGCAATGTTTATCGGTCAAGACCAATTTGGTGCAGACCTATCGTTGACCATCAATCAGAATATCTCATTTACGGGTGGTAGTCTCTTTGTGAAGAGTAGGCTAAATCGTCTTGATGAGTTTCAAAACAAATCGACTAATTATAGCGCATCTCCCATCTCTATCGGTTATCAGCAGAGCCTCTTCGGCTATAACTCATTGAAATGGGACAAACTCATTGAGCCCATCCGTTTCCGCGAAGCCAAGAAACAATATGCAGAGACACTTGAGCTTGTTTCTGCCACCGCTTGCAATTATTTCTTTCGCCTTGCTACAGCGCAAATGGAACTGGATATGGCTCGACAGAACTACGCTTCGGCAGACACACTCTACCAAATGGCTCAGGGGCGTTATTCTATTGGAACCATAACCGAGAACGAAATGCTCCAGTTGGAAATCAACAAGCTCAATGAAGAGAGCAACGTAATGGATGCACAGATTTCTCTTCAAGAACAGTTGCAAAGCGTTCGCTCGTTTCTGGGGCTAGAACAGTCAACCGACATACGGCTCATAATCCCCGACAGTGTACCGCAATTTAGCGTACCACTTGACGAAGCCATAAGTCTAGCAACAGAGAATAGTCCCGATCCCGACTATTACAAGCGTATTGTGACGGAGAGCAAGAGTTCGCTCGCTAACGCCCGAGCTAACTCTGGGCTGAAAGCAGACCTTTACCTACAATTTGGATTATCACAAACAGGAAACGAACTTGGCACAGCATACAGAAACCTGATGAATCAGGAGTATGCCAGTGTGTCAATAGTCTTGCCAATCCTTGATTGGGGACGCGGCAAAGGTCGCGTGAGGGTTGCAAAATCGCAACTGGCATTGATAGAGACTCAGGCAGAACAAGGAATGAATGACTTCTATCAGAACATAGAAAAGTTGGTCATGCAATTCAACAGGCAGGCTCACAAGGTCAAGATTGCGAAACTTACCGACAAGAGAGCAAACCAGCGACATACGGTTGCTCGGCAACTCTATATCATGGGAAGGAATTCTATACTCGACCTGAATTCATCAATAAACGAGAAGAATGCAGCCCGCCGTAGTCACCTTTCAGCTATGCAAACATATTGGAGCCTTTATTATACGATTCGTTCAATGACGGCATACGATTTTGAGAGAAATCTACCCATTTCGGAAGAATTACCCATAGAATAAAACAGAACATCATGGATATACAACTTAAACCAAAGCCCTGGTACATCAAGTACCGCTATTACATTATGGCAGGCGTAGCGTTCCTCGCCTTCGTGGTGTATGTCATCACGCTGATTGTATGCCCTCGCCAACTGAACATTGATGCCGAGGAATATAAGATAGTGGAGGTGGAGAACGGACACTTCATGGAATACGTGGATGTGGAAGGTGTCACTCAGCCAATCCTCACACTCCAAATCAATGCTATGGAGAGCGGATTCGTAAGCCGCATCGTGGCTGAGGAAGGTGCTATACTGAATGAGGGCGACACGATACTCGTGCTTACCAACCCCGAACTGCTACGTTCCATTGAGGACGAACGCGACTCATGGCAGAACAGCCAGCGCAACTATCGCGAGCAGGAGATAGAGATGGAACAGAAGAGCATCACGTTGCGCCAGCAGGCTCTCGACGCTTCGCACCAGATGGCGAGCCTCGACAAGTCGCTCAAGCAGAGCCGCGAGGAGTATCGCATGGGTATCAAGAGCAAGGCTGAGCTGGAGGTGGCAGAAGAGGATTATGAGTACCAGAAGCAGAAGACTCAACTGCAGATGCAGAGCCTGCGTCATGATTCCATAGCCACACGACTGCGCCGTGAGATGGTTGTTGCCAACCGCGAGGCAGAAAACAAGAAGCTAAGTCGTGCAAACAATCGTACCAATGGACTTGTGGTGCGCGCCCCAATCTCTGGTCAGCTGAGCTACCTTGCCGTCACTCCAGGTCAGCAGGTATCTATGGGCATGAGCATCGGTCAGATCAAGGACTTGTCACAGTATAAGGTTCACACCTCGCTGAACGAATACTACATCGACCGCATAACTGCAGGACTCCCTGCCAAGATAAGCTATCAGGACAAGACCTTCCCTCTCAGCATCTCAAGAGTAGTGCCAGAGGTGAAGGAGCGCAGCTTCGATGTCGACCTCGTCTTCTCAGGACAAAATCCATCGAACATACGTCTTGGCAAGAGCTATCGTGTGCAGATAGAGCTTGGCAAACCAGAGCGTGCTATCATCATTCCTCGTGGCGACTTCTACCAGCACACAGGTGGGAAATGGATTTACCGCCTCTCCTCCGATGGCAAGAAGGCAACGAAGGTGGAGATAGAGATTGGCCGTCAGAATCCGCAACACTATGAGATAGTTGGTGGTCTCAACGAAGGAGACCGCGTGATTGTCAGCGGATATGATAAGTTTGGAGATATTGAAGAACTTATAATCAAATGATTTGTGTAACTTTTTGTCAAAATAGACAATTATGTATTTATTGATTCACAACCTTAAGATTGCAATTCGCAATCTCATGAAGTACAAACTTCAGACAATAATTTCTGTGCTGGGCATTGCTATAGGCATAGTGACGCTTGCCTTTGCACATTCTGCAATTGAAAGAATCAAACTTCCTACCATCTATCATCAGTCATACTATGATAGAGCGTATCAAGTGTGGTTCGACTCTCTTAATCTTGCTCCAGATGCGGATACTAATTATGTACGAGTAAACAAAGACATTATCCGTGCATTAAAGGGTGACGGAGGATTGAAATGCGCAGAGAAGATGGCTGTACCGAATGGAACTATGTATGGAAATCGTTTTGAGTTCCATTTCTCTGATTCCTCTATACTGAGGAAAGCTGTTGACTGCTGCATCATCGACCCAGAAATGTTTGACTACCACGGTCACCGTTCTGCCATCACTGGCGAGAGGATAAAGAAGCTGGGAGTGGGTGAAGCCATCATCTGCAAGAGCTTGGCGACAATCATCTTTGGCGACAAGAACCCCGTTGGTGCTGTGCAGGTTTATACAAGCGAGACATTCCCTATCCCTTTTACAATAGTAGATGTGTGTGAAGATTTTTCTGAGTTTGACAGTCCGCTCAGTCCCCGACACATGTATATTTCATTGGGTGATGTGGAAAGTGTGCAATGCGAGACTTCAGCCGAGGCTTATGCCATATGGATAAATGTTGCGAGAAAGGAAGAATGCACTGATAAGCAGCTCTTGGATGAAATTAACTCACGCATCAAGCCTTTCGGGATTAAGGCACAGCTCCAGAGTGAAGCAGGCAGAGAGAGTGTGGAAGCGGTCTTGACTATCAATTCCCTTGTCTATCTCGTCAGTTCACTTATCCTGATTGCAGCTATCATTGGTTTCCTACGTATGCAGATTCAACTCTTCTGGAGTCGCCGTAGGGAGGTGTCGCTTCGCATTGTGAATGGAGCTACACGCTGGCAGCTGTTCTACCTCTTCTGTACGGAAGTACTGATTACTATCTGCATGTCAGTCATTACAGCTGTGCTTATTGGCAACTGGATCGAGCACTTCCTCTACACAAGGTTAGCCGACTTGATGTCGGAGGGAGACTTTGTGATTCACAATCTCGGTATGTACAGCTGCCAGATAGGACTTCTTTTGTTTGTTATCTGTAGCCTGACAATATGGATAGCCCTCATCCGCATTTGCAAGTCGGAGAAAGGTCTTGAAGCCAACATGCGACACAGCCGTACCCACATCTTCCGCAACACTATGCTTGGCTTTCAGATTGCCATAAGCATTGTCTTTGTCTGTGGTACATTCATTACTCTCAATTGGGCAGACAAGATGCTGGATGCCTACCATCTGCCTGAGGACGAGAGTTTCTATGAAAATTGCGTTTCATTAAGTTTGAGGCATGATGACGATCCCAAGCAACTCGTAGAGGAGATACGACGTCTTCCTGATGTAGATAGGATGGTTTGCCATTCAGAGGGACACATCCCGGTTCTCAATCTTACGGAAAATGAAGAAGCAAAGGTTGCTTTGCAAAGAGACTACCTTCCATTCTTCTGTGCAACAGACACTACTCTGCTATCTTTCTACAATCTGAAAGCACATTGGTTTGCCAAGAATAACAATGTCAAGGAGTTTGTACTGATGAATGAAAGCATCTACAGTCAGTTGAAAGAGTTGGGCGTCATTGATAATGGTACGCTTACACTAAATGATTGGAATGAGGGAGTATTGACATTGCCTATCGCAGGAACGATACCTGACATTCCTTATACAAACATGAAAACCTCCATATACATTCATCAAGGGAATGAAGGTCGTGGCTTTGAATATGTCGTTGTGCCAAAGGCTGGCAGGTATGCCTCTCTCATTAGCGATATGGAGAAAACCATCCATCGTCTTTCACCATCTGTATCAGATAAGATGGCAAAGAACTTCTGCGACAAAAAAACCGAGATTAATTTAATCAGGAGCATGAAAACTATCGCCTGGATTCTTGGCGCGGTAAGCATCATCATCTGTGCTATGAGTATCTACAGTACCATTGCTCTCGACACTCGCTCGCGTCGCAAGGAGGTGGCAATCCGCAAGGTGCATGGAGCAATGCGACGTGACATCTATCGCCTCTTCGGGCGCTTGTACTTCATTCTTATCGTCCTCGCACTCTTCATTGCGATTCCGGGTGCAATACTCTTTAACCAGATGATGGACGGGATAATGCAAGGTTCTGTCGATGCCACACTCTCCCCTGTCATTCCGTGCATTCTCGGCTCCCTCGTTATCATCATCCTCATCGCCCTTATCGTGGGCTGGCATATTAGGAAGGTTATGAAAGTAGAGTGCGACGAGATGATCGTGAAGGAGTAAGAATAGAAAAGAATTAAACGATTAAAAAAATAAACATTATGATTAAGATTGAAAACATCAAGAAAGTATTTCGTACTGAAGACGTAGAGACATGGGCTCTTCGTGAAGTTAGCCTCGAAGTTAAGGCAGGTGAATTTGTAGCCATCATGGGTCCTTCGGGATGTGGCAAGTCAACACTGCTGAACATCCTCGGTCTGCTGTCATCACCAACCGAGGGTACATACATGCTCGATGGCAAGGACGTGAGCACTCTCAGCGAGAGCGACCGCATCAAGCTGCGCAAGGGAGCACTCGGTTTCGTATTCCAATCGTTCAACCTCATTGACGAACTGAATGTGAGCGAGAACATCGAACTTCCTCTACTCTATATGGGTGTGTCAGCCAAGGAACGTAAGGAGGCTGTCAAGGCGGTCATCGACCGTGTAGCCATGGGACATCGTGCCAAGCACTTCCCTGCCCAGCTCTCAGGCGGTCAGCAGCAGCGTGTGGCTATTGCCCGTGCCGTAATCTCGAACCCGAAACTCATCCTTGCCGATGAGCCTACAGGTAACCTAGACTCTAAGAATGGTCGTGAGGTTATGGAACTCCTAAAGGAATTGCACCGTGAAGGTACCACCATCGTCATGGTTACTCACTCGCAGCGAGATGCCAGCTATGCAGACCGTACCATCAACCTTTTTGACGGACAGATTGTAAACGAAGTAGAGATGTAACAAGAAAGAATGAATTCGCTTTATATTTTCAAGCATGCATGGCGTCATTTGTCTCGCATGCGCACATATACCTTTATTAATGTTGTGGGACTCATCGTGAGTCTCACGGGTGCCATCATCATTGCACGGTATGTGCATCAGGAGCTGACGGTGGATCATTACATCCTGCACCTTGACCGCACCTTCATGCTGACCAATGTGCAGGATGAAGGCACATCTATAAACTAAAGGGGAAAGGATGGAAGTAGTGTTGAAATGTTACATCTGAGCAACATTATGGCATGTTTTTCGCCCACATAGCATCTTTTAAGGGTAAGATGAATCGTAATTGAAAAAATGTAGTACTTTTGTAGAGCAAAAGGTCGGCGTTTACCTATTTATAAGAATTTGATAACGAATCAGTAATGATAGATCTTAGAAATCCAAAGTTGGAAGATTTCAAGCATATTGAAGCTCCTGTTCGAGAGTCTGCAACTCGAAAGACCTTCGCTTCTTTCTATAGGGTGAAGCCTGGTAGCTATGTCATTCCGCGTACTAAGCATAAGGTGACAAAACTTCCTGAAGGCATTTTATGAGCACATTCAACAAAGAGTATGATGGTCTTGCAGATGCCATCATAACGAATGCAATCGTGATGCCAGCCGTAGAACTTAAGTAAATACCGCCAATAATTGCTAATAAAATAAAGATGAAAAAGTTTTTTAATACGCTGTTTGTGACGTTGTTATGCTTTACCGCATCATGGGCACAGAAACCAGCAGTATGGGATAACCCTACGACAGAGTTTGGTACGGATTATGGTGATGGGTTCTTCAACACCGTCATTGATGTAACCCGTGTGGAACTGAAAAAGGATGAGACAACGATGGCTGTAAGGGTACAGTTGCGTTCCGATTATCCTGACTATCGTTTTCAGTTCACAAAAGATACTTATCTGCTTGCTGATGGCGTGAGGTATCCTGTGGTGTCAGCAGATGGCATTGAGTTTGATAAGTACCGCCAGACAGAGGCTGACGGCAAACTGGACATAGTGTTCCACTTCAAGCCATTACCTCTCGGCACCAAGGTGTTTGACTTCATTGAGGGCGACGGTGAGCGTGCCTTTCAGATAAAGGGCATACGACCTGTGGAGGAGCGCCACAAGATGTTGTTCCCTTCATATTGGAGAAACGAGAAGACTGGTGATTGGGAGATTGCCTTCATTGACAACTATGCCATCTATGACTGCAAGATATGGAACATGAAAGCGGAGACAAATCCAACCAAAGGTGAGGCACAGATTGTTCTGGAGAGCGATGGAAAGACCGTGAACGTGATGGTAGGAAAGGACAAGAAGGGTAAGCGCACCATTACTATTGACGGCAGGAAGGCTGTGTATTCGATGATAACGGAGCGTTTCATGCCTTACTATCCAACAAAGGACACCCGCACCGACTTCTTGGACACAAACTACAAGACTGACACGGCTACCGTGATAGGATGGATAAAGGACATGCCTGAGCATTATCGCAGCATGAATACTTTCGACTTCGGCACTCAGGATTTCTTCCAAGATGAACAGGTAAACTTCAATGCGGAGCTGGATTCGCTGGGAAGATTCAGCATCAAGATTCCACTCATGAACAGTTCAGAGTTCTTCTGCGACTGGCAACGATGCTTCATGCGCACCATGCTTGAGCCTGGCAAGACATACTTCCTGCTCTATGACTTTAAGGAAGGTCGCCGAATGTGGATGGGTGAGGATGTTCGTCTGCAGAACGAACTGTTCCGTCATCCTCTCAACTGGAACAGCATACGCATGGAAGAAGACGGTGACGACTTCGACAAATACGTTGCTTCGGTAGATAGTCTTATAAAGACACAGCACGCGCAAGTTGATGAACTATGCCGACAGCACCCTACTCTCTCCACGCGCTTCAACCTATACTGCAAGGGAAGCGCCACATGGCAGCAGGCACATGATTTCGGACAGGCACGTTTCCGTGCGAAAGATTACCACTTCCCTGAGAATGCGAAAAAGTATGCTTACGAGAATTTCTGGCTGAAGTTGCCAAAGCCATACACTCTCTATAGGGATGTGAGACAATTTTGGTGTGACTATCTTGACGATGCAACGCTCAATGTCCAGACTACATACTCGTTCAACATGTTTGACCACATCGATGAGATTACGGCAGACCAAAAAGAACGGGATATGCTGAAAGAATACAAGGTGCGTATGGACGAAATTGACAAGGAGATTGATGCTATTCCTGAAATGGAGAAAAAGCAGCAGAAGGCTAACGAATTCAATGCTGCAAATGCGGATATCATCAAACAGGTGGTGCGAATCTTCAACTCTCCCCGTGCAAGGGACGTGGCAAACAATTACCTTCTGTTGCCAAGATGGCAGAATCAGTTGAACGCTCTCGATTCTATCGGCGCTGACAAACTCGTCAAGAGCATAATGATGGCAAAGATGGCATACGATGAATTGGATTATAACCGTAAGCCTTTAACTACCGCTACCATGGATAGCCTCAAGGTGTGGATAGACACTCCTGAGGTGTATGCAGACCTTGAGAAGAAGAATGAATACTACCAGGCTCTCACTAACCGCCAGTTTGACAAACGCATACTGAACACCGGCAAGGATGTGCAAGGCATGACAGAGGGCGAAGAAATACTGAAGAAACTGCTCGAACCATACAAGGGAAAGATCGTATTGATAGATGTGTGGGGCACTTGGTGTAGTCCTTGCAAAGAGGCTCTGTCGCATTCCGAGGAGGAATATGCGCGTCTGGCAAAGTATGACATGCAGTTTGTGTACCTGGCAAACAACAGTCCTATGGACACGTGGGAGAATGTAATCAAGGAATACAACGTGACAGGTCCTAATGTGACACACTTCAATCTGGAAATTCCGCAACAGAGTGCCATTGAGCGTTACCTTCAGATTAATTCATTCCCAACATATAAGATTACTGACAAGCAAGGCAATATCCTCGATATAAAGGTGGATGCTCGCGACCTCAACTCATTGGAAGACCTTGTAAAGATGATACTTGGAAAGTAGTCGAAGTTTATCGCAGAGACATGTTCGGGACAGGGGACAGGTCCGTGTCCCGCCTTCTCATTTTTTTTTTAACATTTGTGATAGACAGAATTTGTCAAGGTCATGAACCACTTGAACATGGTGCTTGCCTATTGGATACGCAGGAAATACAAGCGTTTCCATCGCAAGCCCATTGTCAAGGCTTTCAGTTCCTGCAACCTCGGCTGCACTCGGCATAGCATTCAAGCAGGCTTGATGCTCTGCTCTCGTTGGCACGAGCTTTCAGTTCCTGCAACCTCGGCTGCACTCGGCATAGCATTCAAGCCTGCTTGATGCTCTGCTCTCGTTGGCACGAGCTTTCAGTTCCTGCAACCTCGGCTGCACTCGGCATAGCATTCAAGCCTGCTTGATGCTCTGCTCTCGTTGGCACGAGCTTTCATTTGGCTGCAAGAGATAGCGAGCAAAGACCGCAGTCTTTTCTATCATTGGCAGAGAGGTCAGACCCCAAGGTTATGTCTATGCACAAAGCGTTGAGTGTGAAGAGCCGTGTGAGGGGAGACTTTCACGCACGGTTCTGTGAGAGGGTGAGGGTGAAACTCCCTCGCTCTACTCGACCCTGTCCCCTTGTCTATAAGCCCAGCAGATGCGTTGCCAGCAATGTTCCGTTCCACGCCAGCAGCCATATGGTGATGAGGATTGTCAACATTCTCATGGCCGTCTGCCAATGGCCGTGCAGGCGTGCCAGCAGGAAGCCCATGGCGATGGGGACGATGACGGCCCAGTGGCTTGCCATGATGTAGACTTCGGTGAGGGCAAAGCCAAGAACCATGTGCATGGTCATGTCGACGGCAAACCACGACAGGACGAGACGGAAGAACGCTGACGGCCAGCCGCATACGCAACCGGCAAGAAACAATATTACGAGCACCGCCTCGACGGCGTAGCTGTACCACGACCTGTAGCTCACAATCACGGGACGCGTCATGTTTGTGTCCTGAAGCAGATAGTCGCAGTGAAACTGGAACGACTCGCCAAAAAGGTTCTCAACGACAGTTGCCGTGCGTGATGTCTTGGTGTCTATCCATTCCAGAATGCTGTTGTCCGTGTCGTTGAATGAGCGGCGGTGTTTCATCCATTCCTGATGAGCCATGAATTTCTTGGCAAACTTCTTGTCCTTCTTCATCCTCTTCTCGATGTTCCTTGTCTGTATCTCGTTGTCGGGCTTTACCATGTTCTCGTACTGTGCCCAGTAGCATCCTCCCATGATGGCAAGCGGCAGCCCCACGGCAACGGCTATATGGCGTGGCCTCCAGAATGCCCGGCCATTGGTCCACCATGCTGCCAGCCATATCTTGGCACCATTGGTCAGTGTCACGCCTGCTGTTGCCGTTGCCAGCAATGCCGTCAGCCAGGCAGGCATCTTCCTGCCTTCCTGCATCATGCTTCCTGCAATATACAGGGTGAGCGAAAGAAGAAACAGCGACAGGGCAAAATGGTCGGGGGTGGCGCTGGCGGCCATGATATGTCCAAAGGAGAAGAAAAGCACGGACAGCAGCAGGGAGTCTGCCCGTCCAAGTCCTATCAGGCGGTTGGCTATGCGATAGGTGAACAGGAATGTGTAGGTGCCGCACAGGGTGTAGAGCACTGCCATGATGAAGATGGCGCAGTTGCAGCCTGTGATGTCCATGAGCCACCCGTTGAGCATGGCGAGAGGGTAGAGCAGCAGCGTCAGAAGCGGATGACGGGACAGGGTGTAGTATATCTTCCAGCGTGACAATGTGATGTACATGTATGGATCGTAGCCCGAGAGTGTGAAATGGTCGTGGAAGATGGTCCAGAACCCGAGGTTGCCCCCACGGGTGAACAGCTCGTACTTGTAGGCTATCATCAGGCCGTTGACAACCAGCAGAATTGTCATTCCGACAACGAGCGCAGGTATTTCCCTTTTTCTTATCTTGAATATATCCATAGAACGGTGAATGATTAGAAAATCGGCACAAAGATAGGAAAATAAAGCCTTACTGCCAAATATCCTTAGTGGGAATATCTATGTTGAAACATCAGTTTGACGTATTTAGATAGAGCAGATTATTATATGATGTGAGCTACGGATATATATGGATAGTGCAACGCATATGTTTGCATGGGCAGTAAGGTTAATAACCTTGCAGCCGTAAGGTTAATAACCTTTCGCCCGTAAGGTTATTAACCTTTCAGGCGATGGAATGGTAATAGTCTTCAGATGTAATGGTATTCTCATTGGCATGAATATGTCTTTTCCCCACAAAAAAAGAGCTAAGTCTTAATGTAGACTTAGCTCCTTGCTTATGTTGTAGTCTGAGACATGCGATACTTAATTATCTAACGACAACCTTCCTGACGGTAGAGTGTCCGTTGCCAGATACTTTCACTACTGCTACTCCCTTGTAGGAAACAGGTATTACGGCAGAGCCGTTGACAGTGGTGTCAGCCAGTGTGCGTCCGTCGGCAGCTATTACCTTTACCGATGCCTCGCCGTTGGCAGTAACCACAATGGCAGCTCCGTCAACGCTGATAGATGCAGAGCCGTTGCCGCCCTCAACACCCTCGATGCCTGTGGAGTCTGACACCTTGGCGCGGGCAACGTTGATGACGCGGCCAGTGTTGGCGTCAATCATCATGCATACCACCTTGCAGTTGTAGATGTTGCTGACGTATGGCGCGTTGGTCTTTATGCCGAACGATACGGTGCCCGTATAGTCCTTGTTGCTCTCCACCTCGGTAGGTACAAGTCCGCGCATTCCGCTGTAGTTTGACGACGGGTATAGTGCGCGGGCCACATCGTGGAAGATGTATGGGTAAATGATGCTCTTGCCGTAAAGGCCGTCCTTCTGCCACTCGCCGAGGTCATCATCGTAGAAGCTGTAGAGGTTGTTCTGCTGATATCCGCTGAGGCTGTCCTCTGTGATGATGAAGAACATACCCACGTTGAGGTTGCTCATGTCGAGCGCGTACTTGAAGGCATATGGTATGGACAGAACGTCTGTGGCCTTGTCGTATATGGCGTTGATATACAGGTCGGCATCGGCGTCTGTGGACAGCTCGTCGCTGACGGTCTCCAACCACAGCTTCTGGGTGCTTGATGTGAATGAGTAGTCAACCACTCCGTCTACGGTCTCGCTGACCATCGGCGATACGATGTTGCCGCGGTTGATGCGTCCCGTTGGTGCGGCAGCCATGCCGAGATAGTATGTGGCGTAGTCGGTCATGCCGCTCTCGAAGCTGTCACCAGTGTATACGTGGTAGGTGACAGGAATGAAGCGGTCGCCATAGGTCTTCTCCAGTTTCTCTATTGCCAGATGGCCGAGAGGACAGTTGGGGCAAGCCTCGCCGGTATATTCCTCCAGGACAACCCTCTTGGTTGGTCTGAACGAGAGGTTCCTGATGGAGGTGACAAGACGGTCGAAGGTCTCACCGCCATTCAGCTCTACGTATACGGTGAACTTGTTCTCTGTTCCGCTCGTCAGTGGCAGGGGCTTGGCAAATTCGAATGGGAAGACATCCTCTGCCTTGAGCGAGAGGCCGTCCTGGCTTATCTCGTCTACCACGTTGCCTTCGCCATCGAGCAGCTGCACCTTGATAGAGGAGTATGTGGAAGTGCCGTTCTTGATGGTTACGTTACCCTTGATGGCCTGCTTTGTCATGCCGACACCGCTCTCGGGAACTCCCGTAAGTGCTATCTGCATGTCCATGTTGTGGACAACGTTCACCTCTGCTACGAATACCGCGCTCTGGTTCTCGTTCTCGTTGACAAAGGCGATGTATATGTTCTTTCCCGCATACTCGCTCAGGTCTATGTTGAACAGTTCCCAGTCGCCATTGAGTGTACCCTCGGAGCTTCCCGGCGAGAGGGTCTTGTCAACGACAATGTTGCCCTCGGTTCTGAACTTCTCAATCTTAGCTGCATCAAGGTCGTTGTAGACATCATCGGTAGAGTAGATGATCACCTTCAGGTTGTCGGTGCTGCCGAAGCGGTAGCTCTGGGCCTTGAACGACAGGTAGCACTTGTCGTCAGGGATATATAGCTGTGGTGTTACCATCCAGTCGTCAGACTTGCCGGCAGGGGTGTACATAGAGTGTGATACGGCACAGGTATTAGTGTAGTCGTCGTCAGCGGCATACCACCATGCTGTAGTCGTAGAGTTGAACTTCCATGCCTCCATCTCGGCAGTAGGAGTGTTCTTGTCACCGTCGTAGAGCATGACGTTGCCCATGCCGCCCTCGAAGTTCTCTATATAAATATGTGTGTTGTCCGAGACGATGGTGCGCTCGTATGAGCCGTCGTACATGACGCTTACCTCTGTGTTGAAGCTGTAACCGCTCTCGTCTGATATGGAGCCTTCGGGAATAACCACCCTGTAGGTGTTGCCCTTGTAGAGGCTCTGCGAGCTGGTAGGATATACAATAACCTGATTGTAAGTCTCGTTGTTTGTTCCGGCAAGGATGTTCAGGTCGCATATCGGAGTAGTCTCGTCATTGCGGTATAGCTGTGCCTTTGCGCCATCGGCAACCTTCACGTCAGTGTCGAAGGTGAACACCACGGGATTGGTGGTCATGTCGAGATGGCCTACGGTGCTGTGCTCCTCTGGAGCTACGCCCGTGCATACTATCGGGGTATCGCCGTGACCTATGTAGGTTATGGTAATCTCGGCGTTGGTCTTGGTCTGGTCGCCTTCCAGGCAGATGGTTCCTGCGGGAATGACGATGTTGTATGTCTTGTCCTTGTCCAGTGCTGTAGTGCGGAAACCGATGTCCACGGTTCTTGGGTCGCTGGCGTTGGCAGCAAACTTCAGAGCGCTCTTTACTACGTTGCCGTCCTCGTCCTTAAGCGCGATGTCGCTGACGGAGCCTGTCACGGCCACACGGCGGGAGAACTTCACGGCCACGTTGGAAACCTTGGTGATGCATGAGCCTGAACGTGGGGTTACATTGTAGGTCGAAAGGAGGTTTACCTTGGAGCAAGCCTCTGCAAACGACTCTGGAAGCTCCAGCACGTAGTTGTCCTCGCTGATGTATGCCATGCCTGCAAGAACCTTTCCGTTGGCGGAGATGGCTGAGGCAAGACCTGTGCTGTAGTAGCCTGTGCGGGTATAGTAGTCGATGCCATACCTCTGCTGGAGCAGCTCGTCAAGGCCATACCAGTAGTTGTCGTGAAGGATATAGAGCGAGCGGCTGGGACTTACGGCCGGTGTGGCTGCGTAGATGGTGCCATTGTCGTCGATGACAACGCAACCCTTGTCGAGGTCGTCTGCTCTCATCATGTACTCCACCTCCTTGGTCTCTGTGCTGTAGCGGAACGGACACCTTGCGTCCTCGGCTGTATAGAGTACGCCTGACACCCACTTTCCGTTGGGGCTTATGCAGATGCCGTCGAGCGACAGTACACCGCTTTTCTTAGCTGTGAACTTATTGGTGTCTGCATTGTAGTCGAAGACTATGGGGTCCCAGCTCTCTGTCTGCCGGTCGTAAAGGAAATACATCACATATTGCGGATAGCTGTAGTCAACGCAGCCCACAATGTATCGTCCGTCGGCCGATATGCCCGTAAAGCGGGTCATGTTCTCGTAGGTACCTGACAGGTCTACACGTGGAAGGTTGGGTGTGGAGATTTGCTTGCCCGTGGCCATGTCCCACATGGTAGGCACCTCGTCGTAACCTCCTTGCGTGCAGAGGCCTACGCCGTACTTTCCGTCGGGCGTGACAGCCATCACACGGCCACCGGTATTGCCAAGTGTAACTTCCAGTCTGACCCATTGCTTGGTCTCCGTATTGTAGTATGCCGGAGTGCCGGATATTCCTCCTACAACCATCTTGCCGTCGTCTGTGACGTCATTGGCCTGGCTTGCCGTGCCCGACTCAGCGTCGCTCGCTGAGAGCAACTCTGTCACGACGCCATTCTCAACATCTACAAGCTTCGGGTAGGAGTATTCAGATGTGGCACCGTTGGAACCGTAGGCTACGGCCCACTTTCCATTGTCTGATATTCCGCGTATCACGGAACCGTCGCTCATACCATACTTCGTAAGTCTCGCCTCAGGTGTGACTTGTGCCAACATGTGATGGTATGACAAGGCTACCGCAAGAAGCAGCAAGGCCTTGGTTATTGATTGCTTAAAACACATAAAAATGATACTTTTATATTAAAAAACCATGCAAAGTTACTACTTTAATGTCAAAAATGCCAAAAGTCTTTAGTTTTTAAGACCTTTTTATTGAATTTTTAATTTAAAATGAGTAATTTTGCCAACTAAATAATATGCTTTTTATGAAAAGACTTAGATTTTTGTCTGTGCTGGTAATGCTTTGCGCATGCTCAAGCTTATTCGCACAGTTGCCATCGGTGAAGCTTAAGACCCTTGATGGCAAGACAGTTGACACGTCGGAACTCAGTAACGACGGCAAACCTTTTGTTATCAGTTTCTTCGCTACCTGGTGCAAGCCGTGCAACAGGGAGCTGAAGGCTATCCACGAACAGTATGCAGACTGGCAGGAGGAAACGGGAATGAAGGTCATTGCCATTTCCATCGACCAGGCACAGAACATACACAAGGTGAAACCGCTGGTGGATGGCGAGGAATGGGAATACGAAATACTGCTCGACCCAAACAGCGAGTTCAGGCGTGCCATGGGCGTGCAGATGATTCCTCACGTCTTCATCATCGGTGGCGATGGCAAGATTGTTGAGTCCAGAAGCGGATATACCGATGGAGGAGAGAACCATCTGATAGAGAAGATTCGTGAACTTGTAGCTAAATAATAACCGGACAGAGTGATGCATTCAAAGTTTTTTGCGGCTTCCGTCCTCATGGCAGCTATGGCCACAGGACAGGCGTGGGCGCAGGACGGTGACAAGGTTTCTGTGCACGGAAGCATACAGAGCGACATCCTCGTGCCCCAGGAGGATAATAAAATAGGTACGGGTACATATAAAGAAGATGTGCTCACCAATACTTATGCCGACATCAACATTGCCTACAAGAGTCTCGAGGTTGGAACCAGACTGGAGTTCACCGAGTATCCGTTGCCAGGTTTCGAACCGGATTTCAAGGGGTGGGGCGTACCTTATCTCTATGCGAAGTTCAAGACTGGGAAAGGTGTCGACGTCACCCTCGGCGACTTCTACGACCAGTTCGGTAGCGGACTTATCTTCCGTACATACGAGGAGAGAAGCCTCGGCATAGACAACTCCATCAGGGGAGCGCACGTAGCTGTGAATGCCATCAAGGGCGTGCAGTTCAAGGCTCTCGGTGGTGTGCAGAGACGTTATTGGGACTGGGACACGGATTCATGGCTCGCCGGTGCCGACCTGGAGATAAATATCGACCAGTACAGCAAGCGCATGCAGGAGAACAATATCTCTTGGATGGTTGGCGGCTCATACGTGCTGCTCAACTACGAGGAGGATGGTGACAACATCATCGTGCCGGGCACCAACTTCCGGTTAGATATGCCGTCTACGGTGCATGCCTTCGACGTGAGGTCACGCCTGCAGACTGGCAACTACAGCTTTCTGGCTGAGTATGCATGGAGGTCGCAGGACCCATCTGCCGATAATGGCTACATCTATCGCCGCGGTTCGGCAGTCCTGCTGTCGGCATCGTATTCTGCCAAGGGCGTAAGCGCACTGTTCCAGGCCAAGCGCAGCGAGAACATGTCGTTCCGTTCCAGAAGGTCGTTAACGGGAACATCGGCTTTTGTCAACAACATGCCGGCATTCGCATACCAGCATACATACTCACTGCCTGCACTTTATCCCTATGCTACCCAGGCTGCACCGGGAGAATGGGCTTTTCAAGGTGAGTTCGGATATACTTTCAAGCGCAACTCGGCTCTCGGAGGCAAGTATGGCACCAAGCTGAAGCTCAATGTCAGTCATATACGTGGTCTCGACAAAGACCCCGTGGAACCCATCTATGGCAACACGGTCATGGGTACCGACGGCTATGAGACGGGCTTCTTCAAGATGGGAAAACTCTATTATCAGGACATCAACCTGCAGATGGAGAAGAAGCTCTCCAAGTCGTTCAAGCTGAACCTCATGTATATGAACCAGCGATACGACAAGACTGTCATAGAGGGCGAGGGCGGTGTCATCAAGGCCAATATCGGTGTGGCTGAGGGTAAATATCAGATTAACAAGAAGTTCACACTAAGAGGCGAGCTGCAATATCTCTCAACCAGTCAGGACCAGGGCGACTGGGCGTTTGGACTGCTTGAGCTGTCTGCCCTCCCGTACCTGATGTTCACCGTAAGCGACATGTGGAATACGGGTGAGACAGACATACATTATTATATGGCATCAGTCACTGGTACATACAAGGCTCATCGCCTGATGCTCGGATATGGCCGCACGCGTGCTGGCTACAACTGCTCCGGTGGCGTGTGCAGGTATGTTCCGGCAAGCAAGGGACTGAACATCTCGTATAACTATACTTTCTAAATTCAGGCTTCACACTATGAACAGAATATTCAATATCAGAAATACAGTCCGCAACTCTGTGCTGGCACTGTTTGCCATTGCGGCATTCTCTGCATGCGATGAGGTTGATGAGGCTGACAGGTTTGTACAGCTGCCTACTATTGAGAGTAAGCGTAATGTGCTTATCGAGGAGTTTACGGGCCAGCAGTGTACCAACTGCCCTGATGCCCATAGGGGGCTTGCGGCGCTGACGGAGCAATATGGCGAGCAGCTCATAACGGTAAGCATACATGCCGGCGGGCTGAGCCTTCCGGAAGATAACAGCTTTGGCTTTGTGGGACTAAAGAACAACGAGGGACAGGAATATGCGGACCGCTGGGGTGACCTCGACAAGGTCGGCTTTCCATGCGCAGTCTTCGACAGAAGCTCTGAGGTGTCACTCTTCGTTAGCGGAAAGTGGCCGGAGCTTATCAGAAAGGAGCTTGAGAAACCAACTTCTCTTTCCATCAACCTTGAGGCTCACTACAACAACGACAGTACCAAGATTGAAATTACAGCACTGATGCTGCCCGAGACAGATGCCAATGCCAAGCTGCAGCTCTGGGTTACGGAGAGCAACATCACGGCCGTGCAGATAGACAACGGAAAGCTTATTAAGGACTATGTCCACAACCATGTCTTCCGTGGCAGTGCCAATGGCACGTGGGGCGAGGACATTGCCCTGGAGTCTAACGTCTATTCCACGGCCACAGCTACGGTTGATGTCAAGGACATCTGGAATGTCAGGAACCTGGCTGTTGTGGCCTTCGTCTACAACGACAAGGAGGGTGTCATGCAGGCTGCTGAGTGCAAGCTCTGTCCAGAAGAGTAAGTGTTATTTGTTCAACTATTATTATAAAAAGAAAAAAATATTTATATGAAGAAAATTTTTACCCTATTAGTTCTATTCGCTACTGCGCTGACAGCAAGCGCACAGCTGAGCTTTACTATGGATGGCAATACCATAGAGAATGGTGCAACGATAACATCATCCAAGGTTGACCCATCGTTTGCAGAGTTTGGCTCCGTTATGTTCAAACCTTATGTTTTCGTCAGCTCAGAGAAAGCAGGTAATGTTACTGTAGAGGTAAAGGCACTTGACGGACGTAGCGTTGGCCTTTGCTTTGGTGGTAACTGCATAAGTGGAAAAAACCTCTCAAAAACTAAAGACATGACTGCTGGAGAATCTGTCGATATCGAGCTTGATGGTGGTGGTATGATGGTAAAGGGTACTCAGACTTACAAGTGTGAGGTTACTGCCTATTATACATCAGACCGCTCGTCGACTATCAGCTTCACAATAATCATGACCAACGACCCTACAGTTTTGGCTGTTGGCAGCGTAGAGGCTGAAAATGATGGCGTGATGTTTGATGGCCGTACTATGTCGTACACTTTCGCTGCCGCCGCACCACGCACAGTAAGCCTGTACACAGTTTCTGGCAAGCAGGTGGCACAGTGGAATGTCGATGCTGCTGTCGGAACGTTGTCGCTCGACAATCTGAAGAATGGTACATACGTGTATGCCGTTAAGGGGGCAGGCACAAATATCAGCGGAAAGGTTGTGCTGAAATAATCGGTAGGCTCTTTGCTTTCCAGACGCATAAAGGACTAAGGGCTGAGGACTGAGGACTAAGGTCAAAGGACTAAGGTCTGAAGGCTAAGGGCTAAGGTCTGAGTGTAGTCGCACAAAAATAATCGCACCCAAAAAGTATGGACGCATGCATCCTTGCTTTTTGGGTGTTTTCTTTTAGTCTTAGTCCCTTGGTTCTGTTATTGTAAATTGCTGTATGTTTTTATAATACAGCCTTATTTCGCCACATTATATCCGTAGATGCCATAAAGCTCTCTGAGTCTTGACAGACGGCTGAGGAAATCGGGATAGTCCTTGGCTGCCGATGTCCATTGTACCTCGGCAAGTGCTGCCATGCGCGGCAGTACCTGGTATTCTACAATTGAGGTATAGGCAATATATTCAGTCCATAGGTTGGCCTGAACACCAATGATGTGGCTACGCAGGTCGGCAGGGATGTCGTCGGGGATGGGATTAAGGCTATATACTTTCTCCAGCGGCACATAGCCGCCGATTAGTATAGGACCACCATTGCGGCCTTCGGTCTGGTAATAGTCGAAGTACAGATGGGAGTTGGGTGTCATGATGACGTCATGGCCCTTGCTGGCAGCCTCTACGCCAGGACTTATTCCTCGCCAGCTCATTATGGTGGCACTCTTGTTTATGGGGCCTTCAAGTATTTCGTCCCATCCGATGATGCGCCGTCCCTTACTGTTTACATATTTCTCTATACGGTTGGTGAAATAGCTTTGCAGAGTGTTGGTGGTCAGCGACAGCTCGTGTGCTTTAGCCTGGCATTTGGAACATTCTGCCCAGCGGTCGCGTGGAGCCTCGTCGCCACCTATGTGGATGTAGTTGGCTGGAAAGATGTCCATTATCTCATCGAGGACATCTTGGCAGAAACTGTACACATTCTCGTTGCCGAGGCAGAGCACATCGGCAAAGACACCCCATGTCGTCGCTACCTCATAGGGCCCTCCCGTACATCCCAGGTCTGGATATGCCTTCAAGGCTCCGAGCATGTGTCCCGGCATATCTATTTCGGGAATGACAGTGATGTAACGGTCGGCGGCATAGCGTACGATCTCTCGTGCCTCCTCCTGGGTGTAGAAGCCACCATAAGGGGTCCCGTCGAAGAGAGGGAAATTGTTGCCGATGACGGTCTCTGGTCTCCATGAGCCTTTCTTTGTCAGCTCAGGATATTTCTTTATCTCTATGCGCCATCCCTGGTCATCGGTGATGTGCCAATGGAAGACATTCATGTTGTGCATGGCCAGCAGGTCTATGTATCTTTTCACAAAACTCAGCGGGAAGATGTGACGGGCACAGTCGAGGTGCATGCCGCGGTATGAGAAGCGCGGCTCATCGGCAATGGTGACTGCCGGCAGGGTTATGGTGTCAACCTTGACTGTGGGGAGCGATTTGCGCAACGTCTGTATGCCGTAGAATACACCACGAGGCGTTGCGGCCTCTATCGTCACGCCCTTCTTGCTGACGGAAAGCCTGTATGCTTCCTTTCCTGTAATCTTGTTGTTTATGACGAGGCGTATGCATTGCTTTGAGGCTTTTTCGGCTGCCTGCATTCTTATGCCAGTAGCCTCGGCCACGTAGTCTGTGAGGAACTGTGCGTTACGTTTCATTTCCTCACCACCTGACATGCAGGATACTGTTGTGGAGGCAGTGATGATGAAGGGCTGATCCTTGTCCTCGGTTACGGAAAGCGGCTTGGGCACGACATTGTAGTTGGAACTGCTGATACTGGCATTGACGTTGCAGGCTATAGCAGCCAGCAACGTCATTAGGATGGATTTCTTAAACATAGGCTTGGAAAAAATTACTCTTTAGTATATGCGTGCTTCGGATAGTCGATGGTATAGTGTAGTCCTCGGCTTTCCTTGCGCTCAATGGCCATTCGGGTTATGAGGTATCCGGTGTTGATCATGTTTCGAAGCTCGCAAAGCTCACGGGTAATCTTCACACGCTTGAAGAGGTTCTCCGTCTCCTCGTAGAGCAGGTCAAGGCGGTCCCATGCGCGCTTGAGCCTGAGGTCGGAACGCACGATGCCAACATAGTTGCTCATAATTTCTCCGACTTCCTTTACGCACTGCGTGATGAGCACTTTCTCCTCATTGGTGAGTGTTCCTGCGTCGTTCCATTCTGGCACTTTCTCGTTGAAGTCGTATTCGTCAACGTGCTGCAGGGAGTGGCGTGCTGCGGCGTCAGCATATACCACGGCCTCGATGAGGGAGTTGGAAGCCAGTCGGTTGCCTCCATGCAGCCCCGTGCATGAGCATTCGCCTAAGGCATACAGACGGTCTATGCTCGACAGACCGTTGAGGTCTACCTTTATGCCTCCGCACATGTAGTGGGCGGCAGGGCGTACGGGGATATACTCGCGGGTGATATCGATGCCTATGGAGAGGCATTTGGCGTAGATGTTTGGGAAATGGTGCTTGGTCTCCTCTGGGTCCTTGTGCGTTACATCGAGGCATACGTGGTCGAGTCCGTGTATCTTCATCTCCTTGTCTATGGCACGTGCAACGATGTCGCGTGGTGCCAGCGACAGACGCTCGTCGTATTTCTCCATGAACGACTCGCCATTGGGCAGACGGAGTATGCCGCCATAGCCACGCATGGCCTCGGTGATGAGATAGGCGGGATGGGTCTCACCCGGATGATAGAGTGCCGTGGGGTGGAACTGTACGAACTCCATGTCCTGCACCGTTCCCTTGGCACGGTATACCATTGCCTCGCCGTCACCGGTGGCTATTATAGGATTAGTTGTTGTCTGGTAGACAGCACCGCAGCCGCCCGTACACATCACGGTGACCTTGCTCAGGTAGGTGTCCACCTTCTCCGTTTCCGGGTTCAGTACGTATGCACCATAGCAGTTGATGTATGGAGTGCGGCGGGTGACACGTGCTCCGAGGTGGTGCTGGGTGATAATCTCCACGGCAAAATGGTTCTCCTTGATGTCTATGTCGGGATTGCTCTTTACGGCCTCCATCAGTCCGCGCTGTATCTCAGCCCCCGTGTCGTCGGCATGATGAAGAATACGGAACTCCGAGTGGCCACCCTCTCGGTGAAGGTCGAAGGTGCCGTCCTCCTTGCGGTCGAAGTTCACTCCCCAGCCAACAAGCTCCGCTATCTGTGACGGTGCGTTGCGCACTACCTGCTCAACGGCGTTGCGGTCGCTGATGAAGTCGCCGGCAACCATGGTGTCCTCAATGTGTTTGTCGAAATTGTCTACCAACATGTTTGTCACGGAGGCTACTCCTCCCTGGGCAAACGCTGTGTTTGCTTCTTCAAGTGTGGTCTTGCATATCAGGCAGACCTTGCCCTTTTTTGCCCTTGCCACTTTCAGGGCGTAGCTCATACCGGCTATTCCAGAGCCGATGATGAGAAAATCGTACTTGTATGTCATATACGCCTTTTGAGGTTTCTTGTTCTGTGCCCGTCGTTGTGCGGTTCTCGCACGGTCCCCGTTAGGGGAGGAGATTGTGTGGTGCGGCCGAAGGCTTTACATTATTATTTTTATACTTCATGCTTCAGCCCTATAGACTTTGACCGTTGCAAAAGTACGAATAAATCTTAATATACACACATCAAACGAAGTTTTTTTGCTAATTTTGCACATTCAATGATTATGTCATGATAAAGAACAAGATATTATATATATTATTTTGGGCCTTTGGTGCGGTTCTTGCGGCAAGTGCGCAAAATAATGAGGCTGGCGAGCTGACGGATTGCGATGCCGGCAGCCACGATGGCAACATGCCCAATGACACCATAGCTGCCGTGGCAGACTCCTCTGCATGCCCATGGCCGCAAGCCGTCGTTGAGGGGCTTGCCGCCCTTGTGCAGTCTGACATCACCAAGACAAGCCAGCTCGGACTGATGGTCTATGACCTGGACGCTGACTCGGCAATATTCTGCTATAACGAGAGGCAGACGCTAAGGCCGGCCAGCACAATGAAGGTCATCACGGCTGTGGCAGCCCTTGATAAGCTCGGAGGCGGATATCAGTTCAAGACTGACCTCTGTTACACAGGCGAGGTAAAGGGCAGGATGCTGTGCGGAGACATCTACTGCGTTGGAGGCTTCGACCCGGGATTCAACAACGATGACCTCAACGCCTTCGTGGAGAGCATCAGGCGTATGGGCATCGACACCATAATGGGAGGCATCTATGCAGACAAGACTATGAAAGACTCGGCGACGCTGGGCGAGGGATGGTGTTGGGATGATGACAATCCGTGCCTGTCGCCATTGCTCGTTGGACGAAAGAATAACTTTGTGGAAAGGCTTGCGCGGAAGCTCACCGACGACGGAGTGGCCATCATCGACAAGGATAGCGCTGACAGGGCATACCGATTCCTGAGCGGGTCCTTCAATTGTGATAGGCGCAAGCCGCAGGGAGCATTCTCGGTGATTTCACGCTTCCATACTATTGAGCAGGTGCTCATGAAAATGCTAAAGGAGAGCGACAACCTGTATGCAGAATCCATGTTCTACCAGATTGCTGCCTCGTCTGGAAGCAGGCCGGCAACGGCAAAGCACGCACGCAGTGTCATCAACAGGCTCATAACCAAGTTGGGACTGAACCCGGAAAGGTACCAGGTGGCTGACGGTTCAGGACTGTCGCTGTACAACTACGTCTCGGCAGAGCTGGAGGTGAGGATGCTAAGATATGCTTTCCGCAACGAGAACATATTTCCACATCTGTATCATGCCCTTCCTGTGGCCGGCGTTGACGGAACGCTGAAATCAAGGATGAGGGGCACGGCGGCGTATGGTAACGTGAGGGCAAAGACGGGAACGCTGACGGGCATCAGCTCGCTCGCTGGATACTGTACGGCATCGAACGGCCACAGACTGTGTTTTGCCATCATCAACCAAGGCATAATGCACAACCACAACGGAAAAAACTTCCAGGACAAGGTCTGTGCGCTGCTGTGCAGGTAGGGGTGCAGCACTATTGATACATATACTATAGTTGAGCACACACGAAACTTGAATAATATATATAATGAGAGTCCTTATTGTCAATACAAGCGAGAGAACGGGTGGGGCAGCCATTGCAGCAAGCAGGCTCGCCAAGGCCCTTATCAACAATGGTGTTCAGGCCAAGATGCTGGTGGTTGAGAAAAATACCGACCACCTCTATGTGGCGACTGTTGGCGGCTGGTTCAGAAAAACGTGGAGCTTCGTCTACGAACGGTTTGTGATATGGCTGAACAATCTCTTCAGCCGCAAGAACCTCTTTGCGGTGTCTATAGCCAATACAGGCATCGACATCACAAAGACTCCTGAATTTAAGGAGGCTGACGTCATTCATCTGCATTGGATAAATCAGGGCATGCTGTCGCTGAGGGGCATAAGGAGAATTCTTGATAGCGGCAAGCCTGTGGTATGGACGATGCACGACTTGTGGCCTGCTACAGCCATCTGCCATTATCCGGAGAGATGCGAGCGCTTCAAGTCTCATTGCAGGGAATGTGGAATGTTGCATAAGGGAGGATGCCTGGGCGACCTGGCAGCAAGGGTGTGGAAGCGAAAGAAAGCCATGCTCGCCTCGCGCAGCATAAGTTTCGTGGCCTGTAGCAGATGGCTGTGCTCTGAGGCGAGGCAGAGCGCGTTGCTGAAGGAACAGCGTATTGTGTCTATACCAAACCCGATAGATACCAGAATATTCCATCCCGTAGATAAAGTGGAAGCACGCAAGCAACTGCAACTGCCAGAGGACAAGCAGATTATTCTCTTCGTGTCGCAGAAGGTTACAGACCCGCGAAAGGGTATGGATTACTTGATTGAGAGTCTGAACCGTCTCTTGGCTGATGACCCTTCGTTCCGTGAGCGCGCTGTGGTGGCAATACTCGGCGGACAGGCAGAGGAGATTGCCGAACGTCTCCCCATGGAGGCATATCCATTGGGATATGTAAGCGAGACAAAACGCATCGTGGCAATCTACTCTGCTGTCGACTTGTTCGTTACGCCATCGCTGTCTGACAATCTGCCAAACACCATCATGGAGGCTATGGCCTGTGGGGTTCCATGTGTGGGATTTAAGGTTGGAGGCATTCCCGAGATGATTGACCATCTGAAGAATGGCTATGTGGCTAACTATTGCGATGCCGCTGATTTTGCCAATGGCATCAGGTGGGTACTTGCTGGTGCTGACTGGAATGAGCTTTCTGCGGCATGCCTGCGCAAGGTTCACACCTGTTATTCGCTAACAAGTGTCTCTCTTAGGTATACAGAGTTGTACAGCCAGGCTCTGGCATCAAAGAATTACAAGATATGATAACATTCTCCATAATCACCATCACCTATAACGCCTCGCAGGTGCTGCCGGCAACTCTTAGTAGTGTCATGGCACAGACATGCAAGGATGTGGAACATATCATCATAGACGGGGCGTCTGCTGACGACACGGTGGCTCTGGCTGAGGCTTATCGTAAGAAAAACCTAATGGAAGACTCTCTTCACCGCGTCATCGTGGTATCGGAACCCGACAAGGGACTGTATGATGCCATGAACAAGGGCATAGCTATGGCTACAGGCGACTACGTGCTCTTCCTCAATGCCGGCGACACGTTTCCTGCACCAGATACGTTGGAGATGGTTGAGGCCGCTGTGGGCGATGGCGAGGAACTGCCTGCCGTGCTATATGGAGATACGGACATCGTAGATGCTGACGGCAACTTCCTCAGACACCGCCACCTGATGGCTCCACGAAAGTTGTCCTGGCGCTCGTTCCTGAAAGGAATGCTGGTGTGCCATCAGGCGTTCTATGCCAGGACTGACCTTGCTAAGCTCACACCATATAACCTTCACTACCGTTACAGCGCCGATGTAGACTGGTGCATACGCATAATGAGGCTTGGGGCAAAGCGTAACCTCGCTATGCGCAACACGGGAATGGTGGTAGCCCACTACCTTGATGGAGGCATGACAAACCAGCATCACAAGGACTCGCTGCGTGAAAGGTTCCATATCATGTGCCACCACTACGGACTGATTCCCACGGCCATAATGCACTTGTGGTTCGCCATAAGAAATTATATCCGCAAGAAGTCGTAAGACGTAGTCTCCATCTCAATCTTCACTATGCAACTTTTACGAATACAGTAGGCAGTACGCGCTTGTCGTTAGTTAAAAAACTCTAAATATAAGCATCCCTTTCCCCCTAATATCTCATAACTCATATAAAATGAGTAATTTTGCAGACCGATTATTTGGAGGGTACACTTAGAGCCCTCGGTCTGGGAGTGTTAATAGCTGTGCTTTTGGCCGGGCATGGTGGTTAGTGAATCGCCCAGACAGGGTGCAAGGCATTGCCTGCGCCTGTAGTATATAATAATTGTATAAACGTTTTTTAGTAGTAAAATTTAAAATTTAAGATGAACACTTTAAGTTACAAGACTATTTCCGTTAACAAGGAAACAGCTAAGAAGGAGTGGGTCGTAATCGATGCAAGTGACCAGATTGTTGGTCGCCTTTGCTCTAAAGTGGCAAAGTTGCTGCGTGGCAAGTATAAGCCATCGTTCACTCCTCACGTAGATTGTGGAGACAACGTTATCATCATCAACGCTGCAAAGGTTGTCTTCTCTGGTAAGAAGGAGACTGACAAGGTCTACACACGTTATACTGGTTATCCAGGCGGACAGAGATTCAATACTCCCGCTGAGCTGCGCAAGCGTCAGGGTGGTGTTGACAAGATTATCCGTCACGCCGTTAAGGGTATGCTCCCTAAGGGTCCTCTCGGACGCTCACTGATGAACAACCTCTATATATATGAGGGTACAGAGCACATCCATGAGGCTCAGAAGCCAAAGACTATCGATATTAATCAGTATAAATAATTAAGCAAAGATGGAAGTTATTAACGCAATAGGTCGCCGCAAGAGCGCTGTAGCTCGTGTTTACCTTACAGAGGGAACAGGCAAGATCACCATTAACAAGAAAGATTTGACAGAGTTTTTCCCATCAGCCATCCTGCAGTACGTGGTTAAGCAGCCATTGAACCTGCTCGAGGTTGCTGAGAAGTATGATATTAAGGCTAACCTTGACGGAGGTGGCTTCACTGGTCAGAGCCAGGCTCTTAGACTTGCTATCGCCCGCGCACTCGTGAAAGTCAATGCCGAGGACAAGAAGGCTCTCAAGTCACAGGGATTCCTTACACGCGACAGCCGTGCTGTTGAGCGTAAGAAGCCAGGTCAGCCAAAGGCACGCCGCCGCTTCCAGTTCAGTAAGCGTTAATGTTTTAGCTGAAGAATAGAAAAGCTGACAACACTGAACAGTTTAGCATCTAAATCCGCCCGACTTGCCCGCAAGGACGATTACCCGCGGATTGGTTCTAACAAAAGAATTAAAAAGAAAGTAAACAACAATTTAAACAAAAGAAACGACAATGTCAAGAACTAATTTTGACCAATTACTTCAGGCTGGTTGCCACTTTGGACACCTCCGCCGCAAGTGGAATCCTGCAATGGCTCCTTATATCTTCATGGAGCGTAATGGTATCCATATCATAGACCTTAACAAGACCGTAGTAAAAATCGACGAGGCTGCTGAAGCCTTGAAGGCTATTGCCAAGAGCGGCAAGAAGGTTTTGTTCGTCGCTACTAAAAAACAGGCCAAGGATATCGTAGCTGAGAAGGCTACATCTGTAAATATGCCATACGTTATCGAGCGTTGGCCGGGCGGTATGCTCACCAACTTCCCGACAATCCGTAAGGCTGTTAAGAAAATGTCCAACATCGACAAGCTGATGGCTGACGGTACATTCTCTAACCTCTCTAAGCGTGAGATTCTGCAGATCAACCGCCAGCGTGCTAAGCTCGAGAAGAACCTCGGTTCTATCGCTGACCTTACACGTCTGCCTTCTGCACTCTTCGTTATCGACGTAATGAAGGAGCACATCGCTGTCAAGGAGGCTAACCGTCTCGGTATTCCTGTTTTCGGTATCGTTGACACCAACTCTGATCCTAAGAACATCGACTACATCATCCCTGCTAACGATGACGCTAAGGACTCTGTAGAGACTATCCTCAACGCTGTTTGCGGCGCTATCGCCGAGGGTCTTGAGGAGCGCAAGGTTGAGAAGGCCGACGAGAAGGCTTCTGCTGAGCAGGCTGAAGAGGCTGCCGAGGGCAAGAAGCGTGCTCCACGTAAGGCACGTAAGGAGGAGGCTCCTGCAGAGGAAGCTCCAGCTGCTGAATAATTTTGTAAAATTTAGAATTTAAAGATATTATGGCTTACAAACCAACAATGGACGACATCAAGAAGCTCCGCACAATGACTGGTGCCGGACTTGGTGATGTCAAGAAAGCCCTTGTAGAGGCCGAAGGTGACTTCGACAAGGCAAAGGACTTGCTTCGTGAGCGTGGTCTTGCCATCGCTGCCAAGCGTTCTGATCGTGAAACATCAAATGGCTGCGTTCTCGTAAAGAAGGTTGACGGCTTCGCTGCTATGGTTGCAGTAAAGTGTGAGACTGACTTCGTTGCCAATGGTGCAGACTTCATCGCTCTTACCGAAAGCATCCTCGACGCTGCTATCGCTGCCAAGGCTAAGGACCTCGAAGAGGTTAAGAGCCTGAAGCTCGCTAACGGTGATGATGCTGCAACTGCTGTTCAGCAGCGTTCTGGTATCTCTGGCGAGAAGATGGAAATCGATGGCTACAACTTCCTCGAGGGCGAGAACATCGAAATCTACGACCACATGAACAAGCATACCCTCGCTACAATGGTTCAGACAAACAAGCCTGCTGCTGAGGCTGCCCACAAGGTTGCCATGCAGGTTGCTGCCATGAAGCCTGTAGCACTCGACGAGGCTTCCGTACCACAGGAGGTTAAGGACGAGGAGTACAAGGTAGCTGTTCAGAAGACCAAGGAAGAGCAGGTAGAGAAGGCTGTTGCTGCTGCCATCAAGAAGGCTGGCTACAACGCTTATATTGCTGAGAGCGAGGAGCACCTCGAAGAGGGTATCCGTAAGGGTAACATCACAGAGGCTGACGCTGACGCTATCCGTAAGCTCAAGCAGGAGACTGCTGAGCAGAAGCTCGCCAACATGCCTGAGCAGATGGTACAGAACATCGCTAAGGGTCGTCTGGCTAAGTTCTTCAAGGACAACTGCCTCGTTGACCAGGAGTTCCAGTTCGGTGATGGCGACAAGCAGACTGTTGCTGAGTTCCTGAAGAAGCAGGATGCTGAGCTCAAGATTGTCGCTTACAAGCGCTTCACTCTCGTGGCTGAGTAATTTCAACACAACATCAATATCAAAGCGGGAAGGTTTCCTTCCCGCTTTTTTTTGGGTTTGCCGGGAATGGTACTATCTTGGCTCAGTGGATAAAACGGCTCAGTGAAAAAGAAAGGGCAACCTACTCATAGCCCAGGGTAGAGCGAAATGGCACCCTGGGTGTAATGTGACATTGTCCTTGCGCGCTGTAAGCGCAAAAGCGTTATATATCCTGCTGTTATCTACGCTTTTGCGCTTTCAGCGCGACCATCACCTACATGAAATAACCCAGGGTGTCGCTACGCTTTACCCTGGGCTATGCGCTTTTGCGCTTACAGCGCGACAATTACCGACATGAACTTCAGAATTAGGATATTCATTTTTGCACATCAAATTGGACACCCTAATTAATAACAATATCAAAAACGCTAATTATCAACACAATAACAATCTTATATGAGATAATAGCCTATTCTCCAAACGCATCCATGATTTCTGTTGGGCGGTGGTTGCTGAAAGCTCCGAGAGGGTAGTGGCCCTCGAGCTCTGGTGCCCAGTAGAACACGCCGTGACAGTGGCCGTCGCAGTCGTTGCGTGCGGCGTTGATGATGGCTTTCATTATCGTCTTGCCTTCCTTGGGTTTCTTAGCCTCCACACCCGTCTCGACGACCATGCACTCAGTAGAATATTTCCGGCTTAGGTATCTGATGTTCTCCGTGAAATCCCTCACAGTGCCCTGCCAGTCGGTCTCGAGCTTGGCCTCTATGTCCCAGTAGGGGTAGACGCTGAGTCCGATGATGTCCCATTTGGCACCATACTTGCGCAGTCCGTCGAATATGAAGTCGTAGCGCTTACGGTCGCAACCGCCATCGAGGTGTACTATAACCTTTGCGTCTGGGTACACCGCCTTTACGGCCTCATAGCCAGCCTGAGTAAACGATGCGTAGTTTTCCATGTTGTCCGATGCGCGTCCCACAGGCCATAGGAATCCGTTGGTGGTCTCGTTGCCTACCTGTACCCATTTCACGTCGATGCTGTTTTCTCTGAGCAGTCTCAGCACGTCGCGTGTATGGCAGGCGAGGGCATGCCGCATCTCGTCAAATTTCATATACTGCCATGCGGCAGGTATATGCTGCTTCCCTGGGTCTGCCCACCAGTCGCTGTAGTGGAAGTCTATCATTACTGCCATTCCGTAGTAGCGTGCGCGGCGTGCCATCTCCAGCACGTCCTCGGCACCGCTCCATCCTCCACGCGGGTTCACCCATACCCTTAGTCTTACGGCGTTTAGTCCGAGTTCCTTCATCAGGGCAGTGTTCTCACGTATCTCTCCCTTGCTGTTGTAGAACCTGATGCCCTTGGACTCCATCTCTGTTGTTCCGCTGATGTCCGCTCCAAGCCAGAAAGTCTCCTGCGCCCTGGCACTCATGGAGGTGAGTACGAGCATTGCTGAGGCGAGAAAGTATGATAGCCTTTTCATATCGGTGCCCTCCCTGTTATCCGAACATTGGTACTACAAACTTGGCCAGCATATATCCGCCACCGAGCAGCCATGCGAAGAGTATGGCTGCCAACACGAACGGCTTGGCTCCAGCCTTCTTGAATTTCTCTATGCTTGTCTCTGCGCCGAGAGCTGTCATAGCCATGGTGAGCAGGAAGGTGTCGAAGGTGTTGATGCCTGCCACGACAGCCTCCGGCAGAAGGTTCAGGCTGTTGAAACAGATGACGGCAAGGAAGAGAATGGCGAACCATGGTATATTGATTTTCCCACGCTCCATGGTGTCTGCCTCTGGATTGCGCCGGGCCTGGCGTGCCACATCCCAGCTAATGACGAGCAGCACGGGCACGAGCATCATAACACGTATCATCTTCACGATGATGGCGCTATCGGAGACCTCTTTTCCCATGGCGTTTCCGGCACCTACCACATGTGCGACCTCGTGGATGGAGGAACCGGCGTAGATGCCCATCTGCTGCGGTGTAAGGTCGAAGATGCCTGCACGGTACAGGGCAGGGTAGAGGAACATGGCCGTGGTGCCGAATATCACTACCGTAGCCACAGCCACTGCCGTCTTGTAAGGCTTTACCCTGATGGCCGACTCTGTGCCGAGGACAGCTGCCGCTCCACAGATGGCGCTTCCTACGGATGTCAGCAAGGCTATGCCACGGTCCATCTTCAGCAGACGGCCAACACCGATGCCTATGAGTATTGTTGACACAACGATTATGGCGTCAATGCAGACGGCGGGAAGGCCAACGGCTGTCACATCCTGGAAGGTGAGCTTGAAACCATAGAGTATGATGCCGAACCTGAGCACCCGTTTCGAGCAAAAGGCTATGCCGGGAGTCCACGTCTCGGGCAGGTTGTTTCTGAGGCTGTTGGCATAGAGCATACCAAGTATGATACCCACTATCATCGGTGAGAACGACAATGCCTTTACGAAGGCCATGTCGCCTATATAGAAGGCGGCGCAGGCGAAGAGGGTCATAAGCAGCACTCCGTGCAGCATGCTGCTTCTTTGTTCTGAAATCTTCATGTTGTTGTTTGTTGGTTGAACGATATTATTTTTTTAGTTCCTGTTTATACAGACGCCAACGTCTGTTTTGCTACAAATGTAGGCAATTATTACGGATTATGCAAGTGTAATTAGAGAAAATCATTCTCTACGAGGAACTGCCTTATATTATCCAAAGACCATTTGAAATCTTTGCCGTTGAACCCATGACCGGCATGTGGAATTTCAACCAGTCGGGCATTCTTGTACAACTTGACAGCCCGCCGCGAATAATCTATAGGAACCACTGCGTCGGCATCGCCATGGATTATCAGGACAGGGCTTTCGTATGCCTCAACAGCCTTATATGGGTCCATATCCCGTATCTCTGTGAAGAAACGCCGTCCGATGGGTACCTGCCATATTCTTGTAGTATCCGGAATGTCGGTCACCTGCGGATAGCGGCTGTTCCAGTTGTCTGGAATACATAAGGCCGGAAATACAAGAACCAGCTTGCGGATGTCTTTTTTCATCCTGGCAGCTGTCAAGGCTGATATGAGTCCTCCCTGGCTCTCACCCAACAGCACTATGTTCTTCTTGTCGACATCAGGTCGTGACTTGAAATATCGCACGATAGCCTCCAATGTTTTCTGCTCATCAGGCACTGACATGTTCACAGTGTTGTTGTCCGTACGGCTGCCTGTTCCACCACAAGGGAAATCAAAGGCATAACACATATATCCCAGTTCGTTGAGCATCTTGAAATAATTACGGCCATGATGATGCGTGCCATTGAAACCATGAGACACAATTACTATCGGGTGACGCTTTTGGTCATTGTCGGGCGTGCTCAACACACCATAGATTTCATGCTTGCCATGTTTTATCCGTAGCTCTTCTTCAGTGGATGGCTGTTCGGCATCTGTGGGAATCTTTTGCAATACCACTGGTCCCATCAATCCCGAGCGAAGAAGGGGAGTGTCTCTCTCAAAGAATTTCATTGAGACAACAGCCTTGCGCTTTGTGGGACGTGCCATCCCCTTGCTGAGCCATTCGGGCACTTCCTTCATAAACCTGCCGATACTTGGCGAGTTTGGGGCTGCGCTAAAGGTCACAGGCTCTGACCATTCCACATCGTCTGGTTCCTGCTCGTCGCCAACCATTCGATTAACCCATAAGTTGGTGACATCTATCTCCAGCGTATTGTCGCCTCCAAGCAAAGCGTCAGTAATGTCGACAGTAAAGGGTGGCCGCCATAGTGTGCCGCATATCTTTCCGTTCACCTTGACTACGGCGAGGTTTTTCACTTCACCCAAATCCAGCACGTAGTTGTAGTTTCGGTCCAACTCTTTCAGATACAGATGTTGCGTATAGCGTGCTGTGCCTGAGTAGTACTTGATATTGTCATCGGATGACTCGTTCCACGGCAACAGCGAAGTCCACTCAGCTGTCTTGCCATCGTCGAATTTGATGGCCCAAGGGTTATTGAGAACTATTTCCTCCACAGAAGCGGGCTGATGCGGCATTAGACCAGGCCCTTGTTCGGTTGTCTGCTCTCTTAAGACAAGGAATACGGCACGGCGTGTAGTCAGCTGAAGTCTGACTTGTGTCATTCCTTCGGCAGACGTCCATGTCTCAGCCATAGACCATGTACCGGTTTCCGGATCCCATATTTCAGGAATCCTCCCACTCAAACTGAGGGTTAGGGTTGTGGTCAGGGTAGAGTCCTTGGCGTTGGCAACGAAATAAATATCAGCCTCGCCATCCTTGCGATGTATCCAGTGAATACCGTCTGCATCAGCAGTCATCGAGGGATTCTTGCTCTTGAAGTCATCAACGAAACGTCCTCTCTGCAATAGCGCCTGGCAGCGGGCGAAATAGGAGAACAGCGGACGGGCACCATCCTTCCACCATGTCTGTCCTGGTGTCCACCATGTGCCCCACATGCCGAAAGTCATGCCCGGCTTTGCGTTCACCCAGGGATTGTGGGCCGCTGCGTGAAGCATCAACCTGTTGATGCCAAGGCAGAAGGAAGAGTCTGCGATTGCTTTCAGCCGGGCCGGGTCGTCCTTCCATGCATGAAGCGGCCAACAGGTGAATCCCTCAGCGTAGACAACTTCATGCCCGCCCCGCCTTGCAGCATTAACTACACGGGGAATGTCCTTCCAGCCCCAATTGGTGGGCTTCGCCCAGAACTCTGCACATATTGGGTCGTCTGCGGCTAATTGGCGCACTATCTTATCGGTATTGATGGGATTGAACGGCTTGGCAGAGCCGGTACCGTATGGTTGCACCAACAACTGCAGACCGTGCTTGTGCGCCAGCTCGCTCATGTAGCCATAATAGTTCTCAGCAAATAAATCTGATACGGTATCACGCCAGTCACGCTTGAACTTTTCTGTAGCCTGACGGCTGTTGATTACTACCCCCGCCAACGAAGGCAACCATCTGAGCATGTCATACCCTCTTCTTTGCGAGAACTCCTCTGGCATCCGTTTTGTCCATTCCTGACCGCCAGCCTCATAACTGTCAATCTCCAATAGTTGGAACGTATTGCCTGACTCTTCACCAGCAAGGTTTAGCAGCATGGCAGGATAGGTCGACCAATAATGGGCAACTGCCTCACGGCTCATCTTGTCGCACTCCAGACCGGTACCACTTTCGGGTGACGTGCTGCCGTTGGTCTTGCCATTGGCGGTATGGCCGAAGCGATAGACTTTCCATTTTCCTTTTGGAAGCTGGATGGAAGCGGCTTGTGGAGAGACAATAATCTGTGCTGTATGAACGATGCTGTCATCAGGAACTGCAACAACTGCTATGTCTTCATAATAGCCAAAATTGGTCTCAGGCTGTTTCAGGCTGACATATCGCCTGCCTTGTGAGTTAACCATGGTCCAAACCAGCTTCTGCATGGAGAACTCGGGCTTGACGGCAGGATAGGCACTTGACGACCATCCGGGACAATTGTGCGTTCCAAACGTAAGACCCAGGCGGCGGCATTCGCTGATGGCAAATCGCATCAGCTGTTGCCATCGCTCTGAGCCAATGGCATTGGCAGTGTCCTTCACCAGTCCCTGTGCAGTACCTCCCACTTGGAAGTTCTGCACACCACCGATGCCTGCTTTCTGATAAGCCTCCAAGTCGGCGGTTATTCCTTCTTCAGATATCATGCCGTCCATCCACTGCCATATCATAATAGGTTTGGCCTCGGCAGGAGGATTCATAAAAACATCCTCTATTGTCTGGCCAGCTACACTCTGGATGCCTAAAACTAATGATGCTAATATCGGTAATCGAACTTTCATTTTTATTTGGATATTGATGTGAAGTTAATAGTTTATTTTGAGCTTTTACCTAAATTCCGTAGCACTTCAGCCTGCATTATTTGCATACTAAAGCGACTGAAATTCACCATTGACATGGCAAAGATACAACAAAATATGAGTAAATCGCTGTTTTTTACAGAATATTCTTTCTTTTGTGGACAATTATGAGGTTCATCCGACTTTTTCTGGTGATTAATGAGATAAATCGCACAGAGTTTTTTTACCAGCACTTAGGTGGTTGAGAAAAATCTGTCAAAAGAAGTGTGTATTCCGCTATAAATGCTTATTTTTGCAGCAGGATGTCCCTGATGGCATTCGTGCTGGACGGCAGATGCCATATTGGAATGAGCGAAAGAGAATATACATATTATATAATAATGACTATGGATAAAGATTTGGAAGAAAGGATATCCCTTGCCGTAGAGTATTTCATGCAGGGATATGGCTGCTGCCAGAGTGTTGTCGCAGCCTTTTCAGACTTGTATGGACTGGATGCCGACATGGCCAAGCGTATAGGAGCTGGTTTCGGAGGCGGCGTTGGCAGAATGCGCATGATGTGCGGTGCAGTGTCGGGACTTGTCATTCTCGCCGGACTGCATTGCGGTCAGACAGATGGCGCCGACCGCAAGGGCAAGAGCGCATGCTACGAGGTGGTACAGCGGCTCCTTGCCACATTCAAGGAGCGTAACGGCTCCATCATCTGTGCCGAACTGCTCGGCATAGGTGGGGTGAGGCCGGAGACAAAGGTGACGCACGTGCCTGATGAGCGCACGGCCGAATACTACAAGGTGAGGCCGTGCGCGGCCAAGGTGGAGAGTGCTGCGCGCATCTTTGCGGAGTTCCTGATGGATGTGGATAAATAGGATATCCATTTTTTGCACATCAAATTGGAGACCCTATTTATTAGGTAGGGTGTAAAGTTTGATGTACCCAAAATGGAACTGTTCCTGATTTACTCTGACTACTTGCTCACCGAACACGCATTGACCAGCACGCACTGTAAGCGCAGAAGCACATAGCCCAGGGTAAAACGTAGCGGCATCCTGGGTGTAAGGAGACATTGTCAATTAAAGAAAGGGCAAAAGCGTTATTTGTCCTGCTGTTATCTAGGTTCAGTAGAAATTTCCTGGGGGCTAAGTGCCCCGTAGGGTGAGTCTTTCCCCCTTTTATCTTATCCAGAATAGGACAGACTTTTCTGTGCCAGTTCAGTCCAACTCTCACGCAAAGCATTGCAATCGTCCACGCAAAGCTTTGCATCTGTCCACGCAAAGCTTTGCATCTGCCCACGCAAAGCTTTGCATCCGCCCACGCAAAGCATTGCCTTCATTTAGGAGTCCCATCGCCATGTTTTTTCAACAGAGCCGTTATCTACGCTTTTGCGCTTACAGCGCGACCATCACCTATATGAAATACCCCAGGGTGCCGCTACGCTTTACCCTGGGCTATGCGCTTTTGCGCTTTGCCTTTCCTTTGCCTTTCCTTTGCCTTTCCTTTCAGCCGGCGACCTTTGGTTCAGCCGGCGACCTTTGGTTCAGCGCGACAATTATCGACATGAACTTCAGAATTAGGATATTCAATTTTTGCACATCAAACTGTACACCCTACTTATTAATAAGACAAGGAGGGCGTGTCACTTGATTGTGACACGTCCTCCATGCTGTTTTGGGTTCTTCCAAGTATGTTGGCTGTTACTTTCTTGCTCCAAAGAATTTCTGCGGAGCATCGGCAGCGTATGTCTTTCCACCTACTGTAAGCGATGTCTTCACTATGCCGGTAAGCGATGCACCGTCGGTGGCACCTTCTGGCAGGCTCTTTGCAGTGAAGTCCCAAGCCTCGTCATAGACGGCATTGTCCAGACGGTTGGTGTCAAGTGCGTAGTTGGCGAAGGCTACACCCAGGTCGTTTGCTCCCTTGGCAATAACGCTGTGAGCGTCAATGGCGTCAGCGTAGTTCTTGTTGGATACGTAGTTGAGGTATGGCACTGTAGTTTCGTCGTCGATGTCCTGCTGAAGTGTGCTGGTTATTGCGCTGGCAGCATAGCAGTTGTAGTCGATTACCGACTTGTCGTCGCATCCGTCCGATATGCCTGGGGTACCCCACTTGGGCACCTGTGCGCGGTACTTGCAGTTCACCATGAGGTTGTTGAACACGTTGACAAGTATGTTTTTCTCTACGTAGATACATCCGCCCTTGGTGCCGTCACGCCGCCATCCTGCGTTGATGATGGTGTTGTTGTATGCCACGCATTTGGCCTGTCCGCGGCCTGCGGCATCGTCCTGGCCAGAACTTGAGAGCTTCAGACCATTGGTGTTGGGGCTGTACATCACGTTGTATGCTACAACAGTGCTCGTGCCAGCCTTCACGTTAACGGCCTCGCCGCCAGTAGCTCCATTGCCAGAGAAAGTGTTGTTGGTGATGATGGCCTGTCCACCCTGCATGTATATGCCGTCGGCAAATCCGTTCCTTATCACACACCCTGTGACTACGAGCGAGCCCTGGAAATTCGGGCCGGTAGTAATCTGTACTCCGTAGTCCTCGCCTGCTGTGTAGATGCCAGAGATGACTGATGGTGAATTCTCTGTCATTGCGCTGCCGGCATACTCGATGATGCAGTTCTCGAAGAGTGCCTCAGCCTGTGCGTCGCTGCTGTTCAGCATGAAGCCACCCCACAGGTTTTTGCAATCGGTGACGTTGCTGAATTTGCGCTCGTTAGTTGGTACAGAGAAGAGGATGGGAGCATCGGCAGTACCCTTGCAGTAGATGTTGCCGTCTACGGTGAACTCGATGCCTGTTCCGTTGGCATCGGCAGAGTTGAAGATAACCTCTACACCTTCTTCTATGGTGAGGCTCTTGCCGGCAGGCACTTTCAGCTGTCCGTTTACGGTTACGGTGGTGTATGCGTCCCATGTTCCTGACACCTCGCCTGATACTGTCATTGCCTTTGCGGTAACGCTTACGCTAAGCGTCTTTGCCAATGAAGGCATGGCTGCGGGAGTAGCGGTGATGGTGGCAGAGCCGGGCTTTATGGCGGTGACAACTCCGTTGGCAACAGTTGCCACTTCGTTGTCGGAAGATGTCCATTCTACGGTCTTGTCCTCGACATTCTCGGGGAAGAACTGTACGTTAACGTTCAGAGTCTCGCCCGGTGTCAGCGTTGTTGCTGTCGGGTCGATGGTGAATTTGCTAAGTGTAACTGTCTCATCGTCATCGCTGCACGATGTTGTCACTGTTGCGGATGTGAGGGCTATCGCCATCATCATCAGAAATCTCATTGCTTTCTTCATACTATTTTTTTTGTTGTAATGTTGTTTTGTCTGTTATTGTGCGTTTACAGCTTCCATCTTACTCCTGCTGTCAGGCTCACTCCGTTTTTCTCTTCCCTTTCCACTACGCCCCCGTTGTATCGGCGTACATTCTGCAAGTTGGCGTTGCGGTCGTTGGCATTATAGTATCTGATGATTGCGGAGTTGAGCAGGTTCTGCGCCTTGGCGAATACGCTCCATCCACCCTTGAATTTCTTCTCCATGCTTGCGTCGAGCTGCCACAGTGGTGCGTCCCAGCGGTCATTCTCGTACATTCGCTCAATCACGGCTATGCGTTTGCCTGTGTATGAGCATGCCACTTGTGCGTCCCATCCGTTCTTGGCGTCTTTGTAGAGCAGCGAGCAGTTGAAGACGTGGGCGGCCTGACCGAAGAGCGGACGGCTCTGGTCGGCATGCTCGGTGTATATTGTTCCGTCGGCAGCTGTAAGCTCACGCAGCTTGGTGGTGGTTATTTTCGAGTGGGTGTAGGTATAGTTGGCTTTTATACCGAAACGGTTGAAGTATTTCATCACGTCAATCTCCAGTCCCCAGTTTGAAGCGTTGCCATAGTTGCCCGGGGTGTAGAAGGTCTCCTGTCCTATGGCTGTCATGCCATATTCTATAGGGTTGTGAATGTCCTTGTAGAACAGGCATACCATCAGCTGCTCGCTTTGTCCCGGGAAATACTCATACCGCAGGTCGAAGTTGTCGGCTGTGGTGTGTTTCAGGTCAGGGTTGCCACATTCGTTGTAGTCCTCGTTTATGATGTGGTAGGGTACAATCTCGAAGAAGCTCGGACGGTTGATGGCCTTGTAGTACGACAGTCTGAGGTTGGCGTCGCGGTGTACGTTCCATTTGATGTGGGCATCGGGCAACCAGTCGGTGTAGCGTTGCTCTCCAGCGTTTGCGTTTCCGTCGGTCACAAACTGCAGAGTATATCCCTGTCGGGTATTCTCAGCCCTCAGTCCTGCCACTATTTGCCACTTGCCTGCTGTCAGAGTGGCCTTTCCGTAGCCGGCTCCAATCTTCTCTGTTGCACCGTAGTTCATGGGGTCGGTGAGCGTATAGCTCTTCAGGCGCAGGCTTATGCCGTCGTAGTTGTCCCAGTCGCTGCCCTTGAACTGGTCGTAGGGCGTCTCCTTGGACTCATCGTAAGGCTGGAAAGTGTATTCATGGTAGTAGCTGTCTCGTTTCTTGTCGCGGTACAAGCCTCCGGCATTGATGTCGAGAGTTGTGTGTCCGGCCTTAATCTTGTAACCCATGTCAAAGTGTCCGGCAATGTCCCTGTCGGAGTTGTGCTCCCACCGCCTGATGGCTCCTACGTTCTTGTTCACCCATACCGATGTTCCGGCTGTGTTGCTGTTGAGTTGAATCTGCGTGTTGTCTGGTGTCTTCTGGTTAGCCTTGGCAATGTTCGCACCCCATTTCAGAGTCAGCGCGTCGCCAGCCAGCATCCGGTGCTCACCCAGCAGCGATGCGTTGGCAATGGTTTGTCTCTGCCAGCGCAGGCGGATTGTCTCCTCCTGCTCTGCAAAGGCATCCCTCACTTGCGAGTTGCCGAAATCCATATATCCACCATACAGTGCGAGTTTATGTCTTTGCGTTATGTAATAGTCCAGTTTTGCATGTGCTCCCAGTCGTGTCTGGTTTTCCGAGAAGTAGCGGTTCGTCACACGCTGTATCCCGTCGTTGTCGGCTGTCGTGTCGTATATGTCGCTGGTCTTTCCTTTGTTGCTGTTGCGGAAACTCAAGGCCGCCATCACTCCCAGATGGTCATTGGCGAAGCGGTCGCCATAGGCAAATCCCGCAGCTATGTCGGGCAGGGGCTTGCGCGTGCTGACATGAAGGTTCTTCATGCTGAAGTCGCCCTCGTCAGTAGGGTAGGCCATGCCAAAGCGTTCGTTGGGGCTGCTGCCTACTATGTCGCCATGGACAAACGATTGGAAGTCGTTGTTCAGGAAGTGCGAGCTGTAGCCTGTCTGCACATTCACTGTGAGCATCCGCTGTGCTGGGGCATCCTTCATAACCATGTTTACGGCTCCGCCAATGCCGTCGCCTTCCATGTCGGCAGTGAGCGATTTGGTCACCTCCAGCCTGTCGAGCAGCTCAGATGGGAATATGTCGAGTGGCACAAAGCGGTTCTTGCTGTCGGGGCTCGGTATTTTCAGTCCGTTGACCAGAGTGTAGTTATACCGTTTGTCCATTCCTCGCAGTATGGCGTACTGTCCTTCTCCGGAACTGTTGCGCTCCATGGTGACTCCACTCATACGTTGTATGACGTTTGCTACGGTGATGTCGGGTGACAGCTCGATGGCTTTTGCACTCATTACGTTGACAACGTTCAGTGAGTTGCGCTCCATGAGCCTTGCGCCCATCTCCGAGCAGCCTGTATTCTCAGCCACTATCACCACGTCGCCCAGAGCTACTGCGTCAGCCTCCATGTCAATGTCGACAACGTCGTCGCTGTTGCTTATGGTAACCTCCTTGGTCTTGTAGCCAACGTAGCTGCACACCAGTGTGCATGGGAATTTGTTGAGTGACAGCTGGAAGCTGCCGTCGAGTCCGGTGGCTGTGCCTTTGTTGCCGGACCCCTTTATGATTACTGATGCGCCAATAATCTCTTCTCCCGACAGCACGTCTTTTATCTTGCCCTTGACGATGCTGGCATGGGCGGCGATGTTTGCAGCCAGGAGCAGAATGGCCAACACTATTGTTCTCATGCTTTTCCTGTCGTTGAGTCGTGTTTCAGTTGTGCCTCGATGCTTATTTGTGCGTTCTCTCTATCTTGTGAATGACTGTTCCAGTCTTGTCGACCATGCTCAGTGACAGCTTCTCAGGTGTGGCTGTAAGGACAGAGAAACCAGGTTCTGGTGAGCAGAACACCGTACCTTCTGTTGGCGTGACACTGCGGGCCAATGAGCCTGCTGAGTTGACTACGAAGTCTATGCCGTCGTTGCCGCGGCGTATGTGCTGGAAGTTGTGTATATGTCCGCAGACATACATGTCAACCTTCTTGCTGTATTTTCTAAGTATTGGCAACAGGTTGCGCTGCATGTCCTGCTGCTCGATGATGTCCTTCTTGGTCTGGGCGTAGACGGGATGGTGTCCTACTACTATCACCCAGTCTTCCTTGGCGTTTTCGAGCGTGGTGTCTATCCATGCCAGCTGTGCCTTTACATCCTGATTGTTGACGTCGGGGTAGGTGGGGCTGTTATGATAGCGGTCTATCAGTGGGGTAGTGTCTATGAACACTATCCTTACGCTCACCTTGCTGTCATCGTCGCTGAATACTCTGGTATAGTATCGTCCACCCATCACCCAGCGCCTTGACACATTGCTGTAGTCGAGCACAGCCTGGGTGTTGCCGCGGTATTCGTGGTTGCCGAGAATAGGCATCCAGTCGATCATCAACTCTGGGTGAGAATAAATAAGCTCGTAATTGGTCATCCACAGTGGGTCGTTGACAGACTTTACGCCTCCGAAGTGGTGAACGTCGCCAAGGGCGAGCACTGCCTCCGGGCCTATGGTCTCAGCCATCTTGCCCATCAATTCGGCTATAGGCTTTTGGTCGTAATAACCATTGCGTCCAAGGTCGTTGCCTATAAAGAGGCTTACGTCGCCTTCCAGCTCCTCCCATTGTGTGGGAGACTGTGCGTGTGCTGTTGAAAAAACAATCACTGATGCTGCTATTGCAAGAAATACAATCAGCAGGTTGCGCTTAGCGCTTTTAATGCTAACAGATAAATCCATATAAATCTTCTATTTGATTTTTCGCCTGCAAAGGTACTGGCATATTGTTACAACGTGGTGACACAGATAATAAGAACCTGCGTCATTGGTGTTTCGGAACTGTTACAAAAAAGGAGGCTTCTGTCAGGAAGCCTCCTAGCATTTATAGTGGGAGTTGGGTTATGGTGGGAATAATGAGCCCCACCTTATATAGGTGTGTTTCTTTGCGATCACTTAATATCAAGTATCATTGTCTGGCGTGGAGCAAGGGTTACAGGAGCCGTTATGTCAACCTTGTTTCCTGTGGTGATGTCGGTGGCCGTAGTGCGGTTGCCTATTACTTCCGCATAGCGTGCCACGTCGAAGAGAGCTTCTGAGCGTTTGCCGTTGAGGATGGTGAGCACGGTATTGCCGTTGAGGGTACGTGCAATGACGTAGACACCCTTGTAGGGGATGAATTGCGTTTGTGCGCCTTTGGTTATAGTCTCGTTACCTTGCCTCCAGTGGAGTATGCGGCTCAGCCAGTCGAACATTGCATTCTCGGCCCGTGTCCGTCCGTCACGTGTGAACTTGTTGACCTCGTCGCCGGGGAAACCGCCGGGGAAGTCCTTGCGCACATTGCCGTCGGTAATCTCCTTTGTGCCGTTCATCAGCACCTCTGTGCCATAGTACAGCTGTGGAATTCTGTTTACGGTGAGCAAGATGGCCAAAGCCTGTTTAAGAGCTGTAGAGTCCTTGCCTTTCCCCAGGAAGCGGTCGGTATCGTGGTTCTCGATGAATGCCATGACACTTGAGGGGTTGGGGTATAGGTAGTCGTAGACGAAACTATTGTATATTCTGTTGAAGCCATGCCACCAGTCGTCCGTCTCCTCGTTCTTTGCCTGGTTAATGCGGTCGTAGAAGGCAAAGTCCATAACCGTAGGCAGATAGCTGTTGGTTCTTGCCAGTTTGGAGTCCTTCTGCCATGCTGCTGTGTATGCAGGCTCCGTTACCCATGTCTCGCCAACGGTGTTGAAGTTGGGATATTCCTCGCCAATGACCTTCATCCATAGTGCCATGGCTTCAGCGTCAGCGTATGGATATGTGTCCATGCGTATGCCGTCGATGCCGATGGTCTCTATCCACCACATGCTGTTCTGGATGAGATATTTTATCACGTGCGGGTTGCGCTGGTTTAGGTCTGGCATGGTAGGCACGAACCATCCGTCTACGGTCTCTCTGAGGTCTACTTTGCTGGCATAGGGGTCTATTACGGGTGTGAGCTTATAGCTCGTCTGCAGGTATTTGTCGTTCACTTTAGCGTCGCCATCCATGGTCTTTAGCGCTACGGACTTGGCCTGGTTCTCAGGCAGCAGCCACTCGGGTGTGTTGAACCAGTCCTTGGCTGGCATGTCTGCCACCCACGGATGCTCGAAGCCGCTGTGGTTGAATATCATGTCCATGACGATTTTTATGCCTTTCTGGTGTGCCTCGTCGCAGAGTCTGCGATATTCCTCGTTGGTGCCGAGGCGTGGGTCTACGCGGTAATAGTTTGTTGTAGCGTAGCCATGGTAAGTGCTCTGGGTGCCATGGTCGGGAGAGTTGTTCTCAAGAACAGGAGTAAACCACAATGCCGTTACGCCGAGTTCCTTGAAATAGTCGAGATGCTGGCGTATGCCCTCAAGGTCGCCTCCGTGGCGCAGGCTGGGCTGCGAGCGGTCGTTCCTGTAGGCACGCATGCCATCCATCTGGTCATTGTCTGTCCTTCCCGAGGCGAAGCGGTCGGGCATGAGCATGTAGAGCACGTCGGCATTGCTGAAGCCTATGCGCTCATGTCCGCTCTTCTCACGCGCCTTGAGCTGATAGGGAATCTTCTGCTTCTTCTTTCCCTGCCGGAAGTTAAGGGTCATAGTGCCAGGCTGTGCCTCAGCGAGGTTCATGTATATCAGAAGGTAATTAGGACTGTCGAGGCGCACTATGCTGTCGATGCGTACGCCGGGATAGTCGGTGGTTACGTCGGCGGTCTTTATTCCTTGTCCGTATACCATAAGCTGAAGGCTTGTGTCCTTCATGCCCACATACCAGTCGGTAGGCTCTATGCGGTCTACCTTCATAGCTGCGTTCATTGTCATTGCGGTGCCCATAAGTAGGGCGGCTATTGTCGTCTTCATCGGGTGTGGAATTTTTGTATTTTTCATCTATGGATAATGATGGCTTCTTGCGGAGCAACGTTTATCTCTTTTCCCTTATACTCGGCAATACCTGCGAGGTTGATGATGCCGCCCTCGCAAACAGAGGTCCAGCATCCTTCGGGTATGGTAACCTTTTGGGCTTTTTTGCTCGCATTAAGTATTACTATAATATCTTGCCATGAGTCGCCATTGGCATTGTCCTTCAGGCGGAAGCAGATGGTGCAGTCGGATGTCGGGATGAACTCCAGATGCTGCCGCACCATGGAGGCATCTGCCATACGGAAGGCTGGGTGATTACGGCGCAGCTCCATAAGTCCGCGGTAATAGTCGAAGACCTGCGGGTAACGGTCCTTGTTGGTCCAGTCTATGGCGTTGATGTAGTCGGGCGACTTGAAGCTGTTGTGTACACCCTTCTTGTCGCGCAGCACTTCCTCGCCGGCATAGATGAATGGTACACCCTGGGAGGTGAAGACCATAGTCTGGCCGAGAAGGTCGAGGCGGATAAGCTCATCTGTCGTGATGCCCGGGATGCTTGCCTTAAGACGGTCGACAACACACATGTCGTCGTGGCATGATATATAGGATATCATCTGTGCGGGCGAGTTTGCCCACGGAGCCTTGGAGTAGTTGACCTTAGAGATGTCTATCTGCGGATGGTCTATGCACCCGGCAATGCCGAAGCGGATGCTCTCCTCATTGCCTGGTATGGCACCCAGGAAGGCTGCCTTATGGTCATCGTTGAACGGTCCACGTATAGCGTCGCGCATGTCATCGCAGAATGCGCCTATGCGGTCGAGCTGACGTGTGTTGGCCTTCATGGCGAGCTTCTCTACCGGATAAGCGCAAGTGCCGGCGCTCCATCCCTCACCATACATATATATATTAGGGTCTACCTCGTCGAGAGCCTTGCGTATGAGGTTCATGGTCTCTATGTCGTGTATGCCCATCAGGTCGAAGCGGAAGCCATCGATATGGTATTCCTTTGCCCAATAGAGCACCGACTCTATCATGAACTGGCGCATGAGAGGCTTCTCGCTCGCTGTCTCGTTGCCGCAGCCGGAGCCGTCGGAAATCTTGCCGTCGGCTGTGGTACGGAAGTAATATCCCGGATAAGTAAGGTTGAAGTTGCTCTCCTCGATATTGAAGGTATGGTTGTAGACAACATCAAGAATGACGCGGATGCCTGCCTTGTGTAGGGCCTGCACCATCTGCTTGAACTCCCTGATGCGCGCCACGGGGCATGTGGCGTCGGTGGAATACGAACCTTCGGGCACGTTGTAGTTCAATGGGTCGTAACCCCAGTTGTACTGCGGTACATCAGGCTTCGACTCATCGACGGAGGCATAGTCGAACGAAGGGAGAAGATGTACAGCATTCACGCCGAGGTTCTTCAGATAGTAGACTGCCTTGGGCTCGGTGAGGGCAAGGAACTTGCCCTTGTTCTTCAGTCCTGACGTCGGGCTGATAGAGAAGTCACGGTGGTGCATCTCATAGATGACGAGGTCTACAGGCGATTTTGTCAATGGCCGTCTGTCGTTGTCCCATCCCTCGGGGTTTGTCTCTCCCATGTCGACAATGGCTGCCCTTCTTCCATTCACGGCAACAGCCTTTGCAAAGACACCGGGAGTTTCCTGCATGGCTTTCTTCCCTGTCTGCACCTGGAAGGTGTAGTACAGTCCCTTGAGGTCACCTGGAATGTCGGCAGTCCACTGGTCGGTGCCTGTGCGTTTCATTTTTACTGTCTTCACCACAGAGCCGCCAATACCTTCTTTATATATGTTCACCTTGACGCTCTTTGCCTTTGACGGTGCATTGAGCTTGAACGAAGAGACATCCTTGGTGTAGGTCATCTCGTTGAATGTGGTTTGCGCAGACATGTTACAAGGAAGTAGGAAGAATAAAAGCCTCACCCCCAGCCCCTCTCCAAGAGAGAGGGGAGCAAGAATGTTTTTTCCTTTGAATATTTTCGATAATTTCATTATAGGTCATTTATGTGATTATGTGCTGTTTATGTGATTATGTGCTGTTATATGATTATGTGCTGTTTATATGATTATGTGCTATATATATGATTATGTGCTATTTATATGATACTACATAATTATCCCACCTCAACATTTCACTCCCCTCTCTCTTGGAGAGGGGTTGGGGGTGAGGCTTTTTTTTATTATTATTTTGAGGGGTTAGGTGTGAGGCTTTTTATTGAAATTGCAAAGCCACCGCCTGGTGCCTGCTGTATCTTGAGCTTCTGTCCCTGCTTAACGGTCTTCTTGGTGATGGTGTATGCCTTGGGGTTCTTCTCGTAGTCGGCATCCTTTGCATCGGCATATATGGTGGCCTCATACTTGCGTCCCTTGTCGAGGAAGTCTAAGTTAAGTATGGTGAGGTGTCCGTCTTCGTTGCACTTTCCGCCAACAAACCAGTTGTCAGACTTTTTGTCCTTACGCGCCACAGTCACGTAGCGGGCAGGTTCTGCCTCCAGATAGCGGGAGTCGCTCCAGTCACAAGGCACGTCACGTATGAACTGGAAGGCATCGTCATATTTCCTGTAGTTCTCGGGCAGGTCGGCGGCCATCTGTAGCGGAGAGTACATTGTCAGGTAAAGGGCCAGCTGGCCGACAAGAGTGGTATGCACATAGTTTGGATTGTCGCTCCACGTGCTCAGCTGTGTTTCCAGAATACCGGGAGTGTAGTCCATTGGACCACCCTGCAGGCGGGTGAAGGGGAGTATCACGGTGTGGTCGGGACGGCTTCCGCCGAAAGCCTCATACTCTGTACCACGTGCACTTTCGTTGCCTACGAGGTTAGGATATGTGCGGCACAGACCGGTTGGACGCACTGCCTCATGTCCGTTTACCATGACATGATGCTTGGCTGCTTCCTTTATGACATACATGTAATGGTTGTTCATTGACTGCGAATAATGGAAGTCGCCACGAGGTATGATGTCGCCTACATACCCCGTCTTGACGGCATCGTAGCCATATTTGTTCATTAGGTCGAGAGCCTCGCCGAGATGACGCTCGTAGTTCTGCGTGCTCGACGATGTCTCGTGGTGCATCATCAGCTTCACGCCTTTCGAGTGGGCATAGTCGTTGAGGTACTTGATGTCGAAGTCTGGGTAGGGAGTTACGAAGTCGAAGACATCGCGCTTCCACATATTTGCCCAGTCTTCCCATCCTATGTTCCATCCCTCTACCAGAACTTGGTCGAGTCCGTTGGCAGCGGCGAAGTCTATGTATTCCTTCACATGTGCAGTGTTGGCGCCATGCCGTCCGTTGGGCTTTAGCTTGGTATAGTCAGTCTCACCGAGTTTTACCGATGGCAGTCCGCTGGTGTATTCCCATGTGCTCTTGCCAACAATCATCTCCCACCACACGCCGCAGTATTTGGTTGGGTGTATCCATGACGTGTCCTCTATCTTGCATGGCTCGTTGAGGTTTAGAGTGAGCGATGTGGAGAGCATCTCGCGTGCGTCGTCGCTCACCTTTACCGTACGCCACGGTGTGTGACACGGTGTCTGCATGCATCCTTTCAGTCCTGTGGCATCAGGAGTGAGCCACGACTCGAACACAAAGTTCTTGTCATCGAGGTTAAGGTGCATAGTGGCATAGTCCTCGCAGGCAGCCTCGTGGATATTGATATACAGCCCGTCGGCAGTCTTCATCTGCAGAGCTGTCTGCACGCCAGTCTCCGAGAACACAGAGACCGAGGAGTTGTCCCAGTTGACAGCCTGCTTGAAGCGTCCGCGTATCTCCGACAGCTTCGTCTCCTGTGTCTCCTGCTCCTGTGTGTCGTAATCGCCCGGTAGCCACCATGCCGTATGGTCGCCCGTCATGGCAAACTGCGTATGCTCCTCCTTGATAAGGAAATAGTTGAGCGACTTCTGTTGTGGGAACTCATATCGCAGTCCCATTCCCTCGTTGTATACACGGAAGCGTATGATGATGTTGCGGTCGGCGGCAGGCTGGTTGAGGTTCACCTCCAGCTCGTTGTAGTTGTTGCGTATCTGCGACCATTCGCCCCACACGGGAGTCCATGTCTCGTCGAACGACGATGAGTTGGTAGATGTCACCTTGAAGCCGTCCATAAGGTCGGTTTCGTTTTTGCCTTTTGAGGCATGCTTGTCTTTTGCCAGTTCCAGTCCGAGCCGGCTTCGTTTTACCACGGCTTTGTCTTTGTACGACATCTCGTAGGTGGGCACGCCGTTGTCTGTGAGTGCGAATGTCACTTTCACGTTGCCGTTGGGTGAGCTGACGGTCTGGGCGGCTACTGCCAGTGGGCACAGGAGCATGGCAATTCCCAATGCCATTATTTTCATGCTGTCCTTCTTGCTAACGTGGGTGTTAGGGGACAATACTCTTTGGTACTTCATGATGTTTTTTGTTTTATCAACGTCCGTTATCAATTATGGAGTTTCTTACCATGTCGCAGAATTTTCTGTTTGCCGACAAGTCTTCAATGTTTTTGTGCATGCGGTATCGCCAGTAATGTTTCGGATTGGCAGGAATATTGATTCTCTCCGCGTTCTGGTCAGCGAGCCTTACGTCCTCGTCCATAGCCATCCAGTCCTGTATGCTCAGTACGCATACCATGGATGGTGATGCCAGATGCCGTCCGATTATTTCCTGTGCCAGCTTGCCTGGCAGTGGATGAGGAGCCGCTCCTCCCAGGAAGAGCATGGTGTTGTAGTAGCATTGCGTGCGCTCGGTGTTCTCGTCCCACCATTGGCGTAGTGTCGGGGTGTCGTGCGAGGAGATGGTGCATACCGAGCGGTATGGGTTGCGTGACAGGTGTCCGAAACGCACGGACGGGTCTTTTGGCATAGACTGCAATTCGAGCGATAGTATGCGCAACTCATTCATTACCCATGGCACGCAGTCGGGAACCATACCCAAATCCTCCGCGCATACGAGCATGCGTGTCGCCTGCACGAGCTTAGGCAGCTTCTTCATAGCCTCACGATACCAGAACTGGTTGTTGCGGTGATAGAAATAGTCATCGTACAGACGGTTGAAGACGGCTTTGTCGCAATCGTACAGAGCCTCATAGGTGAAGTCCTGTTGTGCCGAGATGCGTGGATGGAACTTGTTGGAATCCTTGCGGTCGCGCAGGAAGAGAACGTTGCTCACCAGCGAGTATAGTCCGTCGCGCAGGCTGTCGTGGTCAGCAAGTACTTTCTTGTCAGAGTTCATTGCCTCCAGCTGCTGACGCTCGGCGGCGAAGACGGCTTCTATCTTCTTCTGGGTATCGAACTCGGGCTTCATGACGTATATGTCGTCATGGCTGTGGTTGAGATACAGCCTCTTCACGTCCTCGGCTTTCTCGTGGAATATCCTGTCCACTATCCAGTCAGAGATGAACGGTCTTGTGAAATGGTCTTCGTGGAATGGCAGTCCGTAAGCCTCTATCTCCTCGCGCGACATGCCGAGAGACGGGGCAAACTGTCCGAGCAGACCATGAACAGCATCGGCAGGAATCTCCCAGATGCGGAAGAATCCCAGCACGTGATCTATGCGGTATGCATCGAAATACTTCGACATATTCTGGAATCTCCTTACCCACCATGCGCAGTCATCTTTTAGCATCTCGTCCCAGTTGTATGTCGGGAAGCCCCAGTTCTGTCCGTTTGCTGAGAAGTCATCGGGTGGGGCACCAGCCTGCCCGTTAAGATTGAAGTATTTTGGCTCCATCCAGACGTCGCATCCGTATCTGTTGACGCCTATAGGTATGTCTCCCTTCAGTATTACGTGCTTGGAGCGTGCGTAGTCGTGCGCGGACTTCATCTGCTGGCTTAGCACGAATTGTACGAAGTAATGGAATGCAGCTTCCTTGTATAGCGCTGTCCTGGTGTTGGTGAGCTTGTCGCGGTCGGCCTCGTTCCATGTGGTGTTGCCCTCCCATTTGCTGAAGTCGGCAGTGCCGTTCTTATCGCGGAGCACGCAGTAGTGGGCGTATGGTACGAGCCATGCCTCAGAGTCCTTGAAGAAAGCCCTGTACTCGTTGGTACCCATCATGCGCTTGCCCTCTTGGGCGTAGATCTCGCGAAGGTATTCCACCTTTGCGTTGTTCACCCTCTCGTAGTCAATCTTCGGCAGTGCGTTGAGCTCTTTCCTAAGCTGGTCGAATTTTTTTTGCAATGTCTTGTCTGCCAAGGGCGGCAACTGGTTTAGGTCGGCATATTGGGGATGGATGGCGAAGATGGAGATACAGCTGTATGGGTAGCTGTCCGTCCATGTGTGGGTGATGGTAGTGTCGTTGATAGGCAATACCTGCAGCAGCCGTTGTCCGGTCTGTGCCACGAGGTCTATCATCTTTTTCAGGTCACCGAAGTCGCCAACGCCGAAGCTCGTCTTTGAGCGTAGCGAGAATACGGGAACAAGCGTACCTGCTATCTTGATGTTGTGGAACGGGAAGAATGCCTGGTCGAGGCTGTAGACAGATATGTCGCCATCGGCAAGGTGCACAAGGTCAATGGTCCTGTTGTCGCCCGTTTCCCATGTGGCTGCATTTCCGTTGTTGATATCAATGGCAGCAAACTTGAACTCCATCTCGTTGCTGCTCAGCGAGTCGGCATTGATGTCCACAGTCCATTCATTGTTTACGTGCTCCGTCATTCGCATGCCCTTGTCCACATGCCATGCTCCGAGCACGTCGTCAGCACCCGTTATCACCAGCCTGTGGTTAGCCCTCAGCTGCGGAGCCTTCACGGACAGTCTGATGGTCTTGGGCATGTCAGAGGCTACGGGGACAGAGATGATGCGGCGGTTCAGACAGTCGGTGAAGGCCGAGCTGTACAGGTAAGAGTCCTCTGGCATTTCCGTCCAGTGGTCATAGATATGATAGTTATGCGCCTTCCTTGCGTTCAGCTCGAGGCGGTGTGGGAAGGTTGTCCACTCGTGGGCTTTCTCTGTTCCCGAGCAGTCCACGCTATAGTAATAGTCTATTATGGTGCCCGACTGCTTGTCCGGCATATTCATCTGGTATGACCAATGGAGCCCATCTTTGGTCCCCATTCTGAACTGCGAGGCTTTCTGGTTCCCTTTCTGGTCTGTATGGATTAGGTTCAATACCAATTCTTCGCCGAATCTGGTATGGTATTCAATGTTGAAATTTAAGTTCATAGTCAGGTAATTGTTTATCGCCTTCAAAGGTAGTAAATTACATTAATTAATATGGAAGAGATTGTTATTTCTGAAAGGAAAAAGTTGTGCAAACGTTTGCATAATACTATAAACCAACTCTTACTGTCATGCCCTCCGGTCCTATGGCGACATCGTATTTTGCCCTGTTTCCAGTTATCAGGTCGCCAAGGAAGTAGCCCAGCATGGTTCCTCCTATGCCAATGGCGGCTCCTGCTGCCACATCGTCCCAATGGTGCCGGTTGCGGCGCACACGGTCGGCTGCCGTGAGGGCAGCCACGCCATAGCCCGCAACACATATCCACTTGTGTGAGTGCCAGTATTCCTTGCAAAGAACCGTCGCACCGGCAAAGGCCACTGTGGTATGCCCAGACGGGAAGGAGTTGTTGTCCGTACCGTCAGGTCTCCGCCTGTCCACGCAATTTTTCAGTCCCCATGTCACGCCAGAGCTGATAGCCACCGATGCGGCAGAGTTGATGACGAGCCTTTCCCATGATGATGTGCCGTCAATGCCAGCAGCTTTCAGAACAAATGCGGAGGCAACGGGCACGAAGCGCATGGCGTCGTCTATGCCGTCGCCATGATACTCCTTGTCTTGCCCGAAGGCAGCGTTTGTAAAGGTCAGGACAAGTAATGCCGTTGTCAGTAGTCTGCGTATGCTCATTTCCTGCTGCTCTCCTTTATACCGGCCACACATACTGCACCAATCACCAGGAATACTCCTGCTACAATCATCATGTTGCTCTGGTGTGAGCCTACGAGCTTAAGCAGCAGGCCGCCGCAAAGTGCGGCAATGATTTGCGGCACGCAGATGGTACCATTGAATAGTCCAAGGTATGCCCCCATGTGACCGTATCCCTGCAAGGCGTTTGTGACGAACGTGAACGGCATGGCAAGCATGGCAGCCCAGCCGCAGCCTATGAGCAGGAAGGGGACGAACTGCAGGTATTGGTCGTGGATGAACGGGATGAGCGCAAAGCCTATTCCTCCGAGCACGAGGCTTAGGGCATATGCCACCTTGGTGTTGCTGAACTGCGTGAGGCATATAGCCCATACCACGCTGCCGATAGCCTGTACGGCAAACAGTATTCCTACCCAGTTGCCTGCTGTCTGGAAGTCGGCCGACGAGGGGTCGGTGGTATTCCATACAGTCTCTGCTATTGCTCCTGTGGTGTAGTTCCACATATACAGGAAACCAGCCCAGCAGAAGAACTGTACCACGCCTACCTTCCAGAATGTGGAAGGAGCCTTGCGCAGCAATGTAATCCATCCCGCATTATCCTCCTCGGCATCCTTGCTGTCGGTGCCGTTGTAGCTGTTGTACTCCTCGGGGTTCCACTCGCGTACCTTTGCTACTGTGTATATCACGCACAGGATGAGTATGGCGGCTCCTATATAGAACGACCATATAACCGAATCGGGCACTACGCCTTTCTCTGCGATATTGCTTACTCCTATCCATGTGAAGAGGAAGGGGAATACAAAGCCAGCCACGCTGCCGGCATTGCACAGGAAGCTCTGTATGGAATACGCCTTGGCCTTCTGCTTCTCATTGACCATGTCGCCTACGAGCATCTTGAACGGTTGCATTGCCATATTGATGCTGGTATCAAGAAACATGAGTGCTGCCAGTCCAAACACCATGGCTGCGCTGACTGTCAAACCAAATGAGCCAGCATTGGGAAGCAGGCACATGACAACAACAGCAAGGGCTGCTCCTACAAACAGATAGGGAATGCGTCGGCCAAAGCGGCACCATGTCTTGTCTGACAGGGTTCCGACAATGGGCTGTACGAGGATGCCCATCAGCGGTGGCAATATCCAGAAGTAGGACAGGTCGTGAGGGTCGGCGCCAAGTGTGGCAAAGATGCGCGAGATGTTCGCACTCTGCAGGGCGTAGGCAATCTGTACTCCGAAGAAGCCGAAGCTCAGGTTCCATAGCCCCCAAAAATTCATGTCAGGTTTCTGTTTCATAGATGTATTATTTTTTTTGTTATTATGTTCAAGTTTTGTCATTTATCTTCCTTTATCTTCCTTTATCTTCCTTTATCTCCTTTTATCTCCCTTTATCTTCATTTATCTCCCTTTACTAATTACGTTGTCATCTGGTAGTTCCCCTAATGATGAGTCTTGTCCTTACGACGCGCTTCTCCACCTGCGACATGGGCAACGACCCTTCTATGTGGCCAATCACTATGTTGGCCGCTTCCTCGCCCACAACCTTTCCCCGTTGTTCCACAGTAGTCAGCATAGGGTCGCATGATATGGCTCTTTCGCCATTTGTAAATCCGCACACGGATATGTCCTCGGGTACGCGGTAGCCCATTCGCTTGGCAGAATACAGTATTCCTATGGCAGTGTCGTCATTTACTGCAAAGAAGGCATCTGGTATTTCCTCCGAGGCCAGAAGGTCGGGAGTAATGATTTCTGCATCTGCGCGGTTGTCGCAGATGCGGAAAAACCTGTCGTCGGGCTTCAGTCCCCTCTTTAGCAAGGCATCCTTGTAGCCGTTATATCTGTTCTTGCTAATCTCCATTCCCATGGGCGAGCCGTAGAAGGCTATACGCCGGCAGCCAGTGTCAATGAGGTGGTTAACGGCCGTGAAAGCACCCATATAGTCATCCACCACCACTCGGCTGGCATTCACTCCTGTAGATATCCTGTCGTAGAATACCAGTGGGATGCCGTGTCCGATGAGCTTCTGGAAATGGTCGTAGCGCTGTGTGTCCTTAGCCTGCGACACTATAACCCCGCTCACCTTGTGGTCGTAGAATGACTCGCAAATCTTCACTTCCCTGGCATACCTCTCGTTGCTCTGCGCCACCATCACCGTGTACCCCCTCAGCGATGCCTCCTCTTCTATGCCACTCAGCACCGAGGCGAAATAGTAGTGGGGTAGGTTTGGAATGATGACACCGATGGTCTTCAGTGGCCGTTTCTTGCTGTTGCGCAGGCTCTCGGCAATGAAGTTGGGGTAATAGTTGTGCTGTCTCGCATACTCCTTGATGCGTTCCCGCTGCTCGACGCTTATGCGGGGGCTGTCTTTCAGTGCACGCGATACCGTCGCCACCGATACTCCAAGGTCGGTGGCAATATCTTTCATTGTTATAGGTGACTGTTCGTTCATAGGCGATTAGACAATCGTTGATAGGATTCTTGTGCTATTCCCCTTCTTCCTGGAGGAGAAATATGCAGATTTGCCACATTTATATATAAAGGTGTATTTGACAGATGCAAAATTAAATAAAACAAAGCCTGCGTGAATGGCTGGCTGAAAAATTTTGAATTATTTGTTGTGCAAACGATTGCACAAAAGAAATAACGTTTTTACATAAAAAAAAGTATGTGGTAAAATAAATAAATTTAATTTTGCAACGTGAACAGTTATATAAGTTATCTCTGATTGTGTGTCAACATACTTCAATGTGTGAATAATCAGCTACTGATGAAATAGTGGATTAAACCGAAATATTTTCAAACAACAAATTGTTATAACTAAAAACTTAAGAAAATGAAGCAGGTACAAATTACAATGCCTCGAAGGGCTCTCACGCTCGTGTGCGGACTGGCCCTTTCTGCGACAGCATTTGCCCAGCAAGTGATTGTCAAAGGACATGTGAAGGATTCTGCCGGTGAGCCGATTATCGGTGCTGCCATCCGTGTCAACGGACAAAGCGGCGGTGCCGTTACCGACATCGACGGTAACTTCTCTATCAAGGCTGACAAGGGTGCCACCGTTACGGTGTCCTATGTCGGTTATGAGCAGGCCAAGGTCTCAGTTTCCAACAACATGGTAATCACTCTCCAGGAAGACAACCAGTCGCTCAAGGAGGTTGTGGTTATCGGTTATGGTGTTGCCAAGAAAAGCGACCTTACCGGTTCGGTAACCGCTCTGAAGCCAGACTCCAAGAACAAGGGTGTTGTCGTAAACGCACAAGACCTTATGCAGGGTAAGATAGCTGGTGTGAACGTCACTGGTGATAGCGGTGAGCCAGGTGCAGGCACTCAAATCCGCATCCGTGGCGGCTCGTCACTCAACGCCTCCAACGACCCGTTGGTGGTTATTGACGGTGTTCCTATGGACAACAACAAGGTGAACGGCAGCGCGAACCTTCTTTCTACTATCAACCCACAGGACATTGAGTCGTTCAACGTGCTCAAGGACGCTTCGGCAACAGCCATCTATGGTAGCCGCGGCTCCAACGGTGTCATCATCATCACTACCAAGAAAGGCCGTGCAGGACAGAAACCCACAGTATCTTATTCTGGTAGCCTCACCGTAAGCTCGAAGAAGAAGACTCATGACATGATGGACGGCAACGAATACCGTGCTTTCGTCAAGGGTATCTTCGGCGAGAACTCCGACCCGTACAAGGCTCTGGGTACAGCCAACACCGATTGGCAGGACCTCATTTACCGCACTGCTGTAAGCCACGACCACAACCTTACGGTTGCCGGTTCTGTAAAGGACGTGCTCCCATACCGTGTTTCGGTAGGCTATACCGGCCAGCAGGGTATTCTGAAGACCTCCAAGTACGACCGTTACACAGCATCTGTAAACCTTAATCCCTCTTTGCTTGACAACCATCTGACATTGAACCTCAATGCCAAGGGTATGTACTCAGAGAACCAAAAAGCCAATACCCAAGCTATTGGTGCTGCCGTCGACATGGACCCGACTCAAGACCCATATTCGTTCACCTCTCCATATCATATCGCGCTCATTGGCGACAATATGGAACAGACCTTGAAGAACTTTGGCGGTTACTTCGAGTGGCTTACACCCGCATCTGGCCTTGGTGATGCACAGTGGGCTTTCACAAAACATAAAGATGCTACCAAGAACCCGTTGGCAGTACTTTATGGCAGCGACAACAAGCAGACCACACGTTCTTTCATCGGTAGTGCTGACATAGACTACAAGGTGCATGGCTTCGAGGACTTGCGTCTCCACGCCACCCTCGGTCTTGAGGTGGCTGAGGGCAAGGACAAGAACACTTGCTACCAGTTCGACCCCGCCAATATGTATTATGGTGGTAGCTCTAATAACAAGAACCTTAAACGCAACGAGCTGCTCACCGCATACGCACAATATTATAAGGATATCAACAAGAACCATCACCTCGACGTGATGGCAGGTTACGAGTACCAGCACTTCTTCTTCAGATACAACAACAGCTGGATGCAGTATTATCCTGCTACTGCTGGTGAGAATGCTGGCAAGGTGTTCAACGACCAGCCCGACTTCGACAAGTACGAGAACTTCCTCGTCTCGTTCTTCGGCCGTGCCAACTACATCTTGATGAACCGTTATTATCTTACAGCTACCGTTCGCCGTGATGGCTCATCCCGCTTCCAGGAACATTGGGGAACATTCCCTTCATTCGCATTCGCATACAAGATTAAGGAAGAAAAGCCTTTACGCGATCTCAACTGGTTGTCAGACCTTAAGCTGCGCCTCGGCTATGGTGTTACAGGTCAGCAGGAGGGTATCGACAACTATCTTTGGATTGCCCAGTACAGAGTGGGTGGACCTTACGGATACTATCCTATGGCAGGTGACGGAAAACTGTACACACCTAAGTATTTCAACAAAGACCTCAAGTGGGAAACAACCACTACATACAACGTAGGACTTGATTTCGGTGCTTTCGACCAGCGCGTAACAGCAAGTGTTGACTGGTACTACCGCAAGACCAAGGACCTTATCAACAACGCTCCCGTCGCAGCACTCTCAGGTTTTGCTGATATGGGCTTGCAGAACATCGGCTCGCTTAAGAACACCGGTGTCGAGGTTGCTCTCGGATGGAAGGTTGTGCAGACTAAGGACTGGTTCTGGTCTCTTGACTACAACTTCACATACAACAAGAACGAGATTACCGACCTGACAGGTGTCTCCGAGGGTGGACTGCCAGTGCTCACAGGCGACAATATCGACCAGAGCAACAAGGTGCTCGCACACCAGGTAGGCTATGCTGCCAACTCATTCTATGTTTACCAGCAGGTTTACGACCAGAACGGCAGACCTATCGAGGGATGTGTTGTTGACCGCAATGGTGACGGCGAAATCACGGAAGGTGACCGCTATCTCTACAAGAACATAGCAGCTCCTGTCACAATGGGCCTTTCATCACGCCTGGAATACAAGAACTGGGACTTTGGCTTCACTCTCCGTGCAAGCATAGGCAACTACGTGTACAACAACTTCGACCAGGCAAAGCGACTGACATCAGAGAACGCTATATGGGCACAGAGCACATACCTGCCCAACCGCCCTCTTACTTCTCTCTTCTGGCAGTCTGACCATAACACCTCCAAGCTTACCGACCTGTTCGTACAGAACGCATCGTTCCTGAAGTGCGACAACATCACTCTCGGCTACAGCTTCAACAACCTTTTCGTCAAAGGCTTCAGCGGACGTGTATATGCAACAGCCTCCAACGTATTCACTATCACCAAGTATGATGGAATAGACCCCGAAGTAGGTAGCGGTATCGACAACAACCTCTATCCACGTCCGTTCTCATTCATCTTTGGTCTGAATCTCAATTTTTAATCAATAACAAGGAATTGATATGAAAACATTCAATATGAAAACTTGGGCTCCTGCCGCATTGTCTCTTCTCCTGGCAGGTACGACATCATGTACCGGCGACCTCGATTCTGAGCCAATAAGCCCAAAGATAGATACCGAATACAGCAACGACGGCTTGTTCAACAAGTGCTATGCTGTATTTGCAATGGCAGGTGAGGGTTACGGTGACAATGGTGATGCCGGCTCCGATGTTAAGGGATATAGCGATGAGGGTATGACCAACCTCTACCGCCTCATGTGGAATGCCAACGAGCTTACCACCGACGAGGCTATCTGCGGATGGGGTGACAATGGTCTTGACCAGCTTGTGGTAAACACCTACGACGACTCCAACCAGATGATGAAGGCCTACTTCGCACGCCTGACCTTGGGCATCTCGGCATGCAACCAGTATCTTGCCGTTGCTGGTGATGCTGACGCGACAAAGACAGCTGAGGTACGCTTCCTGCGCGCAATGCACTATTCTCTACTTATGGACGCCTTCGGAAACGTGCCGTTCTCTGAGTCGCTCTCAAAGCCTGTACGCTATACAAGGGCCGAGATGTACGAGTGGCTCGTAAACGAGCTTACCAACAATGTAGAACCCAACATGTCTGAGCCAAAGGCAAAGACATCGGCCGATGCTGATTATGGACGTGTGGACAAGGCTGCAGCATGGTTGCTCCTTGCACGCCTGTATCTCAATGCCGAGGTATATTCAGGCACAGCCCAGTGGGAAAAGGCTAAGGAATATGCCAATAAGGTTATCGGTTCTGGCTATGAGCTCAACACAAGGGGCTTAAACGGCTGGAGCGCATACCAGATGCTGTTCATGGGCGATAATGGTGAGACAGCTGCCGCCAAGGAGGCTATCTTCCCAATACTCCAGGACTCCAAGACCATTCGCAGTTATGGCAACACTCTGTTCCTCATAGCTTCTACGTTCAACGACAAGATGCACGCCAGCCCATTCGATCCTGCAGGCATCAATGGTTGCGTGTCTGCTGCATGGGCCGGCAACCGTGCCCGCAAGGAGCTCGTACTGAAGTTCTTCCCTACAGGCAACGTACCACAGGTTCCGTCTTATGACATGCCTGCATATGCTGGTGACGAGCGTGCTATCTTTTGGGGATATTCCGATGACGAGAACTCGCCTGTCACTCTTGAGAACACAAAGATTTCTGATTTCAAGAATGGATATGGTGTGTGCAAGTTCATAAACTTCAAGACCGATGGCAGCTCTGCCTATAACCCGTCATTTGCTGATGCCGACTGCTTCTTCATGCGCTTGGCAGAGGCTTACCTCATCCTTGCAGAGGCTGACGCACGCCTTAACGGCAACAAGACTTCATCCGTTGGTACCAAGGCCATCAACGACATCCGCTTGCGTGCAAACGCATCAACACGTGCTGAGTCTGACTCCTATTCGCTCAACGATATCTGTGACGAGTGGGCACGAGAGTTCTACTTCGAGGGACTCCGCCGTACCACGCTCATCCGCTTTGGACGTTTTGGTGGCTTAAACAACTACAACTGGTCATGGAAGGGCAATGATCTGGCAGGAAAGAATTTCGACTCTCACCTCAACATCTTCCCAATTCCTGTCAGTGAGCTGAACGCCAACAGCAATCTCCAGCAGAACCCTGGCTATTAATTCAATTCTTCTATCATACGGGCGGCTTGCCTATCCCGAAAGGGCAATGGGCAGTGCCTCCCAACAACAAAACTATTAATCGTAACGCAATATGAAAAATATATTGAAATCAACGTTGCTGATGGCATTGGGCTTGGTAGTCTTTGCTTCATGCTCTGACGATAGGGACGACAACCCGACTATTGTCTCCCCCACAACGTTCCATGTCAATACGCCAGCACTTGCCGACCAATATCTGGACCTGGCAAAATCTGATATCATTGAACTGACTTGCTCTCAGCCCGACTACGGTTTCCCTGCCAACACTCAGTATACCGTACAGGTGTCTCTTGACGAGAATATGGCCAACTATAAAGAGGTGGAGCAGACTTTCAAGGGTGCAAAGCTTGAGGTCAACGCCGCACTGCTCGCAAGTACCCTTACCACATGCGCCGTAGAGCAGGGCAAGACCGAGGCCGACTTCCCAATGGACATCCCTGTTTACCTTCGTGTCCGTGCCGTCATGACTACCGTAAACGGAACACCCATTGAGGGAACGGAGATTGTTTCTCAGAACATCGTTAAGCTGAACAGAGTGCATCTGCTGTTCTCGTTGCCTCCAGTAAACATTCCTTCAAATCTTTATCTCGTAGGCGATTTCTGCGGATGGGATTGGGGCAAGAGCCTCTCCATGGTTCCTGTCTATGGAACAGACAACATGTTCTGGCATATGGTATACATCAGCGACCAGGGTATCAAGTTCAACCAGGAACGCTCTTGGGATGGTGGCGAAATTGGCTTTGCTGGCATTACTGTTGCCGGCGACCTCGCATCCGAGATTGTAGATGGTGGCGGCAATATCGCTTCCAGCAAGCCAGGATGGTACCTCATGGTTGTAACCTGTGGCGTTCAGGGACGCAACATCACTTACGAGGTACAGTTCAACAAGCCTGAGGTATGGCTCATGGGACCATGTATCGGCGACGCCAACTGGGGCGAGCTGTATCCGGGTGCTATGTTCACTGTTCCTGCGACTGCCGACGGTGATTTCGTATCTCCGGCATTCCTCGGTGTTCCTGCTGCTGCCCAGGGTGTACGTGCATATGTGAAGGTTCCGGGTCACGAGTGGTGGCATACAGAGTTCATGGTATTTGATAAGAAACTCCTCTACCGTGGTACAGGCGGCGACCAGGAGCGTGTTTCAGGTTCCATCGGTCAGAAGCTCTACATCAACTTCGGCACCGAGACGGGTGAAATAAAATAATAAATACTTTTCCTTCCAGTGGGAGCCAACTCCCACTGGAAAAACAGAAACCATAATTATATAAAAACCGACAATATGAAAATCTCAAAATATTTAGCATTTGCTCTTGCTGGAGTCCTCATGGCATCCTGCGATGAAGACTTTGACGATTGGGCTTCCCCTCAGTCATATCCAGAAGAAGAGGCTGTAACAATTCCTGGCTATACCGCATCAGCAGCAGAGGGAGCAGTCATTGACATGGCACAGGCTCCTGCTAACGTGAAGATTGTAAATCTCACTGGCGAAGCTCTTCCCGAAGGCTTTTCTCTGCAAAATATTCGCCTCTTAGCAACTCCCGAAGGCGTGGAGGGTGCAACGGAAACAGAAATTGACCTTGCAAATGACGGTACCGTGGACGCATCTGTTCTTGAAGCTCTTACAGTAGAGACATTCGGTCGTCGGCCTGTTCAGCGCACATTCAACTGCAAGGTATTGGTTGACGCAGTAAAGGATGGTCAGGCTGTTCTCATCGATGCAGGCAAGATTAACCTCGTAGTGACTCCAAAGGCTCCATTCATTGACTCTAACTACTATCTGGTTGGACAAATGACAGATTGGAGTTTGGACACCAAATTCAAATTCACTCACTCAGACGCAGACGTTTATGAGGATCCAGTATTTACCATTATGTTTACTACAACAGACGATAACCAATACTGGAAGATTATTCCTCAGGGTAATGTAGATGCAGGTAATATTTGGGCAGTAGAAAACAATCCTAAGGGTGTTGTTGGTGTAGAAAAAGATGGTGACGACGCAATGAGCGGTACACTTCTCACTACTACTTCAAAGGGTGAAAAGGCTAACGCTGGTAAGATTGCAAAGGCTGGTACCTATCAAATGACAATCAACATGATGGACTACACTTATTCCATCAAACAAATCGCACCAGAATACTATCTTGTAGGTGCTTTGCAAAGCTGGAGCGACCAAAACATGTCTTGCTTGATGACTGCTGAAACTGCTATGGTTCAGAACTTTACTACGAAGTGGACAGGTGATGCAAACTTGAAGATTTGGCTCGGCAGTGACTTTGGTAAGTGGGATAATGCCTTTGGTTCTGCTGCTGGTGACGGCGTAAGTGCTGCTGAGGGTAAGTTGAAGGCCAACGGTGGTGCTATCGTTTGTCCAGAGAAGAATGCTTACTATACATTTACAGCAGATTTCTCAACCATGACTTACAAGTGGACTAAACTTGCTAACCAGAATCCTACTGAGTTTGAGTATGTCGGCTTAATTGGTGTAGGTGGTAAGTGGAGTGATGGTGATGACATCGACTTGAAGCAAGTGGCTCCTCACAATTGGTATCTTGCCAAGCAAGAGATTCCTGCTGGTGGTTTGAAGATTCGTGCTGATCACAAGTGGCGCGATGATGGTAACTGGGGTTTTGCTGAAGGTCAGAACTATGAGAATAAGGGAACTCTTATCACTTCTGGTGGCAGTGGCAATATTTCTGTTCCTGCAGGTACATACAACATCTATTTCAATGATATCACAGGTGCTTATGCCTTTGTTGAAGTAAAATAACACTTTGCCAAATATATAAACACATATGTCGTGTGTGTTCATAATTAAAAGGCGGCTCTCGGAATGCGAGAGCCGCTTTTTTTCGGTATGCTCGGCATGAGTTTATTCTAATGGGTGCAAGTCCCTAACAAGCCCTAATAGCGGGAATTGTATAGCCAATAGCAAGGGTGGCCACTGCGAGGTGGAATCTGAAAGAAGCTGGCGGCAAACATCTGACCTAACGTACAGAAACTTCATATAAGGCATTTGACCATGGATGAGATTGCCGAACAAATCAAAGTCCTATAGCTATTCGGAATGGTTGGTGTAAATGAAGTGGGTATAAGATGGAAAGAATAAGCCCTTATCCGAGGAGGTCTCACGGACATGGCGATTAGTTGCCTTTACGAAAGTCATGGAGTAAAGCTTGCTGTGAGAAGTCAGCAGATGCCATAGTAGTGGAGTTCTCGATAACGCTCCATGAAGGGCAGAACCTATAAATTAAACGATAGTAATTGAAACGTACCTTATGAAGGAAAGAATGCAGAAAACATTGGCAGAAGTCAAGGGCTGCCCACAGAAAGATAGGACGGAATCCGAAGGATATGTGGGAGTGCAGACCTTCATGTGGATGACGGAAGACCGCTCGGCGACGTTAGGAGACGCTTGCCAGAGCAAGAACATCGTGGAAGTACCATTCGACAAGGAACACCTATTGGAGCGCATCATCAGTCCTGATAACCTACTCAAAGCCTACAAGGCAGTGCGGCGTAACAGGGGCTGTAGCGGTATCGACAAGATGTCATGTGAGCAAATGCTCCCTTGGCTCCTGGCTAACAAGGATGCCCTAATCCGTTCCCTGCTTGACGGTTCATACCGTCCGAACCCAGTAAAAAGGGTAGAGATACCCAAAGACAATGGCAAGATGCGCCTGTTGGGCATTCCCACGGTCATAGACCGTCTGGTTCAACAAGCCATCAACCAGACCCTAACTCCCCTCTATGAGCGTCAATTCTCTCCAAGAAGCTACGGCTTCCGTCCGAGAAGAGGCTGCCATGATGCCCTAAGAGGTGCTCAGAAAATAATCGATGATGGCTACATTTATGTGGTTGACCTCGACTTGGAGCGTTTCTTCGACACGGTGAGCCACAGTAAACTCATAGAAATCCTCAACCGCACGATAAAGGACGGTAGGGTGATAAGCCTTATCCACAAATATCTCCGCAGTGGTGTGATGAACAAAGGTATGTTCGAGGCAAGTGAGGAAGGCACTCCCCAAGGAGAACCGTTAAGTCCACTCTTGAGCAATATCATGCTTAATGAGTTGGGCAAGGAACTCACACGTAGAGGTCTCCCTTTTGTCCGCTATGCCGATGACTCGATGATATTCTGCAAGTCCAAGCGGGCTGCGGAGCGTGTGAAATCGTCCATAACCCAGTTCATAGAGGGGAAGCTCTTCCTCAAGGTGAACAAGGAAAAGGCGGTTGTTTCGTATATAAGAGGTGTGAAGTATCTCGGCTATTCCTTTTACATACACAAAGGTAGATGCCAACTCACTGTACATCCCAAGTCCAAGGCAAAGATGAAATCGGCTCTTAAAGAGTTGACAAGTCGGAGCAACGGGTGGGGATATGAGAAGAGGAAGCAGAAACTGAAAGAGTACATAGGTGGTTGGGTAGGGTACTACCACCTTGCGAACATGAAACGTCTCTGCCTTGAAACCGACGAGTGGTTAAGGCGACGGATACGCATGTGTATATGGAAGGCTTGGAAACTCCCGAGAACCCGAATCAGGAATCTTATCAAATGCGGGATAAACGAATACAATGCCCGCAAATGGGGATATTGCAGGGGGTATTGGAGAGTGAGTGGCTCGCCAATAATGCAGATGGCAGCCTCTACAGCCAATCTTCGAAAGGCAGGCTTTCCTTGTCTGCTTGATTCGCATCTCGAATGGAATCCAAAATAGGAACCGCCGTATGCGGAACCGCATGTACGGTGGTGTGTTATGCGAATTTCCATTTTATGCGAACTTCTTGTTGTTTCCATATATAATAGTGCTGGTTAGATTTGTAAATGTTCGCATTAAATATTATATTGCTTTTGGTTGAAACAAATAAAACGAAA
>NZ_NPJH01000042.1 GCF_002251365.1 Prevotella sp. P3-122
ACCTTTGGACGTGAACGGTGACGGCATCCCTGACTTGCTGCAACCGCAAATTTTCAGCAAATAAAATTCATCTATTTGTAATTAACTGAAAATCAGCACCAAAGAAAAACATAATTTATATAATGAGAACTTCTTCACTACCCATCCCGACATACATCATTGCATCACGCTGTGCTCCAAAGCCCACATCGTGGGCGAGTTTCTTCTGCGCACAAACCGTAGGGATATCCAGATAATGGGCTACGACATGGTGGGAAAGAACGCTGAGTGTCTTAGGCAGGGAAGCATCTCCTTCCTTATTGCGCAACATGCTTACCAACAAGGCTACGCTTGTATTGACTCACTCTTCATGGCCATAGTTCTTAAAAAGAAAGTGTCACCAGTCAACTACATGCCCATCGAGCTGCTCACTAAAGAGAATGTTGAGTTCTATAGGCGTACTCAGCTTTGACACAACAAGATACACTTAACAGATAATAAACAAACAATACTACAAAACAAACATCATGGAACAATCAACTTTTATCAAGATCAATCCTGCCGACTCGGTTGTCGTATGCCTGCAACCAATATGCAAAGGCGAGACCATCATCGTTGACGGCAAAAGCATTACGATTAAACAAGACATTCCTGTGGGCCACAAGATACTCATAAAAGATACTGCCTGCGGAGACAATATCATAAAATACGGATATCCGATAGGTCATGCAGCAACAGATCTTACTGCTGGTGAATGGATAAACGAGAACAACCTGAAAACAAATCTTAAGGGCACTCTCGAATATACATACTCACCTGTTAACGAGAAGTTGCAGATACCGTTTGCCAACCGTACATTCCTCGGCTACGAAAGGTCTAACGGAGAAGTGGGCGTACGTAACGAAATATGGATTGTTCCTACTGTTGGTTGTGTCAATGGCATATCCGACAAGCTTGCTCAGCTGCTTGCTGACAAGACAGGGCTGAAGGGCGTTGACGCCATTCATTCCTGGCACCACAACTATGGTTGCTCGCAACTCAGCGATGACCATGAGAACACGCGCAAGATACTTCGTGATATCTGCCTTCATCCCAATGCTGGTGGAGTTCTTGTGCTGTCCTTAGGTTGCGAGAACAATCAGCCAGATGAATTCATGAAGATGCTTGGCGACTATGATCACGACCGCATCAAACTGCTTGTAACACAAAAGGTTGAAGGTGATGAACTGGAGGAAGGATTGAAGATTCTTACTGACTTGTACAATATAGCAAGCAAGGATGTACGTACTGAACAACCGCTGTCGAAATTGCGTGTAGGACTAAAGTGTGGCGGCTCTGATGGATTTAGCGGCATCACTGCCAATCCGCTCGTAGGCGAGTTCTCAGACTACCTTGTTGCGCAAGGCGGCACAACAATCCTTACTGAGGTGCCAGAGATGTTTGGAGCTGAGACCATACTTATGAACCGCTGTGAAAACAAAGAGCTTTTCGACAAGACAGTATCGCTCATCAATGACTTCAAGGAATATTTCCTTTCCCATGGAGAGCCTGTAGGCGAGAATCCATCACCAGGCAACAAGGCTGGTGGTATCTCCACCCTTGAGGACAAAGCTCTCGGCTGTACGCAGAAATGCGGACGCGCACCTGTCAGTGGCGTACTGGAATATGGCGAGCGCATAGAACATGACGGACTTAACCTGCTCTCCGCACCAGGCAACGACCTCGTCGCATCTACGGCACTTGCATCATCGGGTTGCCAGATAGTGCTATTTACTACAGGACGCGGAACCCCATTCGGTACGTTTGTGCCTACAATGAAGGTGTCAACAAACAGCAGGCTTTTCAACAATAAGAATAACTGGATAGACTTCAATGCCGGAGAACTCGTTGAGGGAACAGATATGCCGGAATTGCTGACCAAGTTCATTGACAAGGTTATAGCCGTCGCCAATGGTGAGCAAACTCGAAACGAAGCCAATGGTTATCGTGAGATTTCCATCTTCAAGAACGGCGTGACACTATAGATATAGTTTCAACACCATTACCGCACATTATATAATGTCAAGAATGATATTGAGTGCATAGGAGGAGTTACCTCCCAATATTAATTAATGAGTATGACCAACAAAAAGGGATTGTGGGCACTCTCGCCCCTGATAGTATTTATCATCCTATACTTAACAACATCCATTGTGGCAGGCGACTTCTATAAAGTCCCTGTCACAGTGGCTTTTATGGTATCAAGTGTATATGCAATTGCTACCTGCGGAGGCTTTCCGCTATCAAAGCGTATTGGTCTCTATAGTCGTGGAGCCAGCTCTGACAACCTTATGCTGATGCTGTGGATATATGTTCTTGCAGGTGCCTTTGCTGAGTCAGCAACAGGAATGGGCAGCGTTGAGGCCACCGTAAATTGCGCCATGCGTTTTCTGCCTGCCGGAATGTTGCTGCCGGGATTGTTTCTTGCGGCTTGCTTCATATCCATATCTATTGGCACAAGCGTTGGAACTGTTGTTGCACTGGTACCTATAGCAGCAGGTATTGCATCGAACATCGGGGCTGACATAGCCATGCTTACAGCCATTATCGTTGGTGGAGCTTATTTCGGTGACAATCTATCATTTATATCTGATACTACAGTTGTGGCTACTCAGACTCAGGGATGCAAGATGAGCGATAAATTCCGGGTGAATGCCTTCATCGTTATTCCTGCGGCACTTGTGATACTCGGTGCTTATTTCATTATGGGCATTGGTGTAGAGGCACCAGCCAGTATTCCCAATGTGGAATATGCCAAGATACTCCCCTACCTCACGGTTCTCATTACTGCAATAGCAGGCATGAATGTCATGGCCGTGCTTACCATCGGCATACTTATGTGTGGTATTATTGGTTTGCTTGACGGCTCATACGATGTCATAGGATGGATGGGAGCCATGGGCAACGGCATCAAGGGTATGGGCGAGCTTGTCATTATAGCCATGATGGCAGGTGGCATGCTTGAGATTATCCGTGAAAAAGGAGGCATAGACTATCTTATTTCAAAACTCACATCCCATGTCAATTCCAAACGTGGCGCGGAATTGTCCATTGCGGGACTTGTTGGCCTCGTTAATATTTGCACAGCAAACAACACTGTGGCCATACTGACCGTAGGAACAATATCGAAGAAAATCGGAGACAAGTTTGGCGTCGATAAGCGAAAGGCAGCAAGTATTCTCGACACATTTTCGTGTACAGTACAGGGATTGTTGCCATACGGAGTACAGATGCTCTTGGCAGCAGGTCTTGCGCATGTCAATCCGATGCAGATTATACCATATTTATATTACCCTATGGCAATAGGTCTGGCAGGTCTCGTGGCCATACTGTTCAGATTGCCAAGAAGATATAGCTGACCATCTTAGTCTAAAGTATTTTAGCCATGAACATCATTAACAGAAACTTTTTCCGTATACTGCGTGCAGGTGCACTCGACGAGAACGAGCCGCTTGAACCGATGTCTGAATTCAAGTGGAACCGCCTGTTTCAGATGATAAAATCGCAGAACGTCTCAGCAATAGCCCTTGAGGGGATACAAGCACGTCGGGATGACGAAAACAACAACATACCATCAGAACTGGTAGCCGAGCTACAGGCCTGTGTATACGAGGCTCCCAAGACGAAAACTCAACACGCACACAGCTTCGAGGTGCCATCACTAAGCAATCCCATCCTTGACCACAAGCTGAAGAAAATATTCAATAACGAACGGCATTCCATCGACACAAACATCGATTCGCTTCGGCTTCTTGGTATCATAATAGATAACGTGCAGACCATACTGAACAAGGGTATGTCTCTTGGAGGTGTTCTTGAACTTGGAAAGTTCTTGAGGACGAGGGGCGATAAGGTTGATTTCGTAAAGATAGATAACTGGCTTCAGGCATTGCACATGAGACGAATGGCTCAGCTACAGGGTAGCATACTCATACTCGTATTCAATTTCGAACAAGACGAGATACCTTTCGTCAACAACATCGAGCCTTCTGCTGGAAAGATTATCCTACGCACAGTGACCAACCTCGCAACCGATACAGCCGAGGAATGGCATTTCAGGCAGGGCAGGAGCGGGTTTGTAAGAAACAATTCTGCTGTGCTGCGACGTAACCTCCGTCGCTCGCTGAGATACATCGCATACGCACCCATAGAGACAACCAGCAACTTTGTTAGCAACTTTGCACGCAGCCTCTCCGAAATCGAGGAGTAGTCAAATGCCTCGTGCATCATCAGCGATGATGGAAAATACAACTTAACGCCTTGATATGCCTTGCCTGCGAGCGAAAAATACGCATTTGTTTTCGTATAATATTTTTTTGTATTAACTTTGCACCTATGAATAAGATTTTGACATTGCTGGCGTTGCTTGCTTCAGCCATATATGCGCCTGCACAGACATATATAGAGTGCGAGGACACTTGCTCACACATCCACGGAATAGACCTTAGTCACTATCAGGGTGACGTCTTTTGGGAAACAGTTGGCGAGAACAGCCACATGGCATACGTATACCTGAAAGCCACAGAGGGCGGAAACAATATTGATGATAAATATCAAAGAAATATTGACCTTGCACACAGATATGGACTGAAGGTAGGGTCATACCATTTCTACCGTCCGCTCGTACCGCAGGAAGTACAGCTTCAGAACTTCATGGCACAGTGCCGCCCCGGTGACCAGGACCTTCTGCCTATGGTTGATGTGGAAACACGAAGCGGCATGCAGGTTGAGGCTTTTCGTGATTCGCTGTTCAAGTTCCTACATCTGATGGAAAAAGCCTACAAACAGAAACCGCTCATCTATACTGGTGCGAATTTCTACGACCATTACCTTCTTGGCACACTTCACGACTACAAGGTCATGATAGCACAATATACACAGCGTGAGCCGGTGCTAAAGGACGACCTCGACTTTGTTCTATGGCAATATACTGCCAAAGGCCGAATAAACGGCATAAACGGCTACGTAGACAAAAGTCGTTTCATGGGAAAGCATAAACTTAGAGAAATCAGATTTAGACATAAATAATCATTCATCATGGCAATAATAAAATGTCCCGAATGTGGACACCAAATCAGTGACAAAGCACCTATCTGCCCGTCATGCGGTGTAGAGATAGCAGGAAAAATAACACGTTGTACCAACTGTGGTGAGGTCTACTTCAACGACCAGCAGTTGTGTCCGTCCTGCCACACGGCAAACAAACAAAACACAATACAGCAACAGGTTTCGACAAGGGTTTATCCCTCTAACAATCAGCCTGTACACCCAACAACGCCACCGCCTGTGCCACCGCAGCTGAGACAAGGCTCTAAAGACGCTGATAACGAAAAGAAGAAAAAGAAAAACAATGGCCCTATCATATTGGCAATATTGATAGCCTGCATTGTGGGGTCAATATGCTTCTACTATTACCATAATGCAAAGATGCAGAAGGAGACAGAAGCATACACACTGGCCATGAGCAGCGACGACCCGCTTATCTTGCAGAATTTCCTAAACAATTATAAGGATGCTTCTGCTGATAGAATTGACTCCGTAACGTTAAGGCTGGAGATGATTCGCAAGGGAGACCAGGACTGGACAAACGCTCTGGTAAGCGGTTCAAAGAGTGCTCTTATGGACTATCTTGAGAAACATCCCGACAGCCAGCGAAAGGGTGAGGCCTTGCATAAGATTGATTCTATTGACTGGGCAACGGCAAACAGCACAAACACCATAGAGGCTTATCAGGCCTATCTGGATGAGCACCCAACGGGCGAACACTTTGATGACTGCAAGGAAATCATAAAGGAAATCAATTCAAAGACGGTGCAGCAGGATGAGAAAGACGTCATCGTTACCCTCTTCCGCAATTTCTTCCAGAGTATCAACTCACGTGATGAAGACCGTCTCGTCAGCACCATAAGCTCATTCCTCACCTCATTTCTCGGCAAGACCGATGCCACCCAGAATGATGTCATTACATTCATGCACAAAATCTATAAGGAAGACATCACAAACATGAATTGGCGCCTAAATAATGACTGGAAGATTGACAAGAAGGAAGTTGGCGACAACGAGTACGAGTATACCGTTCAATTCTCGGCGCAGCAGGACATAGACAGAACAGATCCATCCAAGGAGAAGCATGCCAAATACAATATTAAGGCCGTAGTCGGTCCTGACATCCGCATTACCTCCTTCAATATGGTTAAGGTTCTTGAATGATCATGACCATCAAAAAGAGGTTTAATATAATTCCCTTTTTTGTAAAAGCCGCTGTTTCCTCTATTGAGAACGGCGGTTTTTTTGTATCCTTTGTACTTGTTCTATTCACCGTGTATATAAGAGTTACATATAATGATTAAGCCAAATGTCATGTCGATATTACATTTTTGGTAAATAATATCCAAAGGCTTAAAAAAACGGTACTTAAAAATGGGTATTTCAAAAAAGAATTTGTATCTTTGCAGCAACATTGATGCATAAACTAACTGCGATGCAATTACTGAATTTTTTAATTTCATATATTCATTAAAATATTTAGCGAATATGATTTATTCTAAAGAAGTCGACAACATGTGCGTTGTCGCAAAAGGTCCAAACCACGGACCAGCTCCAATTCCTGAGGAGGGAAAGTGGATTCAAGCAAAGGAGATAAAGGATATCTCTGGTTACACTCATGGTGTGGGTTGGTGTGCACCTCAGCAGGGTGCCTGCAAACTGTCTCTGAACGTCAAGGAAGGTGTTATCCAGGAGTGCCTCGTTGAGACCATCGGCTGTACTGGTATGACCCATTCAGCTGCCATGGCATCAGAGATTCTTCCCGGCAAGACCATTCTTGAGGCTCTTAACACAGACCTCGTTTGCGATGCCATCAACACTGCCATGCGCGAGCTCTTCCTCCAGATTGTTTACGGACGCAGCCAGAGCGCATTCTCTGAGGGTGGCCTCGTTATCGGTGCCGGCCTTGAGGACCTTGGCAAGGGTCTCCGTTCACAGACTGGTACTCTTTATGGTACAGTTGCCAAGGGCACACGCTACCTTGAGCTTACTGAGGGCTACATCACAAAGCAGTTCCTCGATAAGGACAGCCAGGTATGCGGTTATGAGTATGTTCACCTGGGCAAGATGATGGAAGCCATCAAGGCTGGTATGGATGCCAATGAGGCTGTTCAGAAGTTCACTGGACGCTACGGTCGCACCACAGCCGAGCAGGGTGTTGTTAAGAGTATTGACCCACGTAAAGAATAAGGATTAGCACTATGATAAGAAAAGTTAGTTTTGAAAGCCAGGAGCGTCGTATGGACCAAGTCCTCGCCGCACTCAAAGAAAACGGTATCAACAGTATCGAGGAGGCTAATGAAATTTGCGAGAGCGTTGGTATAGATCCTTATCTGATGTGTGAGGAAACACAGCGCATCTGCTTCGAGAACGCTAAGTGGGCATACGTTTGTGGTGCCGCTATCGCTATCAAGAAGGGTGTAAAGAGCGCCGCTGATGCTGCCGAGGCTATTGGCCTTGGTCTTCAGAGCTTCTGTATTCCTGGTTCTGTAGCCGATGACCGTAAGGTTGGTATTGGCCACGGTAACCTCGCAGCCCGTCTGCTCCGTGAGGAGACACAGTGTTTCGCATTCCTTGCCGGTCACGAGTCATTCGCTGCCGCTGAGGGTGCAATCAAGATTGCCGAGATGGCCAACAAGGTTCGTAAGAATCCTCTTCGCGTTATACTCAACGGTCTTGGCAAGGACGCAGCACAGATTATCAGCCGTATCAATGGTTTCACATACGTGCAGACCAAGTTCGACTACTATTCAGGAAAGCTTGAGGTTGTAAAGCGCATTCCTTACAGCGATGGTCCACGTGCCAAGGTTAACTGCTATGGTGCTGACGACGTTCGCGAGGGTGTAGCTATCAACTGGAGCGAGGATGTAGACGTTTCCATCACTGGTAACTCTACCAACCCGACACGCTTCCAGCACCCGGTAGCCGGTACATACAAGAAGGAGCGTGTACTTGCTGGCAAGCCTTACTTCTCTGTTGCTTCTGGTGGTGGTACGGGCCGTACCCTGCACCCAGACAACATGGCAGCAGGTCCCGCATCATATGGTATGACCGATACTCTCGGCCGTATGCACTCTGACGCTCAGTTTGCCGGTTCCTCATCAGTTCCTGCACACGTTGAGATGATGGGCTTCCTCGGCATCGGTAACAACCCAATGGTAGGTGCTACTGTAGCTATCGCCGTTGCTATCGACCTCGCTCTGAACAAGAAGTAATTAAGGGAGAGCAAATATCCTACATAATAAAAGGTGTACCCATGGTACACCTTTTATTATTATCTAATGTTTCGTCGATATTCGATATTACAATCAATAGCTTATCATTTGGACTTTAGCTATTTCAGAAGCTTTGTCTCAACGGTTTTCTTAATATGTTCCCTATCACGTCCACCAACCTCCAAGATGGGAGATCCGGTGAGTGGTATATATAATAAGGTGGGAATGGAGCTTATGTCAAAGTAGTCTGCCAGTCTTTGCTCGTCATCAATGTCTACCCTGAAGAAGTCGACCTTTCCCTGATATTCCTTGGCCACAGCCTCAAACTCGGGAGCCATCATCCTGCATGGCTGACACCACGTAGCATAGAAGTCAATGACGGCTGGACTATTGCCTTTGTACTTCCATTGACCATCGTTGTTGATATCTGCTATGATATTGGTGAACTGCTCTGTCGTAAGCGACTTTACGACATTCTCTGAATGGTCTTTTGCTGTTTTGGTCACCTGCATCTCACGTGAGGAGGAAGTGTTGCCACCGCCCCTCTTGCATGATGTGCAGACAAATAATGTTGGCAGCATCACATAGGTGAACAACGAAATCAGACTACTCTTAATTCTCATAACAGATAGCTATAAAAAATTTTGATGTGTTGATATTCAAAAGCAAACGTCGCGCATCAAATTCGCAAGTCCTTCAGTATCTCTGCCATTTTCTGTAGCGTGGAGACCTTAGTGGGCACAAGCGGCAGTCGAAGCTGGTTCTCTATGAAGCCCATCTCGTGAAGCAGGGCTTTTACGCCGGCAGGATTACCATCGACGAAGAGCAGCGAGTAAAGCTCTGTAAAGGCATGGTGTATCTTTCTGGCAGGCTCATACTCGCCACGGAACTCCAGTCGTATCATCCTTGAGAACTCCTTGGGCAGTGCATTGCCTATAACAGAGATGACTCCAGCAGCTCCACTGGCAACCATCGAGAATGTCAGCGCGTCATCGCCGCTTATCACGTCGAAGCGCTTGGGCTTGTTCTTGATAATCTCGTCAACCTGCTCAAGAGAGCCTGATGCCTCCTTTATGGCAACAATGTTCTCGCAGTCATTGGCAAGCCTTACAGTGGTCTCGGGCTTCAGGTTAATACCAGTTCTTCCAGGAACATTATATAGGACTACGGGCAGCGGACTGGCCTCTGCTATGGCCTTGAAATGCTGATAGAGCCCCTCCTGTGAAGGTTTGTTATAGTAAGGACAAACGCTGAGTATACCGTCTATTCCAGTCCAGTCGCTATTCTTCAGTTCCTCCACTATGGCAGCAGTGTTGTTGCCGCCACATCCCTTCAATATTGGGAGCCGTCCGTGGTTTACGTCTTTAACTAATTGGGTGATGTTATCCTTCTCCTGTTGAGTAAGGCATGGCGTTTCGCCAGTTGTAGCAAGGATGCAGAGGAAATCAGCCCCATTGTCAATCTGGTATTCGAGCAGTCTTTTAAGTGACTTGTAGTCAACCTGTCCGTCAGCCGTGAATGGCGTAACGAGAGCTATTCCTAATCCCTTGAAAATATTACGTGCCATAAAAAAAGTGCTAGTATGTATCAATTCACGTGCAAAGGTAGCATTTTTCTGTCATATTGCCAATCTTTCGCAGATAAAAACTTTTATTTTGTTCCGAAATACAGGAAAAGCATTCCCAAAAGCACCAGTGCGAGGTCGACAGCCTTCGACTTAAGGTTCTTTTCGTGGAAGAAAATGGCCCCAAACAGAAAACTGACTATCACGCTTCCGCGCCTTACCATAGAGACAATGGAAATCATTGCACCAGGAAGGCTCAGTGAGTAGAGATAGACGAAATCGGCCGCACTAAGGAACAGCGATATACCGATTATTGTCCAGTCCCATCGGAATGGCGTCGTGTGCTTGCGTGCCGGCATCCACAGAACAAGGAGCATTATTCCCATCATTATCATCTGGTAAATGTTGTACCAGCTCTGCACCATCATCTTGTCAAGCCCTACCCCACCGTCTGCCGGCGATGCCATAAGGTACTTGTCGTACAGGCCACTCACGGCGCCGAGTATAGCTGCAACCACTATACATGCTATCCACTTGTTGTGCTTGAAGTCGATACCTTCCTTCTTCCCGCTGCGGCTAAGCATCAGAAACGAGACAACGGCAAGCATTACACCAGTCCATTGCCAGACATTCAGCTGCTCACCGAATACCAGCAAGGCACCAACAAGAACCATTACGGGACGGGTGGCATTGATTGGGCCAACTATTGTCAGCGGCAGGTGCTTCATACCGAAATATCCAGCGAGCCACGACGACAATACGATGCAGCTCTTCAGAAGGATATACTTGTGACATTCCCATCCGCCAGAGGCCACATGTACGAGCGACGAGTCTAAAACAGAGGATGAATAGGACAGCACGATGAATGGTGCGAAGATAAGTGACGAGAACACAGTATTGAGAAACAATACCGGAATGACAGCGTTACCCTGTAATGCCTTTTTCTTGAACGAATCATAAAATCCCAGCAAGGCAGCTGAGAGAAATGCCAATATTAACCACATTGAAGATATATATGTTTAATTCCTTACGGCACGGCATGAAAAATGCCATGCGGCTGCAAAAGTACAACTTTTCAGTCGCATGGCAAAATAAAATTTGATAATTTGAGCAAATGTCCCTCGTGTTATCTCTTGATAATCTTTACGGCCTTGACAGTTCCGTCAGCCAGACGGTTCTTCACGATGGTGAGGCCTGGCTGTATGCCGCTGACGCGCTGGCCATTTGCATTGTAGTATTCCTGACCAACAATCTCAATGCTGTTACCGGATGTAGCGTTATTGATGGCTGTTGGTGTCTCCTCGCTCTTGTAGAAGAGGCGGAAATTGTCCACCTTGAACCATCCTGCACCGTTAACCGCACCGTTATCAAAGGTGTTGCCATCAACGTTCACTCCATTGGTACGGAAACCGATAACGGCAATTCCGTCCTCGCCTACACCGAACGTTACCTCCATTGGCTTAAGAAGTGATGTGGTGGCATCACCCGACTCGCAGGTATAGCCAGCGTATGTGAGATGCTGGATGTTGTCTATCTCCTGCTCGTCGAAAGCCTTAGCTGCAGCAACGTCGGCCGGGATGTTCATTTCAGAAATGGTTTCAGGTGTTGCCCATACCTGCACGCAATCGTTGGCGAAGATGCGCTGTGTAGTGACATTGTTGCCTGCCCAGTTGTTTTCCACCATAACATCGGCGTATGCGATATATGTACCCATTGGCAGACCAGAGATTGTCTGGCTAAGCTCTACCTCAGGCATGCTGGATGTCCAGATACCCCAGAGATACGAGCCGTCAACAGGCTGATGATCGTAATAGTTGCCGTCATTGTCTGTAACAGAGATAGCATCACCACCATTGATGGCACACCAGCCGGAGATATAGCCGTTAGGTGTTCCCTCAACAGTCTCGCCGTTAATTTTCAATGTCCATCCAGCCGGGACGGCCGCTACACCAGAAGACGGTGTGTTGCCCTGTGCCGACAAATCCTCGAAACTCGGGTTTGTGATAAGGTCTGTGACAAAGATATTCACTGCTACGCCAGAGAGCTTGCAGTCGTTGAATGCCTGCTCAAGCCGTATGCGCATCTCGGCAAGCTCCTCTGCACTTGCGTCGCCGCTGCCAAACAGATCCTCGGCCTCCATTATAACGTCACCGTAGGCACCTGCTCCAGCGTAGTTGCTGTAGTCTGTAAGGTTGCTCTGATGCTGTATAAGAACAGATGCGAACTCAGCATATACATCTACGGATGCCTTTACCTCAGTAAGCAAGGCTGCCAGGTTAAGTATTGCGTTGTCAATTGCCTGCGGCTCGCTGTCATTGTTCACGGAGTATTCCTCAAGTGCAGTCTCAATCTTTTTCAAAACGGAGCTCTGCATTTGTTCGTACATATAGTTGGAGAGCTTAGAGGTGTAGTCCTCGAAAATGGCAAGTGCGTCTTCCTTTATGTAGCGAAGTTTCTGAATGCGGAAGTTGTCAAGCTTGAACCATCCGTCACCACCATTGGCGTTACCATTGTCACGACGTGCCTTGGCAATGTCGCCGTCTGTACGGAAACCGAATGTCAGATTGCCGTCATATACGTAGGCATTTACAGTAATCGGCGACAGCAGACGGTCGGTTACTTCCTCAGTTTGTCCAGCAAATGCCAATACCTCCTGTGGATTGAAGCGTGACAGATCGTAATCGTCTGAGAAGCCATACAATGTGCTGTTCAAATTGCCGAATACGCGCTGTGAGGTACGGCGTGAGCCAGAGCCATTTGCTCCAACCATAACGCCTGCCGTAATCAGGTAGGTACCATTCTCTAGACCGCTGATGGTCTGTGAGATTTCGTAATCGGGCATACCGGCCATCCATATACCGAATGCTTGTGTGCCGTCCTTTATATCTCCCTCGCTGTCAGAGTTTATTCCGTACCATCCGCTTATACCTGCGGCCGTAAGCTCTTCTGTGGTAGAAACCTGAGTACCGTTTACGTAAGCGTTCCATCCTGCTGGTGTAGCTCCAACGACCGAGGTCTCTACTCCACCCTGTGCGCTAAGGTCCTCGAAGCTCATGTTCTTGCCAAGGTCTGTAATATCGCCGTTGCCAAGGCTGTAGTTCAGCTCGGCGTTGGCAAGGTCTGATATGGCCTGCTCAATCTCCGCTTCCGTGTTCACGCTATTGAATGACGAGACGGCTTTTTCAATGGCAGCTGTAAGGACAGCGTCAGTATCCTCCCCAAGAAGTTCCTTTGCCTTAACTATCTCATTGTAGAGATTGTGCTTGAGCTGGATAAGCTCATAGGCAGCGCCAAGCTCGTCTATAGTTACGTCTGCCTTATTGTAGATGTCAGATGTCAAGGCAACCAGCGACTGATAACCGGCAAGGTATGTCTCGTCCTCATATCTGTTTTGCTCAATCTCTGTGATAGCCTCGTAGAGCCTCACTTTCTGATAATAAGCAGGAATATCTGCCGTGTCGGCAAAAGCCCAATTCTCATGCTCGCGGTCTAACGGAACTATCCAGTTGTCTTCCGTAATCTTCACGATTGGGGTTCCCGTACCGTCGTCAATAGTCTCAACGCCTCCATAGTAGTCTGGGAACCATTGGTTGCCATAGAATGTGATAACTACATACTCGCCGCCCGAATTTAGGTGAAGGTATAGTCCACGGGTACCGGAACACGGCATATCATCGCCCGACTTAATCTTGTAGAATCCCTCATGGTCCGTGCTGGGCTCTACAACGAAGTGGGCCTTAAGCTCAAGGTTTCCGTTGAGGTTGGCAGCGCCAATTTGGAAACCGACATACAGCGGCTCTTCCTCTTCTGCTCGGCCGTCAACGGTGAAATACCATGTGCCGTCTGCTTCCTGATGGGCCGTGAAAGTTGAGGTCTTGTAGGAAGAGGAGGAATAGTCAAGAAGATAATAGGAACCGTCCCACGGAGTACGCGACCAATACTTGTTGGGTTTCTCGTAATTGATTAGGATGTAGGATTTGCCGTCGGTAATCGTTTGCCCGATTTTCGGTAAATCGATTGCAAAAGATGTCTCAGTGGAAAACATTGCAATCCCCGCGAAAATTAGTTTTTGGTAAAATGATGACATACTTATAATAATTGGTTAATAAATGGATATTAGGTTGTTAGATATGGCAAAAATAACATTTTTGTCTGATACATGCTGTATTGTTTACGAGAATTTAACAATTTATTGTTTTAATGACACTATACTGCTTGTATGTTTATATATGAGAATAGAAAAATTCATTTTGCTGAAACAAGAATATCATATAGGTGAAACAAGACCTTCACTTGGCTGCAAGTAAAGCTTCACTTGCATATACAACTTACAATATAAATAGGTAAAGAATCCATGTGGAATACATATGAGAGAGTTTTTGTCGCTGAATATCAACAATATAAGAAAATAAAGGTACAAAAATTTGCTTATGTATAAATGAGGTAAAAAAGCTGTTTTTGAGGGAAAGAACGTGTAGGAAAAAGATGCGTATGAAGATGAAAATTTAACAAAAACTTAACAATCGGCAGGCATTTTTATCTTTTGCCGCAGGTCTGTCGGAACGGGGGCAAAACAGCAGAGGACTTGTCGGGGAATTGCTTGCCACGATTAATTTTTAGTATGTTTTGCACTTTAAGAGCCAATAGGAGTACAAATGCTGTATGAAATAAGTCTTAGAACTCTAATTTTTGCTCTGCGCAGAAGTTCATTGATAGGAAATTCACTACCTTTGTACTTGGATTGTGGATTGGAGCAACTTTATTCAAGACATACGGAATTAAAAGTTGCATCCGAGATGCAATATTTTTAGAGTTTCTGCATTTTTATAATAGCTAACAATTAAAAAAGATAAAAATGAATGCGAAAGACTTTTTCGGAATACTGCTTATGGCAATGTTTGCAGTGGTAGGACTGACAGCGTGTAGTGACGATGATGAAGAAGGCAGGAAAGTAACAGATTACAAAGAGTATGTGCTGACTGTGGCATCGGAAAAAATACCGGGTGTCCTTTGGTCTGAAGGGTTTAATTACTTGTCAGAAGTTTACGCTGTAAAACAAGAGCCGTCCGATGAATGGAGTGCCTTTGGCAACATTGATGGGTTTGAGTTTGAGAAAGGATATGAATACCAGATAAAAATCGGCGAAACCAGCTATTTGGATTATAGTATGGGAACTCCTGCATGGACAGAACGCGAGTTACTTGAAGTGATATCCAAAGATAAAAAAGACTCGGAAAACTTGCCATTACATCTTATTCCAAAAGCATATTACGACAATATTCCACTACCACAATACAGATATGCGGTAGAAGCGGATAATAAAGAACTCATTGAACAGGATTTGAAAGACAACTCTCTTATTCCGTTGGATTATCACGATATGCTTTATCGTGGTGAAGACGCTACCCTTAAATGGATAGCCTTACAGGATGACAACAAAGTGTTTGGTCCGTATATCATACAGAGTAAAAGTAAGGCACCAGAAGAAATGCCGGAGTCTTATAAAGTACTTCCCCCAGATGCACGAATAGTCGGTTACGGAGAATGGACTTTTTTAGATGAAGCAGAAAACTCAATTGACAATCTGTCTTTTGACGTATTTATGGGCTATGCTACTCAAACAAAAGATGTTGATAGAACACCAAGTGCCATCTATCTTTATAAAGACCTGACCGAATATTACAAAACCAAATACCCGGAAGCCAATGTGGAAACGGTTGTAATATCTTATATGCTCTCTGCTGAAAGCCTTTAAGTAGGGCATTATATTCCTATTCCTTGTCCGTTTTTGATTTTCCAATCATATTTCCCCTCTGCAACATCGCCAACCTCTTTGAGTGTATGGCGATGTTTAATTTCGTCAAAAGGCTGTCGGCTCTCCGCATAATCACAGAGCCATACACCGACAACATTCTGCTGTTCGGTTGTTTCCCCATACTCTTGCATCACGCTCTTGATGTCGGCAGCTTCGGATGGGGCGAAGAAAGATTTGTGCTGTTCCGTGCCGAAATGGATAATCGCATCAATGGCTTGCTTAAAGACTTCGTTTGCCTTGTAAAGAATATCGGCAAGCACATTCAGGATATGTCTACTCGCTTTAAGCGCACTTTGCAGCAAGCGGATGGTTTTATCTTTGTCTGCCGTGGCACGGCTTACGGCAAAATCGATGCGATGCCGTTCGCCGTCCTTTTGTTCTTGAAGTTGCCGTACCGCCTTGTCCTTTTCAGTGGCGAGTGAGCGGCTCTGCACCAAAGCCCTGTCACGCTCCGCTTCGGCTTTCTGTTTCTCCGTTGTCAAAACTTTTGTCAGTTCCTCCACCTTGTTCTTGACTGCATGGGGAAAGGCTTTCTTCATACGCTCGTTCTCGGCTTTCAGTTTGGCGTTTTCCTTTTCGATTGCTGCGGATTTGCCCACCCCGACAAAACTGCTTACGCTGTCCAATATGCTGTCCACTTTCGTCTTGCGCTCATCCCTTAACTGACGTTCCTTGTCGGCGATGTCATTGTCAAGGGATTGGCGGTATTTCTCTTTCGCCTTGTTCTCGCCCTCGATGTGCCGTCGTTCCGTTTCCGCTTCCTCCTTGGCGGCAAGGGCTGCTTCCTTTTCGATTTTGACCCGTTCCGCTTCCTGCTTCTGTTTGGCAAGGATGAAGTCCGTGCGTTCCAAATGCTCCTTGCCTGTAACCTCCTTTGAGATGCCCCTTTCCATCTCCAAGCACTCAGCCAAAACCGTCTGCATCTCGCTCATGGCTTTCTCGTCAAGCTTGCAGGACTTGCCCGTATCATGGTTCATGTGGGATTGATTTGCACTTTTTCAAGTAAATGAAACACAGATGGAAACATGATACTCCCAAAATTGAACGGTACAAAAAAGTGCAATAGCGAAAAATGGGAAATCTAAGAGTTTTGCAGAGCAAAACAATAGTTTACTTTTGCTTTGTCGAGTGTGAACGGATTATCTAATGTTTATGTGTCGCCAGACAGATAATCTTTGGTGCAAATTGATTCAAAAAGGCAGGGAAAAGAATGGCACTTTAATGTAAAATGACGATTTCTTAGGCTAACTTTATTCTTTTTCTTCAAATAAGTTTGGTTATTCCAAATAAAAGCAGTACCATTGGCCCCCCAGAACCCGCCAAGCCTCTCAACGATGCTCAACCGACGACAAACCGAGAGCAATGTCAAACTTGTTTGAACATTGCCGAGGTGCGAAGGAGGAAGAGATTTCTTGAAGCTCAAATGTGCGGGTCGTTTTATTTTTATACAATGAGTAACAGAATCCCATTCCAGAAGCCGTACACCAGTGCGCACGATCTTGTCTGTCTCTTGCAGTCAAGAGGTTTGACAGTTACAGATACGTCAGATGGAGAAGCGAACTGCAAAATTAGTAAGCATCAATATTAGTTGCGGATTTTAGGTTCTTTTCATATCTGATTAGATTTCTATTTCAATATTTGTGCCGCATGAGAAGGCTTGAAGCCGTTCGTCCATGACATCCTTCAACGTGGGAAACACGGCATCGCCCGTACAGTGACTAGTATGGAAGTGCGTCTGCGGATAGTAGTCTGTCAGTCTGTAGGCGAGTTCGCCGAGTTCATCCTCCGACTCATGACCGTCGAGGAGATGGAAACCTCCAACAACCTCATTTACTGGAAAAGGCGTGGCCGCAAGAATATTCTCCAGTCCGCTGTGGGCACAGCCCGTAAACAGCAATCCGTTGGTATAGAGGGCCAGTTCATGGCGGAAGTCGTCAGGGATGTATTCTCCGTCTGCCGTTTCAACAAAGAGGTGTTGATTGCCTTTGGGCATCGGATGCACTTGCGGGATGCGGGCAATGATATACAGGTCATTGGTTATCCACCCGCTTTGCTCTATGGACAAGAGTCGTTCTGAAGGTATCTCCGGCCATTCGGTGGTGATGCTGTGCAGATAACGGCGTTTGGAATAGAATTTCCCGCTAAGAGCATACGGTGATACGATGATTTTCGCCTTGTCGTTGATGGCCATGAAGTTCTTCAGCCCTCCGGCATGGTCACTGTGACCGTGGGAAATGAACACATAGTCCACAGTGCCGAGGTCAATGCCTAACCGCTCAGCATTACGGATGAGCATATCGCTGGCTCCCGTATCGAGCAAGATGCGATGGTGCTCCATTTCCAGGAGTATCGACAACCCATGCTCTGTCTCTAAACCTGGAGCATTCGTGCGATTATCTACTAATACAGTCCACTTCATGTCTTTCTATTCCATTCGTTGCCACTTCATTTCCTCACCCTGCTTATCATACTGCTTACGCTTGCCTGTAGGCGGTTCTGTCAGGGTTATCTTGACAATCGCCGTTCTTTCCAGACTTCGCTCAATAGCTGCATCAAAAGCATCCATGTGGTGAGGAAGGAAACGTAAGCAGATAAGCCTAAGGGCCTCTATCTTCTCAGCTCTATTCGTAACCACTTCGGCAACACCTGTAGCCATCGCCGATTTGTATTGAAGGGTAAAACTGCCGTCTTTAGGGCCGACAGTAGGAGAACAACGTGTTACGGCTGACAATGCCACCTTGGAATTGCTGGCGATACAATCCATTTTCTCACCTTCCAAGGCTCCGTGAAAATAGAAGGTCGTCTCATCTTTCCGTACCAACGACAAAGGTACACCATAAGGACAGCCGTCAGGCCGTGTGAAACTGACGGTGATATATGGTGCCTTGTCGAATACCTCGAATGCGAAGGCTGCATCCATCTCTCTGCTTGCCTTCCTCATATCACTCATGATGATGGTGATGACCGCCACAACCGTCATGGTGACAACTTCCGTCACCGTATTCGATAGTATCATCAAGATACATGGCCAGCACTTGATCAACGGGCAGGGCTGGTGCTCCGGCATGGACTTCGATTCCTAATTCAGCGAGCATCTGCACGGCACCTTGTCCTAACCCGCCACAAACCACATCCGTACAGCCCTCGGCAGCGAGGAAGCGCGGCATGGCTCCGTGCTCATGCTCTGGCGACTGCTTGATGACGGATTCCTTGATCTGTCCTTCCTCGACGATTACTATAGTTACTTGTGGAGCCTTACCGAAATGTGGCCATAACATTCCCTCGTTGGTAGGAATGGCGATTTTTTGATTCTGTTTCATTGTCTTGTTCTATTTATTTTTGATTTTACTGATTTAATTCTTCTTCCAAAAACTCTGCAGCATCGGCTACGCAGTCAGGACACTCTCTGAGCATCACCTTTGTTCCGACACCCTTCAACAGTTTACATTGCGTGGCACCATTTCTCTCCTGGAACTTGGTCATCACCTGGTGCATCTGCTTCATCGACTTTACCTTGTCTTTATTTGCCAAGCCAAGTACTAATCCTGCACCGACGAGTGCGCCACATGTTCCTTCCATGCAGCCCATGCCGCCACCAAAGGCTCCGGCAATATTCATGGCAGCTTCCTCACTGATACCGGCCACGTCTGCGTATGTGTGAAGAATCGCCTGGGCGCAGTTGTGACTATTGCATCTCTTCTTTTCAGCTGCTATCTGTTTTCTTGTTTTCATAAATCTGCTTTTGAGTAACGGATTAATTTCTGATTCTTAAATTTGTTACATTGGAGTTTACTTTATCCTTATTGTTCCTAAATTCCGCAGCACTTTAGTTTAACTTTTTTATAAGTACCTGAGCAACAAAAAGTTCTTGCTTGTGGCAAGCGGCAAAGCCGAGCAGTTCAGGATTTTGCCATGTCAGATTGTTCACTTACCTTAGTGCTGCAAATCAAGACAAGCAAAAATTATCAATGACATGGCAAAGGTAAGCATGAAATCTGAGAAAATCACTCCTTTTGGAGGAATATTTCACGTGAGGGAGCATTTTTCCTGTTTTGTGGGTCCGGTAATCGACAAAGTTCTTGGACTTCGGTGCACATCGTTCGGTTATCAAAGCGCGAGATAGTGGGTTCTTTGTCAAGTGTCTACTTCTGTGGCGGCGACTGTGTGGAGGAACAATGGCTTCGGATGGGTAAGGCTTCCAAAGTCCTTCATGGCAGGGAACAATGTGTTCCTGCTGCTGACAGAACTCATACGCAACTTCTACAAGTTCCTCATGGACAAGATAGACGCAAAAGCCTTCGGACTAAAGAAAACCGGTTCATCCGACATTTCGAGTGATTATCATTTATAGCAGTGTGGTCTGTATTTGTTACCTTCATTGCCGATAAGGTTATAAATCTTGTCTGTGGCGTATTCATATTTGCGGTTCATGCTATATCTCGAGTGACAATATATTGTTGCGTGGTCTATGCATATATATATCATTGCCGATAAGGTTAATAACCTTACG